>CALJOJ010000090.1 GCA_937981665.1 uncultured Rubritalea sp.
TTTGGATTCCCCCTTCACGGAATAGATTAAACCAATTGTTGATAGAGTCCACATGCCTGCCAAGGGTCTGCGCTATTTCCTTATTTGTTAGCTTATTTTCTAAGCCGAGCTTGATGCTTTGTAATCTTTCTTTTTCCCAACCAGGCTTGGTTGTTTTGAAGAGTTTTAATACCTCATCAGCTTGTCCATGTATATCAAGTTTTCTCCGTGATCTTGCCATGTGTAGATAGTAACAAAAATCGTGCTAAATTCAACGAAAATAACTTATTAAGTCGTATCACTCAATAATTTACCTCCACCAGTGCCTTAGCTAAAGTAAGAGTATTCAAAGCTAAGTTTTTTTCTATTGGTAAGTTTCCTAAAGACTAAACAGCCACCACATGGGAATTGGCAAGATCATAGCGACATCCGCTAATACGCGCTGTCCATCTAAAGAGAATGAAGTCCGCTTTTTATTGATAAAATACAGTAGTGCTGTGGCGACCATAACCACATAACCCACTGGTTCACCAAACTCAGCTAAGTAATAGGCTAGAAGGTAGACTGTGAATGCGGCTAAAATAAGAGCACCATAAGCAAAGATAGTTTCACATGCTTCTTTATCCTCTTCCAAGTCAGTCCTTATAGATTTCTCCCATAGATCAATACCTGTAATGTTTAAAAAGCAAAGTAAGCCGAACAAGAACGACAAAGCGCTATTTGTAAATACTGTCCCAACAGTAGAGAAAGTGATTCCAAAAAAATTATTAATCCCGTGTCTGAGAGCTAACCAGAAATTAGCATCTGATGCCGCTGAAAAGTGATACCAAAGATCTGTGACGCTCATAGGAAGGTGCACGGACTCGACGACGATAGGAGCTGACACACCGAAGGCAAAGGTCATACCCGCGATAAAGTTCTTCCCGTAAGCGATCTCTCCAATATCAAATTTCCTGATAAATACATATATCACACATAGCCCAATACCTGAGACACCCGCAGTCAAAAGCGCAGCCGATGCCACAGTAAATGCTGTATATATCCCATAAATAATCACACTCACTACAGCCAGCAATAAAACCTTTCGGAACTTCCAATGAAACTGATGCCGGGTACTCATCGCATCTAAGTCCCCGCCTCTGGAACGATGACGTTTCACGTCCCAGACTCTATCTACTACATAGACACACCAGATAGCACCAGCTAATAGCCAATACGAATAGCTGTCCATATAAACCACTCGCATTGATTTCGCTAGTAGCCACATCCACAGTAATGCCACCAATGGAGCATCTAAGCTCAAGAGATTTGGTATTAGCCACCAAGGCGGCCTCTTTGTGGATCTACTATTCATGGATATGATCGCAATTTACAGCGACCTCTGCATAAATCAACCTGCGCATTGAAAACACGCACTAAAAATTAATGATCTCCGTTAGCGTCTTGACCGTGATCAGCCTTGTCTACGTGGAGACGCTTAGTGTCCTTCCACTCATGCTGCTCACATGAACTGATTGCTACGAACGCGGAGATAATTGCTGAAGTAATGATAAGTCTTTTCATTGCGCCCGTAGGAATAGCCATTCTCGATCAAGAAATCAAGACTACAATGCCATTCTGTTGAAGAAATTTTATTTCTCAACAGAGCTCAAACCACCCCCGTTTTAGGAGGAATACAAACTCACTCTAAAAACTTGGTTTTTCTTACGCTAAATACTTGCACACCAGCTCGCCTCCTCCTAGTCTTCGCCTGAAACGCAGGGCTGTTTGCTCTGCAAGCGCACAGCACACATTTATCATGAAGGACTCATACACTGCTATCTTAGCATTAGAAGACGGCCGCACGTTTATCGGAGAAGCTTTTGGTCACACAGGGACTACTACTGGTGAGATTTGTTTTAACACCTCCATGACAGGATATCAGGAAATTATCACTGACCCGTCTTACCGAGGACAGATCGTCACGCTAACATACCCTCTCATTGGTAACTATGGAGTAAATCCTGAAGACGCTGAATCTAACCAGCCACATGTACGTGGACTCGTCATCGGCGAACTCTCACCAGTCACTTCTAATTTCCGCTCACGCCAGTCACTCGGTGAGTACTTCACTGAGCACAAGATCATCGGAATCGAAGATATCGACACCCGTGCCCTCACTAAGCACCTTCGTACTGCTGGCTCCATGCGCTCATGTATCACCACTGAACTCACCGCTGAAGAAGCAGTTCAGGCCGCCAAGGGCTCACCTCCAATGACGGGTCAAGACTACGTGAAAGAAGTCTCCACGGAAAAGAATTATCTCTGGGAAGGAGAATCTCGCCTCTGGGACATTCCCAGTGTCTCCCAAGAACGCCCAGGTCACTACCATGAGCTTCCTCCAGTGAAGTACAAAATCGTTGCGTATGACTTCGGTGTAAAATACAATATTCTCCGCTCTATGCGTCAACAAGGATTTGAAATCACACTAGTGAACTCACGCACCTCTGCTGAAGAAATCCTCGCTTTAAACCCTGATGGAATCTTCCTCTCCAACGGTCCTGGTGACCCAGCGGCTCTGGACTACATTCATGCAGAAGTTAAAAAACTCCTCGGTAAGAAGCCTATCTTCGGCATCTGTCTTGGTCATCAAATTCTCACCCACGCCTTCGGTGGCACCACTTATAAGCTCAAGTTCGGTCACCGTGGGGGTAACCAGCCAGTGAAAGACCTGCGTGATGGTAAAGTCTCCATCACAGCTCAAAATCATGGTTTTGCTACTGACCCAGATTCTCTTCCAGACGATGTGGAGATCACTCACATTAACCTCAATGATGAGACAGTAGAGGGATTCCGTCACAAGACATTCCCTGCATTCTCTGTTCAGTACCACCCAGAAGCGGCACCTGGACCAAACGATGCGAAATACTTCTTTGAAGAATTCGCAGCACTTATCGAAGCAAACAAGCAACTCTAAATACTGCTTCAACTTTTAAACACTATCTTAATCTAACAACATTTTAAATGTCTAATACTATCATCTGTGGTCTCCAGTGGGGAGACGAAGGAAAAGGAAAAACAGTCGACTATCTCATGGAGACAGCCGACATCGTGGCGCGTGGTCAAGGCGGCAATAACGCTGGACACACAGTCATCGCCAACGGCACCAAATACGTCCTTCACCTCATCCCATCTGGCATCCTTTGGGATGGTAAGATTAATGTGATCGGTAACGGCGTTGTTATGGATCCTGTTGGACTCGTGAAAGAAATCGAGTCACTTGAAGCTCAAAACGTTTCAGTCACTCCAGAGAAGCTACTTATCTCAGACCGAGCACACGTAGTACTTCCCTATCACCGTGAGCTAGATGCAGCACGTGAAACAGCACTCGGTGAAAACAAGATCGGTACCACCAAGCGTGGAATCGGCCCGACCTATGCTGATAAAGCGAACAGAATTGGACTAAGGTTAGCTGACTTCCAGGATGAAGCCACTGCGCGCAAACTCATCGACATCCGTCTTCAGGAAGCTAATGAACTCTTAACCAGACACAATCTCCCGACTTTCACTACGGACGATATTCTCGACGCTGTTAGACCAGCTATCCAGCGTTTACTTCCACACGTGACCAATGTCATACCCACTCTCCACAAGGCGTGGAAAGACGGCAAGACGATCCTCTTCGAAGGAGCTCAAGGATCACTCTTGGATATTGATTTCGGAACATACCCATTCGTAACTTCATCGAACACCACAGCTGGTGGAGCATGTACTGGTTGCGGACTTCCCCCTCACGCAGTAGAGCGCGTAGTTGGTGTCTGTAAGGCATACACAACTCGTGTAGGAGCTGGTCCAATGCCAACGATCGATGATGAACTTTCAGAGTTCTTCCACGCTCGTGGCATGGAATTCGGCGCTACCACTGGTCGCCCTCGTAGCTGTGGATGGTTAGACACAGTTCTTCTAAGACTAGCAGTTATGGTAAATGGCGTGACTGATCTCGCAGTCACCATTCTTGACGGTCTCGATGAGCGCAAAACACTCAAAATCTGCACAGCCTACGATGTAGACGGTACTATTCACGAGTTCCCACCAGCATCACGCGCAGCATGGGAGAAAGCAATCCCTGTCTATGAAGAAATGCCAGGCTGGGAAAGCGACACCACTAAGGCACGTAGCTGGGATGAACTTCCAGAAAACGCAAAAGCCTATCTTACTAGGCTGTCCGAGCTAGTAGGAGCCCCTATCTCATACGTAGGAAACGGCCCTGAACGCGAGCAGACCATCATCGTTTAAACGATAGATAAAAGTATTCAATTTTACTAAAAGCACCTCAGTTAAACCTGTGGTGCTTTTTTTATTAAAACATCTACAAAGATGGGTGTGGAAAACTATGTCATTTTTTTAGCTAGAACATCTTCAATAAGTGTATAGAATCACTCTAGGAAACCTGTTTGTAGAGTTTCTCGTTGAAATCTACTTCACCTTCAAACACAAAGTTCTAGGTTTAACCTTGGAAAGAATAAAATACGCAATACCTGGAAGTATGATGACTGAAAAAATATGAACGATTTTCTTCATGTTATTATTTATGTTTCAAATAGTTACTCACTTAAATAGAAAGTAATTATCAGCTTAAATTGTACATCACGAATACTAGTAAATCATTTAAAAAGTACGATCTTAAAGTTGAATCCTGCCTATCACATGCCAGATTAATCTTATGAAAGAAAAGCATGTAGAGAAGCTCACCCGAGGCAAGAAATCTGGCGCTAAGATTGGCTCACGTAATGTCCCGCATCGCTTGACGAAGTATGAGGAAATCAAGTTTAACAAAGCGATCAAGAAGCGCTTTATGACCTTACAGTTTGACAGCAGACCAAACCTGAAAAACATCTGGCTAAAGTACAGTGAAGCCAAGGGCTGGCCATGCATCATCATTACCCGTCTCCAAGACGGGTCAGCAAAGTTACTTCATGATCACGCTAATCTAACTTTTGAGACCTTCAAGGAAGCTGATGCCTACGCTAAAGAAGTGATAACATAGGCTGTTATAAATTCTAACTACTTGCTATTCGCTCGGATCTCAACGGACTTTCCGTGAGCATCGAGCCCTTCGATCTCTGCAAACTTAAGTACGTGCTTGAGTGATTTCTGGACAGACTTCTGATCCATTCTAACAATGCTTGTTCTGCGCTGAAATTGATCAGCGCGGATTCCTGAGAATGACTTACCTGATCCACCGGTAGGAAGTGTGTGGCTGGGACCTGCCAGGAAGTCGCCTACTGCCACAGCACTGAAATTACCTGCATAGATGGCTCCTGCTGTACGGACCTTATCTAGCCAGTGATCTTCTTCTTCGACAATGAGTGATAAGTGCTCTGGGGCGAATTGATTACAAATCTCCATCGCATCATCAAGGTTCTTCACCAAGATAACAAACGTCCCCTTCTTCAATACATCCTTAATGTATTTAGATCTACTGAGAGTCTTCATCTGCTTTTCGATCCGCTTCTCAACACGAGTGATGAGTGTCTTCGAGTCAGAAATGAAACCAACCACGCTATCTCCACCGTGTTCAGCCTGTGCTAACAGATCGGCAGCAATGAATGCTGGGTTCGCTGACTTGTCTGCAATCACTAACACCTCACTAGGCCCAGGAAGAAGGTCAATGGAAACAGCTCCTACAAGTTGACGTTTTGCTTCTACCACAAAACTATTACCTGGACCAAAAATTTTCTCAACCGGACGGACAGTAGATGTACCAAGTGCCATTGCAGCGATCGCTTGAGCACCACCCACTTTAATAATCTCTGTCACACCTGACTCCTTAAGAGCATAGAGTAGTGCCGGGTTCACCTTGCCGTCTGGGCCAGCAGGAGTCGCAGCTAATATCTCAGGAACCTCAGCCGCCTGGGCGAATGCCGCAGTCATCAGAGCAGTAGACACCAGTGGTGCTTTGCCACCTGGCACATAGACTCCTACACGATCATAAGGTACAAATCTCTCTCCCACTTCTGCACCTTGTCCATTCTTGTATTTCCAGTCCTTGCGCATACTGCGCTTGGCAAAGGCGTGGATGTTCTTCTTAGCGGCAGTAATCGCCTCCTTCACTTCTTCATCCACGAGTGCTTCAGCTTCTTCAAGCTCAGCATCAGTTACGAAGAGAGATCTAGGCGTAAGCTTTAAACCATCAAATTTCTCAGTGTAAGCAAAGAGAGCTTTGTTACCATTCCTCTTCACTTCTGCGATGATATCAGACACAACATTGTAGAGATCATCCGTAGGGACGGCTCTGCGGTCTAAGGTTTTGATAAATCTAACATAACCTGCATCTTTGTAGCTGAGTATCTTCATGTCTGAGATTTACTTAGTGCTTCTCAGTCTTGAATGCAAACGTTTATCCGCTCTATCAGAGAGAAATTATCCATAACAAGCCTTTCATATTAGTTAATCTGAGCTATGAATTGGCTATGAATTTTAAGCACAGCAACATCAACGGCGTTCACGTAGCGACGGCGGAGATGCCCCACATGGAATCCGTTTCAGCTGGGATCTATTTACCTACTGGTAGCAGATACGAGACCGCTGAACTTAATGGGATCGCGCATTTCGCGGAACATATGATTTTTAAGGGCACCCCTTCACGTAGCTCACTCGATCTCGCGATACAAGTAGAAGGAGCTGGCGGCACGATTAATGCATTCACCACCGAAGACCAGACCTGCGTAGAAACTCGCGGTCCAGCAAACCTCTTGCCACAGTTTATAGAGGTCATGAGTGATATGGTCTGGAACTCTACCTATGATGCTCAAGAAGTGGCTCGCGAACGCGAAGTCATCGTAGAGGAAATCATCATGTACCAAGAGAACCCAAGTGACCACATCCACGATCTCTTATCAGAAGCACTCTGGACGAATCACCCTCTTGGTAGACCGATCACTGGAACAGAGGAATCTATCAAGAACATCGATAGCAAAGCACTTAAAGCCTTTACTCAACACCATTACCTGCGAGGTGATAATGGACTGACACTTACAGTTGCTGGGAAAATCACCCATGAGCAAGTTTGTGAAATTGCCGAAAAACACTTACCACAGCTGAGGGATCCATCAGTAGATTCTGATTTATTCGAGACGTATTCACATAAGCTAACAGATTCTAACACATTCAGCCATCTACATGAACAGCGTGACATCGACCAAGTCCATTTAGCTCTAGCCTTTCATACTAATGGAAGGCATTCAGATGAGCGCCATGTCCTGCGTGTCATGAGCCTCATCATGGGGGAAACAATGAGTTCAAGATTATTTCAAGAGCTTAGAGAGCAACGTGGACTCTGTTACCATATCGCATCAGACTACAGCCTTTATCACGACACTGGTACATTTGAGATCCATCTTGGACTAGATGCCACCCGCCTAACAGAAAGCCTCGAAGTGATCAATATAATTATAAAAGATCTCATCAAAGACGGCTTCACCGCAGATGAACTAAAGCAGTCAATCAGCTACGCCACAGGCCAAAGTAAAATAGGACTAGAGAGTACCCACTCGCGCATGAGCTGGATGGGAGACTCTCTCTTATGTTTTAGTAAAATGATCTCTCCTGATGACTCCCTAGAAACTCTACAGAGCACTACGCTTAATCAGTTACACGAGTTATCACTTAGTTTATTTAAAAGAGAAAACATGGCTGTAGCTAGCATCGGCCCACAGAGAGCCGATGAAATACAGCATGAAGTTTCAAATAAGCTTAACTTCTAATAACTTAGAACTTAAACGTTAGACCCAGATCAAATCCCCAAGTCTGGTTCTGTTTAATTCCCGAAACTCCAAGTAAATCAAATTCATCAAAGAACATTCTTCTCACTCCAAGTCTAGCATCTAAATTAGGTGTGATATGTCCTCTTATGCCAGCGAACACCTGTGCGTAACCTGTTAGATCATCATCTAAGCTACCTACATTAGAATCTAACTCAGCGAACTGACCACCTACTCCACCACCTACAAACACGGTAAACCTCTGATTAATGTAATGCTCAAACTCATAGTTCACCACGAGCGTAGTATAAAGAATATCTGTACCAAACGATGCATTCAGCGTCTCATCATAGCCAATGTATTCTAGCCCAAATTTATGGGTATTCAAAGCGTCATGGTAGGTCACAAGGTTCCCTTTCAAAAAGCCGTAAGCTCGTTGATCGTTTTCCATGTAACCGACACCGGCTTCAAAGTCACCTATTCCTCTATATTGAGCATTAGCCTGACTACTTAATATTAATCCTGCCGTTGCAGTGATTGCCAATTTTGTATTTCGTATTGTTTTCATATATTATTTAATCTTTCTTGGATTCTAAATCTTTTACGATTGCCTCACGGTTCTTGTCTATAAAATCTCGTTTCCTCTTTCCTGCTCTACAATCATCATCAGGACCACTACCTAATAGATTATCAAATATGCTATCTGTTAGAGACCCTAATATAGCCCCTATTATATTCCCACCTATGGAACTGTTCGAATCATTTAGATCATGAGCATTCTCATACTCATGAAGTGAAATCACATCTGGGCTAGAATGCACTATGTTGGGTATCCTAACCCTATCATTTCTAGACTCACTAAGAGACTGTACGCAAGACGATATAGTTATCGCAGTATATACTAACAGCAGCTTTGACAATATGGTTAACTTCAGCATCCCCACTTTGACTCCACTTTGATCTAACTTATTCACATCTTCTAAAAAAATTAAATTTGCACTTGTTATGACCACACCACCATACAAACTATCCTATATAAATAAACAATCATACAACTATGGCTACTAAAAAATCTAAACAACTGTGGGAAAAATCAATGCCCGAGAAGAAATTCGAATGGATGAAGGAAATCCTAGCAGCACCTAGCCCGATCGGACTGGAGGCAGCCATGTCTTACGGTGTTCTCAAACCATTCTTTGAAAAAATTAAACCTAAATCATGGGGTATTCATCAATTCAAGGGGAATGCAGGTATAGTGTTAGATTCGCACCCTGGTGAAGACGATCGTACATCAGTGATGATTATTGGTCATGCAGATAAAATCCGTCTTCAAGTAAGAAGCATCGGTAGTGATGGGAAAATTTGGGTGAATAGTGATTCTTTTCTTCCATGCACTCTGATCGGTCATGAAGTAAAACTCTTTTCACAAGATCCTAAAAAGCCAGGTAAGTACCGACTCATCGAAGGTGGCACTATTGAAGCCTTGGGTGCCATCCACTTTTCTGAGCCAGCACAGCGTACCGGTGACAAAGGAATCAAACCTACTGACCTCTACCTAGAGCTCCAGATGCATGGTGACAAGTGTAAAGAGAAAATCGAAAAGTTAGGTATTCGTGCAGGTGACCCTATTATCCTAGACCGTCCTATCAAGCGTGGCTTCACTAAAGATACCTATTACGGTGCATACCTTGATAATGGTCTTGGCTGTTTCTTAGTTGCTGAACTAGCACAGATCTTTGCTAAAAAGCCTCTGAAGAATCTTCGTGTCCTTTATACTATTGCGACTCATGAGGAGATTGGCAGATTTGGAGCCACCGCGATTGCAGGTGAAATGAAGCCAGACATATTGATTGGTGCTGATGTAAACCACGACTACGATGCTGCTCCTGGACTAGGTGCTAAGCGTATGAACTCCTTAACAATGGGTAAAGGCTTCTCCATCACTGGCGGTTCAGTCACTAGCGACTACCTCTGCTCACTCATTGAGAAATCTTGTCAAACGAGAGAGATCCCATACCAGATGGATATGTCTGGTAGAGACACTGGTACCGATGCCATGGCAGCTGCTCTAGCTGGTTTTGATAGCGCCGTCACCTCTGTCGGGTTCCCTATCCGTAACATGCACACGATCTCTGAGACTGGTCACACTAAAGACATCCTCGCTGCAATAGCAGGTATGGAAGCACTCTTCCGTGACATGGATAAGATGAATCGTAATAAAGGAATCACCGCTGATGACTTTAAGGATAATCACGCAAGACTCGACACAATCACATCACTCTAGCAAAATAGATCATTAGTATTCACCTTCATAATCATGAATAAAACATCCATTTCTGCTAAAGCCAAGAAAGCAACATTGTTTGACGAGAACACTGAGTTTAAGCCATCAAAAGAATTTTCTAAAAACGCACACATCAAAAGCATGGCGCAGTACAAGAGAATGCACAAAGAATCCATCGATCAACCGGATAAGTTCTGGGCTCGTGAGGCAAATGAACTTACTTGGCAAAAAAAGTGGGATAACGTGCTCGAATGGAAAGCCCCAGATGCTAAATGGTTTAAAGGAGCTAAGCTTAACATCTGTGAGAACTGTGTAGACCGCCACGTAGAAGCTGGGCGAGGTAACAAAGCCGCTATTATTTGGGAAGGTGAACCAGGCGACAAGCGCGTCATCACCTACCGCCAACTCTTGCGCGATGTTTCACGCTTCGCAAATGCTCTCATCGCTGAAGGTGTTAAGCCTAAGGACAGAGTGCTCATCTACATGCCTATGACACCAGAGGCATCGATTGCCATGCTAGCTTGTGCCCGCATTGGAGCGGTCCACTCAGTTGTCTTTGGAGGCTTTTCAGCCGAGTCCATCAAAGATAGATTAGAAGACTCAGAAGCTGTAGCTGTGATCACTTGTGATGGTGGCTGGCGACGAGGTGGAACGGTAGAACTGAAAGCCAATGTTGATGCAGCCCTCAAAGGTAACAAGACTGTCAAAACTGTCATCGTCCAAAAGAGAATAGGTAATGATGTCACGATGAAAAAAGGTCGCGATAAGTGGTGGGAAGATGTCATTGCAGATGCTCCAGCTGTTCACAAGCCAAAGGGCTTTAACTCTGAGCATCCCCTTTTCATTCTCTATACCTCTGGCTCTACTGGTAAGCCAAAAGGCATCCTCCACACCACAGGTGGGTATATGGTCGGTACATACACAACGGCTAAATATATTTTCGATCTAAAAGAAGATGACGTCTACTGGTGCACCGCAGATGTGGGCTGGATCACAGGTCACTCATACATCACTTACGGACCTCTGTTAAACGGAGTGACTCAAATAATGTATGAAGGCGCTCCTAACTACCCAGAGTGGAATCGTTTCTGGAGCATTATCGAGGAATACGGAGTTTCTATTTTCTACACTGCCCCTACTGCCATCCGAGCCTTCATCAAGGCTGGCGATGAACACGTTGATAAGCATGATCTATCCTCACTTAGACTACTAGGCACAGTTGGTGAGCCGATTAATCCAGCAGCATGGCTCTGGTATTATGAGAAAATAGGCGGCGGGAAATGCCCTATCGTGGACACCTGGTGGCAGACAGAAACTGGTGCAGTGATGATCACCCCTCTACCTGGCTGTACACCTATCAAGCCAGGCACAGCAACACTTCCTTTCTTCGGAGTAGATGCCGCTATTCTCGATGAGGATAGCAATGTGTGTAAGCCAAATGTTCCCGGCAAGCTTGTCATCCGCAAACCTTGGCCATCTATGCTAAGAAATATTTACGGTGATAAAAAACGATATAAAGATACATACTGGGGAGACTACAAAGGCATGTATACAGCTGGCGATGGAGCTCGCATGGACAAGAAGGGAAATATCTACATCGTAGGTAGACTCGATGATGTGCTCAACGTATCAGGCCACAGACTAGGCACCGCAGAAGTTGAGAGTTCACTCGTAGCTCACAAGGCCGTAGCTGAAGCAGCTGTCGTAGCCAAACCACATGAGGTCAAAGGCGAAGCGATCGTTTGCTTTGTCACCCTGAAAAGCAATGTTAAGCCGACGGATAAGCTCAAAATAGAACTTAGAAATCACGTCGGCAAGATCATCGGAGCAATTGCTAAACCAGATGCTATTCACTTCGCACCAGCCCTACCAAAAACCCGCTCAGGTAAAATCATGCGCAGACTACTAAAAGAGCTGGTAAAGACTGGACAAGTGACAGGGAACGTATCCACACTAGAAGACAGTAAAGTGATCACAGACCTGCAGAAATCAATCAAAGAATAAATCCAATCAAGATGACAAAAACCAAATACATCATCGCTAAGATGTTTTCTACAATCGGCATCAAGAGAACTCAGACAAGGCTCTTATCTGCCGCGAATGAGCTTCAACTGCTAAAGGAAGCTCAGGACACATTAGGCAGAAGAGTATGGTCTAAGCTCAGAGAACATGCTCAGTATAAAGAGATAGTCGAAGCTATAGACCAACTCCTAGCTGAGAAGTCTAATCTCGAGATGGATGCTGAAGCGGTTAGAGCCTCTATCGATAATCTAAAAAAAGATCAGCTAGCCCTAACCATCACTCCAGCTAGTCAATCTATTGCTATCACTGAGGTCAAAGCTAATCTAGCGAACATAAAAGCGGAAGCCACTTCTATCAAACATAGTTACGATGAAGCTAAGCGCAGGTTTGATACTATGAAAGCGGCAGAGCAGGCTGATCCGTTTACACTAAATCGAGAAGAAGAAAAAATGAATGCGTTAAAGTCTAAATTTTTAGATCTTAAGAAAAGAAAAATACAAGCCGACAAACAGCTCATTAAACTTCAACTAGAGCTATCTAGCAGCGATAAGTCAAAGTCATCTGGATCCGATGGTTCTGAAACATCATCAAAAGCTGAGTATTTTAAGCATTTAGGCCAAAGAAATAAAGAGATTTCCACCATGCTCTCGCGTATCGGTATGATTGAGAATAAAATCAGAGCACTCCAAAGTGATTTGGGTAAAAAAATTAGCTTTCACGCTCTCGAAGACCCTAAATACAGAAGCGCTGTAGATGATAATTATGGACTCTGTAAAGTCATGCGAGAAATACGTAAATCAATCAAATTCAACCACTCTCTGTCAGGTCGAAACTAGGTTACTTTTATAGAAATAATTATCACTATAAAAAATGCCGTCACACAATGAAGTCTGACGGCATTTTAGTTTAGAAATTCATAATAACTTTTAGAACTGTTTCGTCTGTGGCTCGATACGGAGCTCTACACGACGGTTCTGAGATTTTCCAGCTTCTGATGCATTAGATGCCACTGGTCTAGACTCACCAGCACCAGATACTAGCAGGCGGTTACTCGCTACACCATTTGCGCTAAGTATGGCAGCTACTGAGTTAGCTCTAGATACTGAAAGGCTCTGATTAGATGAGGAGTCTCCTACTGAATCGGTGTGACCTTCTACAGAAATAGATGTCTTATCATACTTTTTAAGCACTAGTCCTACTGAGCCAATAGTGTTGGCAAACTGTGAATCAATCGTAGCACTACCTGAGCTGAATGTAATATCACTAGGCATGTTTAAAATAAGGTCTTCACCTGAACGCGTCACGCTAACACCAGAACCTTGGAGTTGTTTTCTGATCTCTTGCTCCTGCACGTCCATGTATGCACCTATTCCTCCACCTAGAATACCACCGATAGCTGCACCTTTAAGAGCATCCTTACGGTCACCTAACATCGAACCCGCAAGGGCGCCAGTAGCAGCACCAATAGCTCCGCCAATCAGTGTTTTAGATGCCTGTGTTTGGCCTGTGTAAGCATTGGTAGTAGTACAGCTTTGCAGTGTGAGGGACACTACAATCGAGCTAATCGTGATAGAATGTAACTTTTTCATAATCATTATATAATTTAAGGGTGATGTTTACTCCTTATACGGAGTTTACTTATAAGTAAGACGTAAATAATAAGTGGATATTCAGATTTATTACAGAAAAATTAAATAAAAAAAAGCCTACAAGGAAATTGCTCCTAGCAGGCTTAAGTGATTTTTGAATGATTACAGCTGAATCTTACTCAGAAGTAGGAGATTTAGCCTGCTCTTCTAGTTTTAGCTCTGGAATCGACTCTTTTTTCAGTTCATCAGCTTTAGGCTCATCAGTCTTAGGTGCTTTCTTGACGACCTTCTTTGATTTCACTGATACTGATGTAGATTTTTGTTCGTCTTCAGCAGCAGGCTTATCCTTGTCTCTAGCTTTATCAGACTTCTTCTTAGACTTGTTAGCCTTACTCTGTGCCTTCTGTGATTTTGCTTGATTGATTCTACGCTGAGTTTCCTCTTCGAAGATTTCAGCCAGTTTAAAACTACGCTTAGTAAGCTCCTTACCTTCTTTATCACCAATAAGCGCAAGTCCTTCTTCACCTACTTCAGCAAGGAAAATCTTCCAAGCTTTTGATGATATGGCCTTTGCGCTAACTCTTACTTGTTTTTGAGTTTGCTTAGGCTGGTTCTGATTCGGTTCATTAGTCTTTCTGCCGCGGCGACCTCTGCTACGGTTAGAGCTGTTGCTTGAGTTGTTCTGCTGATTGTTTGACTGTTGGTTGTCGTCTTTGTTCTGCTTGTCGGATTTTTTATCGTTAGATGAACTTTCCTCATTTGATGACTTAGGCAGATCAGCCATATCCGCACCTGTTTTAGTACGTGTGTCACGCACTCCTTGCTTTGGTTCCTTTTTAGAAGGCTTTGCTGTTGGAGTCGCTTCGGATTTAGTCTTTTCAGTAGTTGATTCTTTGCTTGTAGCTTCTGGTGATGCATTTTTTGCAGTCACGGAAGCATTATCTTCGTTTGAAGCCGCTGACTGAGCTGCGGGAGCAGACTCATTAGACGGCGATATATTTTCGCTCATTATGTAATGATTACCTTACTTTGTAATAATGTGTTACAAATCAGGTAATAAGTATTTTTAAATTATTTCAATCCTATTTTCTCCTCATAGGCGCTTCTAGCTGCACTATATATTGAATGTCAGATTAGTCGGTTTACTCACTAATGAATTAGTAAGGTGTAGCTTAATTTCACCATGGAACCACGGTTAGATTTGATAACCAAAATCGCACCATATTGAGATGTGTAAAGGCTATTCTCAAGCAATTTTCATTATTTCAAAATTGACCATCTATAGCCATGTAATTACTCAAGTTATAATTGATGCTTTTTGGGCTTTCTTATCAGCTGACTTAGCCTTACAGGTAATACATGTCCGCGGTGAAATACAAATTAGGTAATGAAAAGCTCATTAAAGTGCTTGATGGAGCAGCTGATCACTTATCTTCATTACTAGAAAAACAAGGTAGATCCGACGGAGCGCTGCGTATTGCTGTCGTGGGAGGAGGATGCTCGGGACTTCAGTATAAAATGGATCTTGTAGACGGACCGAGAGACCGAGATATGCTAGTAGTTAGTAATGAGGTGACTGTAGTGATAGACCCTAAAAGCGCCCTTTTTGTAGCTGGTAGCGAACTGGATTATTCAGCTGACCTTCAGCAAGGCGGATTTAAGGTGACAAACCCCAATGCTGAAGTCACTTGTTCTTGCGGTGAAAGCTTCGCTGCATAATGAATGTTGCGACTGACGATAACAACTCTCTAGAATGATCACTGACTCTAAACTCCCCTATTTACTTAAGCTTCTTGATGACCAAGAGCCAGTAATTCAAGCTGCCTTGATCACCGAGTTTGCGGATTCGTCTGGAGATCTTAGTCATGAGCTTACAGCACTAGGTAATGAAGTAGATCTTTCACCACAGGATCGAGCTAAGCTCTCACATTTACTACTACCAGCAAGACGTCACACACTGATGAGTGAGTGGCAAATTCCAGCTGGCGGGAAAGCTGCTATGGCTGAGGACAGAGATAGTTTCGAGTATCACTTACGCTTGATCTCAGACTATCTACATGATGGTATATCACTTCGCCCTTCGCTTTCTGACACGTTGGACCTTCTCGCTGAAGAGTTTTCCGAGGCTCATCAAGACGCATTGTCTTCGGCTAATACTCTTCGAGAATGGTTATTTGTGAGCGAGAAATTCAAAGGCAACAAAACACATTATTATCACACCCAGAATAGTGATCTGTGCTGGGTGGTGGATACAGGATTAGGAAACCCTGTTAGCCTAACAACATTATTCATATTAGTAGCAAGACGCCTGGGTATTGATGTTTCTGGCTCTAATTACCCAGGACATTTCTTAGCTCGTATTTATCATGACAATCAAAATCAACTCGTTGATTGTTTCCACAAAGGTAAACTCATTCCAGTTAAGAAAATTCTCTCTGAACACAAAGAAATTTCCCAAGGAGCAAAAGCTGCTATCATGCACCCTACATCACTCGGTGACATACTGGCGAGATTTCTCAAAAATATTGAACATGCTCTCAAGCTAAAAAGTAAATCTGAGTCCGATGACCCAGACCTCCAGTTATTTAAAAATCTCCTGGCAAGTCTAGATCGTTAATTACACCAACATGACAATTACTCGCAAAGATATTTTAGTGGATGGCCACTTACTTAACTGCACTATCATGGATCCTAATCCCAGTGATGATAACGAACCACCTAGAGGAGTTTGTTTATTCACTCACGGACAGGGAGATTATGCAGAGCGTTATATTGAAGTCCTCCACCCCTTTACCGAACGTAAGATTCGTTGTATTGCATTCGACTTACCTGGTCACGGAGATAGCCCAGGTAGACGTGGGCACGTAGGTAATCTTTCACTGATTGATGCTGTCATAGCCAAAGGTCTAGAAATGGCTGGTGATCTACCTTACGGTATAGCTGGGCATTCTATGGGAGGTCTGCTTACTTTAAGACACCTAACACTTGCTCTGCAGGGTCACTTGCCTAAGCCTGATTATTGTTGGGTTAATGCAGCTCTTCTTTCACCAGCTGAGAACATGTCGGATGCTTTTGTTAAGTGCGCCAAGCTGCTTTCAAAAATCTACCCTAGACTTATGGTTAAAACAGGCACTAGTCCTGATCTCTGCCGTACTGAAGCTCCAGACACACCGCATGTGCGTAAACCTGGAGCAAAGAAATCTAGCCATCAGAGAATCTCAGTAAAATGGGGCGTAGAAGTCATCAAAGCATCTGAATTTGTTAGAAGTAACCTGCTCAAAATAGAATCGAATATCCCCTTACTCTATACTCAGGGAGGCACGGATTTCATCTGCCCAGAACATCTCGCTTCGTCCTTCTTTTCTAAGTTGAATTTCACAGATAAGACCTATAAGCTTTTCCCTGAAATGCGCCATGAGACCTTCGCTGAACCTCAGAGAGAAGATCTTTTCAGTAAGATCGGCACATGGCTTGATCAGCGTATCTAAGGTTCTATTTGTCATTGCATCACCTTTTCATTAAGTTAGTCTTATCTAGCTTATGGAAAAATCATCGCAGGCTCATCAAGAGAAAGTTTGGACACATCACGCCCAGACACTTTCTAAAAAACTCAACATTGCTTGGTGGATTGAACTTCTCAATCTGCCAATTACGATCATGGCTATCGTGGTAGCTACTGCTATCCTCCTTGCACGGTACTTTGAAGTTCTCCCTGCTCATACCGTCACTATCACAAGTATTACCATTGGCGTATTTCTCTTATGTTATGTATGCTGGAAATTTGCGCAGAGAAGATTTGAAACTATCGATCAAAGCATGGTTCGCATTGAAGATAAAATGAAACTTCGTAACGCTCTCTCAGCGGCTAAAGCCGGAGTTGCCCCATGGCCAGAAGCTCCCAGAGAGGTATACACTGGCGTTAGATGGCACTGGCGACGCACTTTGCTCCCCTCACTCGGCTCAATAATTGTAATTATCTGTGCCTTTTTTATTCCTATTGGAAGCTATGCAGAGACTGCTCTGAACACCCCATCCCCAGACTCAAGAAATAGACTAGAGCAAGCACTCGCAGAACTTAAGAATGAAGAGATTGTTCAGGATGAATATATCGAAGAAATGGAAAAAAAGATAGCTGAACTGAAAGATGAAGATCCAGCCGAATGGTTCAGCCACTCAGCCTTAGAAGCTGTAGATAACCTCACTCAGAGTCACGAGTCTGCATCCAAAGACATGCAACGAAATATGCAGAACGCAGAGAGAACACTGCAGAATCTCCAGAAACACGGTGAGAAAATGAACCAGCAAACTAAAGAGAACTTACTAGACGGCTTCGGTAAAGCCGTAGAAAATCTCGACACGGGAGCAATGAAACCCAATCAAGAACTTCTAGACCAACTCAAACAGATAGACCCTAAGCAACTCAACCAGCTCAGTGAAGAGCAACTCAATCAACTTCGCAGAAGCATGCGTAAGATGGCACAAAAGCTAAAACAAAATAAACAGCAAGGTGATCAAGATGACGCTGAAGGCGAAAATAATGAAGATGGTGAGGGCAAAGATGAGGGTGAAGGTGACAAACTAGGCAAAGGAAATGTCAGTAGAGGTCCAGGACATGCACCTGGTATGCTAGGTGATGCTGTAAACAAGCTCAACATGACACGTGAAGAGCGCATAGAAGCTCAAGATCTATCTAATACTCTTCCTGGAGATCTGCTAGAATCTACTGATGGCGAACATGAAATAGATAAAACTGACGCAAAGGTTCGTAATGGTGGCTCTACAGAGAATACTGGTACTGGTGGAGAACGTGTTTGGAAAAACTCTCTACTTCCTGACGAGAAAAAAGCCATTAAAAGGTTCTTTAAGTAAGTGATGCTAAGATCTATCCATTCACCACTCCCCATCCTCAGCTGAATCTCACTAAAAAAGATAAAAAAAGTACCATTTAAAGGTTGTAAAATTCAGCAACTCATATTAATTATGCGCACCGCAACACGCTAACAGTTTCTAGCTGACTGCAAGTTGCAAAACAGATGGCCCAATAGCTCAGTTGGTAGAGCAGGGGATTGAAAATCCCTGTGTCCCTGGTTCGAATCCGGGTTGGGCCGCCACTTCTTACCAATCCCCTCTTTTCCCTACATTCTGTCTTAGAACATGTTTTTATAATAAATATGATCATTGTGTCCGAGTGATGAATAGAATGCTCTTCCCTGCTTGTACTGCTTAACCCAGCCAACCTAAATTAGCCCGAATTAAATACTTACTATTTATCTCTAACAGATTAGAAGTGGGCATGAACTATCGGACGCACACCAAGGGAGGCAATTTATTTTCAGCCATTGAGCATTAGCAGAAGATGGTCAAAAGAGAAGTAGGTGTGCTCAAGCTTAAAAATGTTATAGATTGGGAAGCTTTTCGTCCAGTTCTTGAGGAGGTGAAAGGCTACAATGCCAAAGACTGGAGCAAAGGAGGTAATCCCCCGTTTGATCCATTGCTGATGTTTAAAATGCTAATTATCCAATTCTATCACGGCTTGAGTGACGAATCTACTGAGAATCAAATCGGAGATCGGGTCAGCTTTCAGAGTTTTTTAGATCTTCAAATGGGCGATGATATTCCAGATGGTAATACCATTTGGGATTTCAAGGAATTGATTAAAAAAGGTGGTCGCGATGGAAGTAACAAGTTATTTGCGAAGTTCCATGAGATTTTAGATCAGCAGAACTTGATAGCAAAAGAAGGTAGCACAAAAGGGTCTCAAAAAGACTCTGATGCGAGATAGACTAACAAAAAATAATGAAGTTCATTACGGCTATAAGAATCACGCAAAAGTAGATGCTAAGACAAAGCTCATTGACACCTAAGCCACCACTGCCGCCGAGTGTTGATCATTTTGAGGATCTGTCTAGATGCCCAATTTCATCTCACTTACGTTGTTGCTGATGGAGAATCTCTCTAAGGCTATTCCAACTACTATTTTGCTTTGGTTGACATTTCCAATGCAGCTCAGTGACTGTGCTTTCCGCTAATACTAGGTCGATGTGGTAGTGGGCTGAGACGGTTTTGTATTTTTCTTTGGGTAGGACTGAAATTTCAGCCATCGAGTAGGGAGTGAGGTCACCCTCACTTCCCTCTCACACCACCTGCCATACGGTTCCGTAGCAAGGCGGTTCACAGCAGAGCTAGCTGTTCAGCGTATCTTGTCTCATTTTGCAGATTTAGTAACATTTTATGATCA
>CALJOJ010000091.1 GCA_937981665.1 uncultured Rubritalea sp.
TTTTTGGCTACTTGCAAAAGGGAAAATAATTTGGTTACAATCTGTCATGCTCGTTAGTGGTTAGTTTTTTTGCGAAAATCCTTTAGCAATAAAGGTTCCAACTAACGAGCGTATTTTTTAAGATGAAATATGGGGGTTAAGGCCTTAATTTTAGTAATAATAAATTTCAACCTACTAGTTAGATGGTTGTTTAAACAAAATTAATAAAACCTATTACCTCTGTGATATTAGCATTGAGTACAGGTGCCGCTCAAGCTGCAGTAGTTACCCTAGAGATCCTAGATTATGCTACAGGCAGCAGCCAAATCGCCAATACGAGTACAGATGTACCACTTGGCAGTACTGCTGCAAATTTCGCTGTGTATAACTCTGGTGACTCTATCATCTTTAATATGGGCGATGCGAATACTGCTATATCTCGGATGTAGTAAGTCTACATAAAAGAACTTTGATTTAGCTGAAGTTTCCAATACTGGGATCACGTTATTTTTTAGATTTCTTATACTTAGGATTCAGCTTAGTAGGGATAGGCGCATTCACTTCATCTCTCCAGGTATTTAGTTTTGTGAGAAGCTCTTGAGCTTTTTCTGGATGAGATTTGGCGAGATTTTGTTTCTCCCCGAGATCTTCTTTCAGATTATACAGCTCTAAGCCACCGTTTTCAAAATACTGATGAAGCTTCCAGTCTCCGTCACGGATCACAGATCCTGGGCGTGTACGGAACATAGGGTCACGTGCTTCCTTCATAGCATTATCATGTGAAGAACCATAATTTTGGAGATAAATAGGGAAGTGCCAGAACAGTGATCGGGGTGCGATATCTTTACTTTCGAATAATGGCTTAAGACTCACTCCGTCGAGTATTTTATCTTTTGGTATGGTCACTCCCGCGACATCGCAGAATGTCGGTAATAAATCTACGTGAGATACAGGTGTAGCGCACTTAGATCCGGCTGGGATAGCCTTTGGCCAACGAACGAAATAAGGCTCTCTAATACCACCTTCATAGTACATCCCTTTACCTCCTCTGAGAGGAGCTTGTATACTCTTCGTGTTCATTCCTCCATTATCTGAAGTAAAGATGACCATGGTATTCTCATCGATCCCCTCGGTCTTCAACGCCTTCATTAGTCGGCCGATGTTATCGTCCATTGTTTCTACCATTGCTGCGTAGACAGGATGGCTATGGTGAGTCCCTGGTGTTTTATTTTCATACTTCTTCACTAAGTCAGCTTTGCCCTGATGGGGCGCGTGAATCATGAAGTAGGGCAAATAGAGGAAAAATGGAGAACTCTTAGACTCCTTTATGATCTTGATAGCTTCATCTGTAAGCTTATCAGTGAGGTAAACACCTTCCTCTTTTACCTCAAGGTTAGGGTATTTAAACGGGCTGTGGTAGCCGCCTGTGTAGGGACCACCTACTTCGTTACCTGCTATATTAACATCGAACCCATTCTCTAAGGGGTCTTTCGTCACATGCCACTTACCGATCGTGATGGTCTTATAACCAGCTGTTTTTAGTAAATGAGCAAAGGTAAGGTTAGAAGGTGTGATATGCAGCGTGTTCGGAATAGGGATTAGCTTCCGGTCTTGAGTCTTTCCCCTAGCTGAACTCTTTACTGTATAGACGCCGTGACGCGGAGGGTACTGACCTGTGACCAAGCATGCTCTGCTTGGAGCACAGTTAGCTGCCGCCGCATATCCATTGGTGAACTGCATGCCTTCCTTGGCAAGCTGATCGATGTGAGGTGTCTCATAGTAATCACTGCCGTGAATACTCAAGTCTGCCCAGCCTAGATCATCGATATTAATACAGATAATATTCGGTTTTTCATTCGCTTGAGCTGAAGCAAGAGTGAGTAATAGAGAGAAGAGTAATTTTTTCATATAAAGTATATACTAGTGAAATACGAAGCTACTTACATTTTTTTGGTTTAACCAAGCTTACTTATTCAGATATGTTTGCTCGAAATTTACTTTTCCTTCATTTTCACGGTCACCGTGCCAAGTGAAAGTTATCTGGGGATTATTCTCTAGTCGTGTGACAAAGATTTTCAAGAAACCGCCTTTTCCTTTTCCAAAGTAAAACTGGTAGTTCTTGTCCTCATACATGTTGCCGCCACGTTTCGTATGTAGATCATTGATAGGTCCTGGGCAAACTTCTATGACTCCTGTCTCAGGGTCTTTAGAACCATATTGCCAATGACGGTCTCCACAGACGATGAAGGCGTTATCGATAGTAGCTAGAAATTCTCTTAGTTCCTTTCCCTCGGTGGCGAAAGTAGGATTAGAGTGGTTATCTCTTTTCCCTTTCTTATCTGGTCCCACGACGGGTGAGGGGAATACTACGAGCTTAAAGGTAGCATCAGACTCGGTTAATGTTTTCTTCAGCCAGGCTTTCTGCTCTATGCCGAGAAGTGATTTTTCAGGTCCATCTGACATAGTCTTTCTAGATCTGAAGTCACGGCCTTCAAGCATCCAGAACTCAGCGTCCTTTCCCCATCTTACACGGCGATATGGTAGCTCTCCTTGTGGTGTTTGCTCGGCGAATAGCTCTAGGCCTCTTTCAAATGTCATCTCTCCAAATGTCTGCCCTGGCCAGCAATCGTCTTTTAAAACATCGTGATCATCCTTCATGAAGTAGGAAGAAACCTGTGAGTTAAAGTCACGGTTCCACTCATAGGAAAACATACGTGCCCATCTCTGGCGGCATGCTTCTACGTTCTTTGAGTCTGGCTGAGGTTCATTTCTGTCATAGTAAACGATGTCACCAGTGTGGATGAAAAGGTCAGGGTCATGATCAAGCATTTCTGAATAAACCCAGTGCCCTTTCTGCTTATCATCAACAGAGTCGATACCCTGACAAGTGACCACTACAGCGGTAACATCTACAGCTTCATGAGCATCGGCTGGCGTTCTAAACTTACCTTTGACGGCTTCTCCAGCTTTACCTTCTTTCGAATAAGCCGTGGCGGTAAATAGGTATTTAGTTTGTGGCTTTAATGTGGAGAGCTTGATCTGAGCGATATAGTCATCCTCAGCCTGTACTGTCTGTGGTTCTAGCTTCAGATAGGAGCCATCAGAGTCAGCTTCCTTATAAGCTATAAGCACTGAGCCTTCAGCTCCTGGTGCTGAGTTCTCAGTCACTAGGGTATCTCCTTCTTTCACAGAGGTGACTCGCGCCCAGATGAGAGCCTCTGTCTGTGTGACTTCTCCCACTTTTACGCCGGTGGCAAATCCTCTAAAATCTGTTGTTGCATCTGCGACAGTCACCTGAGCGCATTGTAAACATAATAAGACTGAAAGGTGAGATGAAATACGCTTTTTCATAGTAGTGCTATACTGACCGTATCGCCTCTTCCTGTCAAAAATATCTCAAGACTATTTAGTATAAGAAGAAAGGCAGATAGTTATATAAAAAAAATGCGCCACCTTTGAATGATCAAGGTGGCGCATTGCAGAGTAAGTTCTTAAAAAATTACTTCTCAGGAGTAACTGGAGCAGACACAGGTGGAGTGACTGCACTTGCTGGAGCCGGTGCTGGTGCTGGCGTCTGTATCTCTACAAGCTCAAGCTCGAAGATGAGTGTGCTATTAGCTGCGATCTGTGGCCCTGCTGGGCGTGCGCCGTATGCGAGGTCAGAAGGGATGAAGAGCTTCCATTTAGCCCCTACAGGCATTGTTGTAAGAGCTTCCTTGAATCCAGGGATGACCTGAAGAGTCATTGCAAAAGGCTTACCTTCTTGGGACTTATCGAACTCTGTGCCGTCGATGAGTGTGCCGCGGTAGTTAATCATGAACTTTGTTGCCATATCAGGAGCGCCGTCGGCTGGAGCCACGTATTTCTTGTCGGTACCAGCTGTGATGACTTCATACTGAAGACCACTTGCTGTAGTGGTTACGCCTTTGCGCTTACCATTTTCTGCGAGAAATGCTTTACCCTCAGTGAGGTTTGTCTCAGCTTTTTTCGCAGCACGTGCTTGTACTTTATCTCCAAGAGCCTTCATCGCGGCTTGCATTTTAGGTTCTGGGTATGTTGGCTTTTCGCCATTTAGTCCAGCTATGAAACCTTTAGATATTTGAGCTATATCAAGATCGTCGACAGTGAGGCCAGCTCCAGCGAAGTTTGAAGATGACCTTAAACCGAGAAGGAATGAGCTGATTTCTTTTGCCTCTGCTTCTGTAAGCTCAGGAAGAGCAGGCGTGGCAGGAGTCGCTGGTGCATCTTGAGCGCATAGTGAGCTCACGCCTACTAGGCTAGCAAGAGCCATGACTCCGATCGTGGAAGTAATAGTATTTTTTTTCATAATTTAGGAACCGATAAGATTCTAGAAAAAGTAAGAGCGAAACAAAATTCTGTCCAGCTGTTTTATTACTCGCTTGTCATGAGGGCAGGTTTGGTTCTGCTCATATTGATCATCAGTTGAAGCCCGAGCCATTTAATTGAGCCATCTTACGATATTACAATACGAAATCAGTTGGTTATTGTTTTCTTTTTCCAATTAAGAAAGAATAGCACTTAACATCCGTTATATTACTATGAAGAAATTATTACCTAATCTCATGTTGGCTACTTTTTTGCCGCTCATCCATGCTGCTGAAAAACCTAATATCGTAGTTTTCCTCGTAGACGACATGGGGCCGATGGATACCTCGGTTCCATTTCTAACAGATGGTGAAGGTAAGCCGGTGAAGCACCCACTCAATGAGTGGTACCGTACCCCGCATATGGAGAAGCTGGCATCACAAGGGATCAGGTTTAATCAATTTTATGCCCAGTCAGTATGTTCACCGTCTCGTAGTTCTCTGATGACTGGTCAGAATGCTACTCGTCACCAGACGACTCAGTGGATCAAGCCTAATACCAATAATCGCGGGTCAAATGGGCCGACTGAGTGGAACTGGGAAGGCCTTAAAAAGGGCCAGACTACATTACCTCTTATTTTAAAAAACAATGGTTACCATACTATCTTTGTAGGTAAAGGGCATTTCGGACCCACTGGGCATGAAGGAGAAAATCCACTTAATCTGGGATTCGACGTGAATATAGCAGGTTCAGGAATAGGTAGACCTTATACATACTTAGGGGACTATGGCCAAGGAACATCACATCCTGTGCCAGGACTTGAAAAGTATCACAATACGGGAACATTTCTTAGTGAAGCGATCACCCTAGAAGCAAATGCTGAAATCAAAAAAGCGGTTGCCGCTAAGAAGGCATTCTTCCTCTACATGTCCCATTACGCAGTTCATGGGCCATTCGACCCGGATCCACGCTTTATCAAAAACTATAAAGATAAATCAAAAAAAGCGAATGCCTTTGCTTCTCTTGTAGAAGGTATGGATAAGTCACTGGGAGATATTATGAACACGCTTGAGGAACAGGGTGTAGCAGAAAACACGCTTATTCTTTTTCTAGGAGATAATGGCTCAGACGCACCGATAGGGAAGACTACTGAGCACGGATCTTCTGCTCCTCTCAGAGGAAAGAAGGCAACCTTCTATGAGGGTGGCATGCGCGCTCCCCTCATCGTAGCATGGGCGAAGCCAAACTCTGAGTCAGCAGCTCAAAAAGAGTGGGTAATTCCTGCTAATAAAATCAACTCACAGATAGCTACTATTATGGATGTATTTCCTACTGTGCTCAATGTAGCAGGCGCTCAGATACCGAAAGAGCATGTTCAAGACGGCTATGATCTTAAGCTCATGCTTAGTGGAGAAGCTGACCCTACTCATCCAGACACGTTTCTTATGCATTTTCCACACGAGCATCGCTCTAGTTACTTCACTAGTTATCGAGATGGTGACTGGAAGCTCGTGTACTCATATTTCTCTAAAACGAAGTACACACTCTATAATCTGAAGTCAGATCCATATGAGAATAAAAATATAGCGGCCTCGAATCCTGAGAAAGTGAACACTATGATGGAGAAGATGAAAAAACAGCTCACAGCTGAAGGTGCCTTGTATCCTGAGAAAAACGGTAAGGTAGTGCTACCTGAGTAGTCAGAGGAGAAGTGTAATGTTATAACTATATCAGCATTCAATTAACATCAAAAATAGTGGACAAGACTATCAAATATTTCCTAACAACTCTCATGATGCTGATCTCTGCATGTGCTGAAAATGAAGTGCCAAACATAGAAAAGCCTAGTACGGACGAGCAGATTAAGGAGGAGTACTTCACTCCTAAAAAAGATAGGGAAAATCTGAAGGCAAAGAGCAAGTATGTGGAAGGTCTGCCGAATGTTCTGATCATCGGGGATTCTATTTCTATAGGTTATACGAAGGCTGTCATTACAGGTTTAGAAGGAGTAGCAAATGTCTCTCGGATCTCTGAAAATGGTGGAGATACTGGGAAGGGATTAAAAAAAATAGACAAGTGGTTAGGTAATAAGAAGTGGGATGTGATACACTTTAACTGGGGGCTATGGGATCTGTGCTATCGCCATCCAGAATCTAGGAGTCAAGGTAAGCGTGACAAGGTTAAGGGAACGCAGACATTTACCATAGAGGAGTATTCAGCGAATCTAGATAAGCTTGTGAGCACCCTAAAAGCGACTGATGCTAAGCTCATCTGGGCATCGACTACTTTTGTCCCAGATAAAGAAGCCGGACGTGAGCAAGGCGATGATCTGAAATTTAACGCAGCAGCTAAGGTAGTCATGGATAAGCATGGCGTGGCGATCAATGACCTGCATAAGTTTTCCGAGGGCATACAAGAGCATTTCAAAAAACCAGGAGATGTCCACTTCACTACAGAAGGTAGTACCAAACTAGGAGAGAAAGTTGCTGAAGAGATTACAAAACAGTTGAAAAACTAAGAGTGATTTTGAGGTAAATAAACTATAGATTAAGCTGAAAGTGAATGCCCCCAAGTTTATAGTATCTGAGGTATTCCAAGTTATTATCTGAGCAGCATGGAACTCTAATGAACTCCCTGTCATCAGTACGAAAAATACTGGAGTTACTAGCTGTAGTGCCATCAAAGGCAACTCTTGTAAGGCTTCTATGAGTTAAAGAATTGATTATAAGATCTACCGATTGAGTATTCAATCATGGAAAATGTGTGTAAATGTCACATATTTTGCAGTTGCTAGTTGTTGTTGTGGGGTTCGCTTGCTATTGGTAGATGGATGAAACTATATCTTCAGCTCCTACTCATCTTATCTAGCTGTGTGCTACGCCTCTCTGCAGCATTGGATGGTGAGGTTCTGGAGACTTATACTTCTAGTTCTGGGCGGATGGTTGAAAAGATAGCCTTTAATGATACGCAGCATGACTACGTGACGGTTTCTTACCCGAAGGGATTTGATGCGAGTAAGAGTTATCACATAAATTTCTGGTATCATGGCACTAGTGGTAAGCCAACGTCAGGGATAGAGGACTCGCTGGAATCATACATAGGAGTGGGGATGTCCTACCTAGATAAAGATAAAGTTCCGCCAAATGGCTATGCGACGAAGCACTGGGAAAGCTGCTTAGCAGTGGAGAGAAATTTCACTAAACGCCGAAAGGTGAAGATCAGTAGACGCATCGTTTCTGGTGTGAGTAAAGGAGGATGGATGGCTTACTATATGAGTTTAGAGCCGCTTGAGGGACTACACGGAACAGGTATTATTGCCGCTGGGATGCATCAAGGGGGAGTGGAACCTATCAAGAGCCAGCTAGACCATCTTGCTGTTTTTGTCGGTACAGGAGAGACAGATTCTAACTATCCGCATGCCCAGATGGCGGTAGATTTTTTTAAGAAAAGTAAGATCCATTCTTTCTGTTATGAGGAATGGTTAGAAGAGGGGCATGTAAGTATAGCGTCTCCAAGAACCCTTGAGTGGTTGAAGGTTCAAGGCAAGCGAGGCGGGCCTAAAAACTTACTAGTCGAGTATGCTGAAAAAGTGGTCCAGCAGAAATTAGAAAAAATACAAAAGTTAGAGGAACATACACAGAAATACATTGCCGTGCGGCACCTACTCTATGCGCCTACGGCACAGTATGTTTCTGCCCAAACTAAAGGTGTGATTAAGTCTCTAGGTAAAGAACTGACGGCGCAAGCTGAGGTCAAGAGCTGGCTGATAGAGTATCATAAATTTCGATCCATGGTTCAGCGTGAGACAAAGTTTTATCATGACGGGCGCAGAGAACCTGAGTTACTAGGTGGATTTGTAAAAGGCTATCAGAAGCTAGCTCTGGAATCTGCGTATCCCAGCATCGCTAGAAGAGCGTCCTATGCTTACATGCGAAATCTGAAGAACTATACGATAGAAGAGCTCAAAGAAGAATATCTGGCTACGACTGAGTACCCAAGCTTGAAAGTCGAGTTCGATGCACTGAATAAGAAGGTCAGCACCTCGAGCGCGCCTTCGCAGGAAGACATTAATAGACGCCAGGAGTTATTCAGTAAGATCAGAACACTCGCTCTCGATGCAGGGATGCAGGGTTTCTATGATGTGGAGTGGCATAAGAAAATGCAGCCGGACGCTAAAGTAGAGCATGTGATAAAGAGCGGCAGGGTGAGTAAGGATAGTGTAGAGGCCTATTCTGGGCATGGCTTTTAAGCTTAGCGGTAAGGTTTTCTCCAGAGGTACGATTTATTCGTAAAAGTCCCATTGCAAAACGCTCTTGGAGAGTTTAGACAACTACGTGCCAAAGAAATCAACTGCCAAAAAAGCTGCTAAGAAAGCGGTCAAGAAATCTGCTAAAAAAACTACTAAGAAGGTGGCGAAGAAAGTGTCTAAGAAGACAACAAAAATTAAGTCTGCCAAGCCAGCTTCTAAAGTGGTGACGACTAATGGTAATAATATTGAGATCCGTGGCGCAAATCAACATAACCTTAAAAACCTCTCACTAGATATTCCGCACGGTGAACTGACTGTCATCACTGGACCGTCAGGATCTGGTAAATCTTCGCTAGCTTTCCATACTCTCTATGCGGAAGGTCAGCGACGCTATGTGGAGACATTTTCTCCTTATGTGCGTCAGTTTCTCGACCGTATGGATAAGCCGGTAGTGGATAGGATCAACAACATCCCGCCTGCTATTGCCGTAGAGCAGAAGAATAATATCCGCACTACGCGCTCTACAGTGGGCACACTGACCGAGCTGAATGACTACCTCAAGGTCGTCTTCCCAAAGCTGGCTAAAGCCTATGATCCTAATAATGGCAAAGAGATAAAGCCTGAATCGCCAGCAAGTATCATTGCTGATCTGTTAGAAAACTATGCGGATGAAAATGCTCTGATTACATTCATGCTTCCTACGCCTACGAACTCGACGGTAGAAGAAATCTTCACGATGTTAGATCAGCAGGGTTATTTAAGGATCTGGCTCGATGGTAAAATGCAGCGTACTGATGAAGCACCGACGATTAAGAAATTTAAATCTAAAGGTATCCAGGTCATCCAAGACCGGGTGAAGCTTTCCCCGCGTAATAAGGCGCGGCTACACGAAGCGATAGAAGCGGCGCTATCTAATGGGAAGGGCAATGTCAGCATAGTCTGCGGTGAGACGGAGAGAAAATTTTCAACCAACTGGACGAACCCAGAAACGGGCTTTACCCTGGCTACGCCCACAGCCGCCCATTTTTCTTTTAACTCACCTATCGGAGCCTGTGAAGACTGCCGAGGCTTTGGCAAGGTCATTGGGATTGATTACCATAAAGCGATTCAGGATCCGACGCTTTCGCTAAAGCGCGGAGCGGTGAAGCCATTCCAGACTGCTCGTGGCGAAGACTGTCAGCGTGACCTCCTGCTAGCGGCTAGAGCCGCTGGTGTACCTACTACTGAACCTTGGCATAAGCTCACTAAGAAGGAACAAGACTGGGTCATCCAAGGAGAGCATGGTGATGCTGAGGAACTCTGGAACAGTGGTCAATGGTATGGAGTCCGTGGTTTTTTCAAATGGATGGAGTCTAAGGCTTATAAGATGCATGTCCGGGTATTTTTAGCGAACTACCGAGCATATACGGACTGTCCTGACTGTGAGGGAACGCGCCTTAAGCCATATGCACAGTGCTTTTTCCTCAATGGTAAAACTTTACCAGAACTCTGGCAGCTACCGCTTACTGAGTTATTAGACTTCTTCGATGCTATCTCTGCTGAGCAGCCTAATAGCTCAACAAAGCATGCTCTAACAGAAATTAAATCAAGACTACATTATCTCAATGAGGTAGGTCTCGGTTATCTCACACTAGACCGCCCAGCGCGCACGCTATCAGGTGGGGAAATAGAGCGTGTGAACCTCACGACCTGTCTTGGTGCTGCACTTACGAACACGCTTTTCGTTCTAGATGAGCCTACGGTAGGTCTACATTCACAAGATATTCACCGTCTTATTAAGGTGATGCATGATCTACGCGATAAGGGGAATACCGTTGTCGTGGTGGAGCATGAAGAGGCGATCATGAAGTCTGCTGATAGCTTGATTGATATCGGGCCGCATGCGGGAGAACAGGGTGGCAGCATCGTGGCACAAGTTTCTGATCTTAATGCGAAAAATCTTAGTAAAAAGTATCCTGCGTCACTTACTATTCCGTATCTAACAGGTGAAAAATCGATACCAGTGCCGAAGAAACGTAGAAAGGCTAAGAAGTATCTAAGCATCACTGGTGGTCATCAGCACAACATTACAGGAATGGATGTGAAGCTGCCTATCGGGATCATTACTTGCCTAACAGGTCTTTCTGGTTCTGGGAAATCTACGCTCGCAAATGACATCATTCATAACAATGTGTTAGAGAAACTACATCTTCCCTCAGAGACGCCACCTGCCTTTATCAAGAGTATCAAGGGTATGGAGCATATCACAGCAGTGGAGCGGGTAGATCAGTCACCTCTGACGCGTACTCCGAGATCAACACCGGCTGTTTACTCTGGTGCTTTTGATGCTATCCGTGAGCTCTTTGCGAGTAGCCAATCAGTCCAGCTTAAGCCTGGGTATTTCTCGTTTAACTCTGGTGCGGGTCGCTGTGAGCGCTGTATGGGAAATGGTTTTGAAAAGGTGGAAATGCAGTTCTTAAGTGATCTCTATATTACTTGTCCTGAGTGTGAGGGGGCACGCTATGGCAAGAGTGCACTGAATTATAAATATTTAGATAAGAATATTTCTGAGGTGCTGCAGCTTACTGTCACAGAGTCGCTTGAGCACTTCTATCCTCTGGATGACGACTCTGCTAAATTCAAAAATCAGAAGAGGAAAATCCTGACCGCCTTGCAGCCGTTGTTAGATGTGGGACTAGGTTACCTTAGACTGGGTCAGCCATTGAATACTCTTTCTGGTGGTGAGTCGCAGCGTATCAAACTCTGCCAACTACTTTCTAAAGCAAAAAAATCTGGGGCAAAAGGTCATGAAGCATCCACCTTATTGATTTTAGATGAGCCGACCACTGGGCTTCACTTTACGGATGTGGAGAAGTTGTTAGAAGTTTTCCAGACACTCGCTGAGGCTGGTAATACGTTGCTTATCATTGAGCATAATCTTGATGTGATCCGTGCGGCGGATCACATCATAGACCTCGGACCTGGAGCGGGAACCGATGGTGGAAAGATCGTTTTCACAGGGACTCCAGAGGGTCTAGCTAAGCAGTCTTCGCCATCAGGTAAAGCTCTGCTGGAGGACAGTAAGGATCTGGTGATTCCTAAAAAGAAGGCACTCATATCTAACAAAAATGAAATTTCCCTCTTCGGAGCGCGTGAGAATAATCTTAAGAATATTGATGTTAGTATCCCGCGTGATAAGCTGGTGTGTATCACTGGTCTCTCTGGTTCTGGTAAGTCTACGATCGCGTTCGACATTATTTTCGCCGAAGGTCAACGTAGGTTTCTTGACTCTATGTCACCATACGCACGCCAGTTTGCTGGTCAGTTAGAGAAGCCAGATATTGATAAAATAACAGGTCTACCTCCGACGGTAGCGATAGAGCAACGCGTCTCTCGAGGTGGTGGTAAGTCAACTGTAGGTACGGTCACGGAGATCTATCATTTCTTACGTCTACTCTATGCCAAGCTAGGAGTCCAACACTGCCCGGACAGTGGTATGCCGGTAGTTTCTCAGACTCTGGAAGCGATTCATTCTCAGATCACTGCGGCGATGCAGGCGGATAAGAAGGCGTGCTTCATGGTGCCACTTGTCATCGCTAAAAAAGGATATCATACAGACATAGTAGCTGCAGCCGAGAAGTACGGCATAGAGGAGGTGGTAGCTGATGGTAAGCTGATGAAGATTACGGACTTTACCCCACTCGCGCGATATAAGGAGCACGATATCTATGCAGTGCATCCACATGGAACGATAGATTATACTGAGCATGCTCTTAAGCTAGGTAGTGATCGTTGTGCAGTGGCTATAGTTTCTAGTAAGAGGGCAACACAGATTACTAACTACTCAACGAAGCGAGTATCACTCTCGACTGGTAAATCCTTTGATGAGCCAGATCCGCATCACTTTTCATTCAACTCACCAAGAGGCTGGTGTAAGGAGTGCCGTGGGTATGGTAGTGTAGTGGATGCACCTCCTGCTCGTAAAAAACGCAGGAATGCAAATGAATTTAACTCTCAAGCCGAAGAGGAGATCCATCAGGAACTGGCAAGAAGTAAGGATAAAGATGCGGTGCGTATCGCATGTCCAGAGTGCGCTGGAGCACGCCTTCGTGAAGAGTCACGGCATATTCTGATAGAGGGAAAAAATATCTCCAGCATCACAGCTCACTCGGTGAGTGATACGATTAAATTGTTAGAAAAGTGGGAGTTCAGAGGGCGTGATAAGATCATCGCTCGTGATATTCTCCCAGAGATTATTCAGCGCCTCCTGTTCCTACAGAGGGTTGGCTTAGATTACCTTTCTATTGACCGTTCAGCGGACACGCTTAGTGGTGGTGAGTCACAGCGGATAAGGCTGGCTGCTCAGTTAGGATCTAATCTAACAGGGGTTCTGTACATTCTGGATGAGCCAACGATAGGTCTTCATCCGCGTGATAATGTGCAGCTGTTAGATACATTGGAAACTCTCAAGGATAAGGGTAACTCGCTGCTTATTGTAGAGCATGATGATGAGACGATGAAGCGTGCAGATACGCTACTACACATCGGGCCAGGTGCGGGTAAGCAGGGTGGTACAGTAACTAAGGAGGGCAAGCATGAGGTCTCTCCTGCCAAGCCGCCACGGCGCAAGATACCTGCATTAAAGGAAAAAGATGCATGGTTGAAAGTGAGTGGTTGTCATTACAATAATCTCAAGGACATTGATGTGCGTATCCCGATGGGTAGGCTCTCGGTGATTACTGGAATTTCTGGCTGTGGTAAGTCATCACTGATGCGCGGAACGATAGCTAAGATACCAACTGCGGGCACGAAGAAAGGGCAGAAAACTTCTGAACCTAACTATAGTTCTAAGAGTGGATTTAACCTACTGAAATACACATACGAGGTGGATCAGACTCCGATAGGGAAGACATCTAGATCTTGTCCTGCTACCTATGTGAAGATCTTTGATGATATACGTAAGTTGATGGCACAAGTGCCAGAGGCAAGAATGCGTGGCTATACGGCTTCTAGATTTTCATTCAACAATGCTGAAGGGCAATGTCCGGATTGTAAGGGAAATGGACGGATTAAGTTAGAGATGGATTTCCTGCCGACGACTTATGTGCCATGTGAAGCCTGTGATCAGATGCGCTATAATCCGGCGACTTTAGAGATCCGTTACAACGGGATGAACATCGGAGATATCCTGCGCATGCCTATTTCTGAGGCGGCGGAGTTCTTTAAGAACCATGCTAAACTGTCGCGTACTATGAGTCTACTCAGTGATACGGGTCTCGGCTATTTACAGATTGGTCAGCCTAGCCCGACACTGAGTGGAGGTGAGGCGCAGCGGATCAAGCTAGTGGCTGAACTGACTAAAGGGCGCGCTAGTATCCGTAACTTAGGGCCAACTAACAAGAACCTCTACCTTATCGAAGAGCCTACTATCGGGCTACATTCGCAGGATGTGAATAAGCTGATCGATGTGCTACATCGTCTGGTGGATGAAGGCCATACAGTGATCATCGTAGAGCATCATACTACGATCATGGCTCAGGCGGACTACCTCATCGACATGGGGCCAGAAGCAGGAGATGAAGGTGGAACTATAGTGGCACAGGGTAAACCAGAGCAAGTGGCGAAGTCTAAAGAATCACGCACCGCACCATTTATCAAACAAGCATTAGCTGAACTGCCTTAAGGATGGTTCTTATTGGCTGTGGAGTAGAGGATTACGGATGAAATGAGTCCTTTACTTCATCTAGGTTATTTATAGGGTTGTTTTTCATGAAAATTGCGTCCTTTCTCTACTTAGTCTTATGTGTGTTTTGCACGCAGTTAGTGACAGCTAAACTCAATGTATTGGTTATCGGATCCTCTGAAGATTCAAGTAAGTATACAAATGGAGCTAGCGCTGTATCTGCTTTTAGTCCTGAGCAAGTTGTTACGGAATTTACTTCTATTTTAGAGGGGGCTGGACTAGGAGAGATCAATGTAGGTTTTGAGGACTTCAATGGTAAGGTAGATCATTATAAACATACTAACTTGCTGAGCTGGTTTCATTTTCCGTATCCAGAAAGAGCCGATAAGGCAAAGCGCTGGGTAAACCTACAAGGTAAGCTTGATACGAAGTGGGATTATGTGGTTCTTATTGGCGATGCTCACACTCTTGAGTACTTACCTGGTTTCTATGCGTTAGGAGTTTCTGAGATAGGGAAGGAAGTGGCGAAAGGAGAAGCAGAGACCGTGTTGCTAATGCCGTGGCCGGCTGAGGGTTCAAAGTCTACGGTAGATCACTATAGGGAAGTAATCTATCGTATAGGTCGATCAGGTGGCTATGCAGTGGCACCTGCTGGAATAGTTTGGGAAAAGAGCGAGGCTGAGAGCGGGATTAAGCACCCTACTGAAAAAGGGGCTTATATAGCAGCAGCTACTCTCTATAGTCGCCTGTTTGATAAGAGCGCATCATCTTCTAGCTATAGATATGATAATGAATTAGCGGATCTTGCGTATAGTACTGTGCAAGAAAATAAAGGAGCTAGTCAGTATAAAGGAAAATTTATAACTCCACATCCTCATAATGCGCAGTTTAACTCTAACCGAAAGGTAAGATATAGTTTCACAGGAACGAGTACCGAACTAAGCCATATGGAGAGGCTGAGATACGTGATGGCTCAGTGCGGTGTCGAGTATAGTGATGATCTATCACATCGTTATGATTCAAATGATCCGATAGCTGATAAAGGAGGATGGTCTAAAGATGTGCAGGTCCCTATTGATTTTAACATCGGTAAATTTGGTTTTTACCCATATGATGAATTTAATGTGAATCCTGAATTTTGGAAGCGTGGTTACACATTCCAGTACCAAGGGTTTTTAAAGACTCCAGATCAAGCGATTGCTCATATTGCAGTCCACGATATGAATGCTGGGGTAAAGGCATATAGAAATGCCCCGTATCTTGGGGCTACTATTCCACGGACTTCATGGACATTACTTGACCGGTTGCATCCTGGTATAAAAATGAATGGGAGTGGTAATCATTTATCTAACACTGCTATCCTTCCTAATGCATCTTTCATCTATACCTGTGAATCAGGTCGCTGCCCGCTTACACCTGAAGTAGAGAAGCCTACAAAAGAATGGAATGCAATGAAGGTTGGTTATGAAGCAGGCTGGATTATGAGTAATCTGCAGACACGTGCGCCAGGGTTTCGAGTGTTACCATCAGCAGCAGATAAGCATGAGATTAATAATTATTCCCCTACTGGACCTGAAGAAATGACGGTACAGTTTATCTTCAAGCCTCAGGAGGTGGTAACAGTCAACCTTACGAGCACGAATCCAGATCTAATAAAGATCAGCCCAAGCTCGCTTACCTTTACCCCTGAGAACTATGACAAGCCACAGAGCTATAAAGTATCTATCGTAGATGGCGCACCTCAAGCTGAGGTGGAGGTTACAGTGAAAGTGATGACGTCTTCTGAAGATGAGGTTTATAATAATTTAAGTGATAGCTGGCTCTACACCGTGAAGTCTAGAGGGCTTAAATCTTTACCTATAGCTGTTAAGGACAGCTATAGAGTTGCGGTTAATAAGCGGATGGAAATAGCTAAGGATGCGGGGGTGCTCATAAATGATATTTCAAACCTAAGGAAGTCTATCACCAAGGCCGTCATCGGGGAGAATGTAACGAATGGCGCGTTAACTTTAAATGCTAATGGCTCCTTTAGTTATAGTCCGAATAAAGATTTCCAAGGGAGAGACTACTTCACCTATCACGTGAGGAACACTAATGGAAAAAGTGAAGAAGCTAGAGTGACCCTTACGGTGTCAGATATAGATTCGAGTCTTATTCTGTGGTATGAATTTGAAGAAATAAACGGAAGCCTTGTGAAGGATTCTACTGCTTATGGAAGAGATGGTAAGGTGGTGAAGTCTATTTCCCAAGTGTCTGGAGCAGCGGAGGGAGAATTTGGTGTAGATCTAACAGGTGGGTTGATTGACATACCTATCGATCAAGAATTTTATGATCTGTTAGACCGTGAAATATCAATTTCCTTCTGGGGCTATCTAGATCCTGTTGAAAAGGGTAAGCCTACTAGTACTCTGCTTAGTGGGACTAAAATGTATGATGATAAACAATACAAAAGCCTAGGGATAAAGTTCCAAAGTAATATGACTACTGGAGTGTCTAACATCATTTGGTCGAACGGGATATACACTCAGAATAAAAGAGTGAGTAGCTACAGTATACGAAACACCCAGAAACACAGCAAAGGCAGAATCCCATTAACCCCAGATGTGATCAATGGTAAATGGGTTCATTGGACATTTGTCATCAATAAGAATAGTGGCTTCTTCCGTGTCTTTAAGGATAGGGTGCTAGCTTTTCAGGGAAGTCTTGCTGGATTAAATGCCTTTGGACTTATTGATGAGATAGATAAACTAGAGCTAGGTAATTCATTCAAGGGGAAGATCGATGATTTCCGTATCTATAACCGTGAGTTGAAGGTGCCGGAGATTACGCAGATTATGATAGAGTCTCGGCCTTTAGCTGCTACTTCTCTGAAGAAGGTAGAGAAGTAAACAAAGCGTTCTGTATAGACTCTAAGCCTATTTTCTTGTTGGTGTTACGAAGTTTGCTTTGAACTCAGTGCAGTCGTACTCAGTCAGTCCCTGTTTCTTAGCAGCCTCACAGATTGAGTCAGCGTTGACTATCTCACATGAGTAGACATATTCTAGAGTGATGTAAGTTCCTACAGAGTTCCCAGCCATGACTTTACCCTCGGTGATATTGACGATAAGCTTCACAGGGATGGATTTAGTGTCAGCGAGTTTTTCTTTAAGCTCTTTCTCGAGGTCTTCTCGTTTAAAGCTACTTGAGTTCACTTCCTGACCATCAAAAGTGTGGAAAACTACCCGATCACCACCAGCACCTGCTTTCATCGCCACTCTTCCTGCGATCAGCATTCTTCCTTTTTTAATATCTTTGTGTCGGAAAAGAAGCTCTTTAGGGATTTCACTCTCTTTTAGCACACCTCCATTTTCACGGATTTCTTTTTCTCTCTCTTTGTCGAGCCCTCTATCCTTGAGTAGCTTATTCAGGCTCTCCTTGTTGACCTGGATGTCTTTCAAGTTTAATTCATTGAGGTTTTGCGCATTGAGAGCGGTTGTCATGCTAAGTATGTATAAAATATGTTTCATATTACCTATATTGGCATGAGTGCCATAAAATGTGACATCTTTTTTCAAAAAAATTGATTGAGTGTGCCTTTGACAACTACTGATAAAGCTAACTATAGCGTGAATGAATGAGTTATTAGCCATAATTGGGGATTGCAGTAAGGTGGACAGATAGCCTAGGTTAAGTGGTTGCTGTGTTCCAGATAGCAATGTTCAACCCCGTGCTAGGGATTTGATATTTTAGAGAAGCCCGAAGCCTAGCTTGATGCCTTCATTGGTGACGTTCATATTTTTCAGTAGTCCTATACCAGGTCGCTGAGCTAGTGAGTAAACTGGGTACTTTTCTAAAATGCTATTTCCTAGGTTATTTGCTATCCCTTTAAATCCTGAGGTTAGTTGACTGTTCACTCCATTGAGATTAAAGTCCTCAAGTGTGGCGTCCTTGAGGTAAATGGAGCGCGTGTCTGGGTCATAGCGAAGCCCACAGGCGATCTGACAGCGACCACCCAATTGCTGGCTACTTCCAGTGAGTCCGGCCAAGGTAGTGAGGCCTATGCGTACTTTCTCTGCATCAGGAACCATGCTGACAACTGGGTCCGCGAAGCTGACGCCTGCTATACCTTGATAGCTTTGGTTATATGGGAAATAAGGCATTAGCTTACTTACAATCGTTTGCGGCTTGATCAGTAGTGTGGGTGATAGTCCTGCTCCTAGACCTAGCTCACCGAGCTTGTTTAGCTCTGATAATCCAGCGCAGCTATTGAGTAATGAAGCGCCACCGAGTGAGCCAATACTTGATCCTAGTCTGATGAGGAATTTACGTTTTGTGAGTTTTTGCTGGTTGTTCATGTTTATAGTCTAATCAATGAATCCTAGGATGTAAAACCATCGAGTAGGGAGTGAAGTCACCCTCACTTCCCTCTCACACCACCTGCCATACGGTTCCGTAGCAAGGCGGTTCACAGCAGAGCTAGCTGTTCAGCGTATCTTGTCTCATTTTGCAGATTTAGTAACATTTTATGATCAAAGTATTTCTGGGGTAAG
>CALJOJ010000092.1 GCA_937981665.1 uncultured Rubritalea sp.
GTTCATCAGGGCAATGGTTTGCTTATCAGCTTCCTTCAGCCAAGATCTCACGATCTTAACCTTGCTGTCTGCTAGTGGTTCTCTCTGCCGAGCCCACAGGGGACTTTAACCCCCAAGTCAGTGTGCCCTGCCGGGCACACAAAAAAAACCTCACTCGGAAGAATCCAAGTGAGGCTTTAGGAAATGATTTACTGCTTATTGAGCTGGAGTGCCTTCTTTTGGCTTGTCCTGCTTTTTAGTAGTCTTGATGTAGAGTTCACGCAGCTGCTTGAAGTCTACTTCTGCTGGTGACTGAGACATGAGGTCTGATCCACGGTTGTTCTTAGGGAAGGCGATGACTTCACGGATAGACTCGCTACCCGTAACGAGCATCGCGATACGGTCAAGACCGAGAGCTACACCACCGTGTGGAGGTGCGCCGAAGCTGAATGCTTCGAGGATGTGACCGAACATGGTCTTCTTCTCTTCTTCTGTGACACCGAGAGCTGTGAACATGGAGTCCTGTAGCTCAGCTTCGTGGATTCTGATAGAACCACCACCGAGCTCGAAACCATTGAGAACGACATCGTATGCCTGTGCGCGGAGACCAGCGTACTCACCAGCTTTTAGCTTCGCTTCGTCTTCAGGGACTGGGCGAGTGAATGGGTGGTGAACTGCGTGCCAACGTGCGTCTTCGTCGTTGTATGCGAGGAGTGGGAATTCTGTAACCCAGAGGAAGTTGAGTTCCTTGTTGTCTTCTAACAGGTTCTGGAAATTGGCACACATGATACGAACGCGACCGAGGACATCACAAACTGTGTCCCAGTCACCAGCACCGAAGAGAATGAGGTCACCTTCTTCGATGTTCATTGTTTCTTTCATTGCCACTAGTTCTGTCTCACTGAGGAATTTAGTGATAGGTGAACGCCAGTCTGATGGCTCAGGGCCACGTGCCTGGATGTATGCGAGGCCTTTTGCTCCGGCTTCGATAGCGCACTTAGTGAGCTTGTCGATCTGGCCAGTAGAGGCACTAGAGAATCCTTTAGCATTGATCGCCTTGATGCAGCCACCTGCTTTTAGTGCGCCAGAGAATACTTTAAACTCAGAGCTTGCGAATACTTCGCCGAGGTCAGTGAGGTGCATTTCGAAACGACGGTCTGGCTTGTCAGATCCGAATGTGTTGAGTGCTTCGTTGTAGGTGATCCGGTCAAATGATGCTGGAACGTCAGCATTGATTGACTCTTTGAATACACGACCGAGAAGTTTCTCGATGAGACCGATGATGTCATCTTCTTTTACGAATGATGCCTCGATGTCGATCTGGGTGAACTCAGGCTGGCGGTCAGCGCGGAGATCCTCATCACGGAAACAACGCGCGATCTGGAAATATTTCTCAATACCACCACACATGAGGAGCTGCTTGTACTGCTGAGGAGCCTGTGGAAGAGCATAGAAGTTACCTGGGTGCATACGTGATGGCACTAGGAAGTCACGCGCACCTTCTGGCGTGGACTTAGAAAGGATAGGAGTTTCAATCTCAAGGAAGCCGCCTTCGTCAAGCACGTCGCGAGTCGTCTTGGTGATACGGTGACGGAGCTTCATGTTGCGCGCCATTACTGGACGACGGAGATCTAGGAAACGGTACTTGAGGCGCATGTCCTCGTTGTTGATTTCCTTATCGAGTTGGAATGGGAGAACATCTGATTTATTGACGATTTTTAGTTCACTAGCAGATACTTCGATTTGACCTGAAGCGATAGCATCATTCATAGTAGACTTGCCTTCCACTTCTGGACGCTCTTCTACAGTACCGATGATCTGGATCACGTCTTCGTGGCGGAGTGTCTTGGCTAGCTCAGCGATTTCTGAGTTTGTCTCCGGACGGAATACGCACTGAGTAACGCCTTCGCGGTCACGGAGGTCGATAAATGCTACACCACCATGATCTCGGTTAGAGTTCACCCAGCCGATGAGGGTGACGGAGTTGCCGATGTTGGATTCGTTGAGTTCGTTGCAGTGGTGTGTTCTCATAATGATTGATTTGTGAAAGTGGTGTTACTTGATAAGTAGGGGATGGGTGTCTAAGAAAATGAGGTAAATGTCGAGGTTAATACTTTCCGAATTATGACATAAGAATGTAAAGTAATGTATGCGGAATCTAATAGATTATAGCTTCTTCTGACTCTTACGTTGTTTGCGCGGGACTTGAGTAGCTAGTACTCGCTGGTAGTTCTTTTCTTTAATGAGGAAGAGGGGGTAGAGGTGCTCTTCTATCCAGTCAAAGCCGGCTTGTAGTCCATCAGCTTCATAAACGCGGCCTATCTCAGCTTCGACGGAAGTGGGATTACCTTTACTTTTCAGGAATTCATTAGAAGTGAAGCGGACGAACATCTCGCCATCCATCTCGCCCTTTTCCTTAAGGATCCATTCGCGGACATAGAGTGCGAGGACTGCGTCACCGAGCCATGCTTCTTCTCGCTCTTTGGTGAGAGCGAGATCTTTTTTCTTTGGAGCTGCCATGCGAATGTCTTTAGCGATTCAGACGTTTTCGTAAAGCAGTTTCCGACTCGCCATCCCAATATCCGCTTTCTAGCTCCATGAAAATAGAGGAGTATGGCAGTGTGGTAGTGGTCTTGATGACTAAGATGCGGTAATTTTTTCTCGCATCAGTGATGAGTAAGTCGAGAGCATTATTAGTGAGAGAGATGGCTTCACGTCCATCGAGTACCTTGTCGCGCTCGGCTCTGAACTGGTTGATTCCGGGGGTTTCATTTTCCGCTACGCCTTGGACTTCGCGGATAAGGTGGATGCGTGGGCGGACGTGGCTGTGAGAGTCGATAGACTGGAGGACTCCGTCGAGTGCTTGAGCTGTGCTTACCGGTGTGGTGACTGTGATGATGCCACTCCGAGAGAGTGCAGGGAAGGAGGGGTCTGCTACAATGACCCAGTTAAATGATCCTAGCTTGTGAACTTCTTGGTCCACATTCTCTAGCCATTCAGGAATAAACGGCATGGCAGAGGGCGGGAGAGTGGCTGACTTATTAACGCACCCAGAGTTAGCGAGACTAATGATGAAACAGGTACTGAGTAGTGTTTTTATCATAGGGCTCTAGGAGAAGGTTTTGAAAGCTTAGTGGTTAGGAATGAGGATGAGGATGGGGATGGGGAAATTAGTGCTGACTATCTGAGTGACTGTGTCCGTTGTCGTGCTGGTGTCCCTCAGCACATGCTTTGCAGGATGGCCAGGCGGTAGACTTGTCTGTGTAGTGTTCTTTTTTCCAGATTGGAACAGTATGTTTGATTTCATCGATCACGTATCTGCATGCTTTAAATGCTGCATCACGGTGTGCGGATGCGGCGCCTACGTAGACTGCCATATCGCCTATTGCTAAGTGACCTACACGATGGTGACATCGTATGTCCTCGACGTCAAATAGTTCTAGTGCCTTTTCGATGATACGGTTACCTTCTTTATTAGCTAGCTCTGTGTAGCTTGTGTACTCGAGTGAGTCGACTGATCTTCCTTCATGGTGATTTCTGACCCAGCCTTCGAAGCTACAGTAGCCACCAGAATGTGGAGAGAGTAGTGATGCTCTGATCTTTTCTGGTAGTAATGTTTTGTTACTGATTTCAAAGCGCATGATCATATTTTAAGGATAAGTGTTCCCGAAGTAGTGTGGTTTATCTACGTGGTATAATCAAGGTTCTTCCTAAGGAAATAGAGTTGCCTTTGAGTCCGTTAGCCGTTTGAATCGCAGCCACACTTGCCCCATATCTTTTAGATAGTCCATAAAGGGTGTCACCCTTCACCACGCTGTGAAAAATAGGTGCTTTTGCTTTAGGTGTGATCTTTTTAGCTGTCGGTTTCTTTGGCGCTACGTAAGCTTTCTTCTTAGGAGTAGTATAAGTTTTTTTAGGGGCGGTGTAGGTTTTCTTAGGTGCTGTGTAAGTAGTCTTAGTTGGCTTATATACTGGTTTAGGCGCTGTGTATGCGGTCTTTACTGGTGGTGTGTAAGTCTTCTTAGGTGTTTCCTTTACCTTTACCTTATCCTTTGGCTTAGCGCTAGTGATCGAGCGTCCAGGTTGTTTACTTGTTACGAATTTACGTTTAGGCGGTGAATCAGCCCACTTTTCCACGTAGTTGCCATTTGAGTCGAACGGGCCATGACTCTGCTGGAAACCATCAGTTTTAGGAGTTTTCACTGCACCTCCGTTGGATCCACAGCTGCTTAGGCTCAATGCTAACCCAACAGGCAGAATTCTCATAAGATAGTTGATGGTTTTTCTATTGCGTGGATTCATAAATTAGGAGTTACTTATAGTTAACATATACATAATATTTTTACGAAGCTTATTTTTCAACTAATAAATTATTTCAGCTATCTGAACTAAGTATCTATGGCGTAAATGCAGAAAAAAGGGGAGAAATTACAATGATGGATTGACAAACGGGTAAAATTCCCTAGGTTCTGCGCCCCGTGCCAGATTTATAGTGAACGAGGCAAATACAGGGAAATAATTAACAGGATTTCATCATGAGTAAAAGAACTTACCAACCATCTAAGCGCGTTCGTAAACGCCAACACGGATTCCGTGCTCGCATGGCTACTAAAGCTGGCCGCGATTGCCTACGTCGTCGTCGTCAAAAAGGACGCAAGCGTCTCTTGCCGAAAGGTGCAGAGCTTCATTACAAGCGTCACATCAAGCAGCACACCTAAGACTTTCTTACTTAGAGTGGATACAGTCTTGTTTTCACTCTAAGTTGATTTTCTTAGCGGGAGTGGTTATAGTTTGTTTATAGACTTTAAAAGTCCCCACGTGATACTCATTGCGCCCTATGCGGCTTCCTAGAAAGTTCTCAATGACCCAGCGAGCAGAGTTTGCTCGTTGTAGAGAATTAGGTAAGTCTCGTCCAGGGCGCTATTTAGTTCTTAGTGTTCTGCAAGAAGCGGAGTTAGATCACTTTAGGACTGGGTTTATCACTACTAAGAAAGTAGGGAAAGCTCACCAGCGAAATCTTCTTCGTAGAAGGTTTCGGGCAGTCATGCAGAATAATGGAGAGAGGATTTCTCCTCACTATTATATCGTCACGATAGCAAGGTGGAGAGCTGTAGAAGCAAGTTATGCTGAACTAGAAACAGACTGGCTGAAGCAGGCTAAAAAGCTAGGCGTGATTATTTCTGATAAATAGGCGGAAATCGAATTTCATGATGAATCCATATTATTTACCACGTTGGATTATTAAGAAGCTCATTTTGCTTTATCAGAAGTTGATTAATCCTATTTTACATTTTATAGGTGGACCTAATACAGGATGTAGATTCACTCCCACATGCTCTAATTATAGCCTACAAGCTGTAGAGGAACATGGAGCGATCAAAGGAACATTTTATGGAATGTGGCGCATATGTCGGTGCAATCCGTGGGGTGGATGTGGTCATGATCCTGTTCCGCTCAAGAAAAAGAAGAATGAATAAACTCTCTTACCCAAACAATTTTAAACCAATTATAGATTATGGATCGTAAAGGCTGGATAATACTTATTTTATGCTCTGTCGCACTTGTTTTTAACTACAATGTGATGAAGAGTAATAGCGAAGAGCAGGCTAAAATAGAGCAAGAAAGATTAAAGCTTCAAGAGGAAAAAGTTGCTCAAGTTGCAAAAGCTGCAAAAGCTGC
>CALJOJ010000093.1 GCA_937981665.1 uncultured Rubritalea sp.
ACTTTTTTCATCAACTAGGATAGCTCTGAGATCATCGTAATTAGGTTCTGGTGTGTCTAGCTCTAGCACTGCTTTGTCGTAATTACGGACGGTCGAATCCGAGATACTAAAACGTTTTGCTATTTGACTAGCAGGAGCTACTGAAGCCCATGAACTGACAGCTCTCATGAGCCTCCATGTTGCTTTCCTTGTTGGATGAATCTCCTTTGGTCGGGTGGTCACAAATGCCTTACAAGATTTGCACCTGCCTTGTATTGTAGGAAAGATAATGAATGTCATTTTAGCTTCTAACAAAGGTAAATCACGAGCTACGTTTTGACTCTTTTTATTCTTCGGAAGAACGCTATTACAGCAAGGGCATTTAGGAGGAATACGCTCATCGAACCTTAGTTTGACTTGCACACAACTCTCCTCGCATCTAAGCTCTGTGACGATGTATCCTTTGAATCTACATAATGCTTTGAAATTTATGGTTTTCACACACCTTTGAAGCACGATTCTTAGGATACATCACTTCAAATCGTCATGCTTTGCGTGCGAAGAGCGGTTTTTAGTATTAGCACATTAGCCGTGCGGTTACTCTCCGAAAAAAGGTTACAGGTACAGGGGTCTTGGACTGCTGGGTCCACTCGGTGAGGGTCTGGGAGAGGAGTGAGAGGCTGGGGACGAGGAAGAGGACGCGTTTGTTTTTGCCTGCGATTTCTTCTGCTATTTTGAGGCTGGTGAATGTCTTGCCGGTGCCACATGCCATGATGAGCTTGCTAAGATCTTCGGTTTTTAACCCTGCGAGGACGTTGTTGAGAGCGAATTGCTGGTGTGGGCGGAGTGGGTATTTGGGCTTGAGGGTGGGCTTCTGTGATGGCTGGTATTTTGCCCAGTCGATCTGGCTGTTTTCGAGATCGTGAAGGTCTATCTTGGAGATGGGGATTTGCTGACCGTGGAGTGCTTTTTCGGCGTTGTCTGTCCAGTGGTTACTGGTGGTGACGATGAAGCGATTGGTAAATGGCTTCTGACCAGAGGCGGTGAAGAAGCTGTCGATGTCAGATTTCTTGATGCGGTAGTCTTCTGCGTAGCATTTACACTGGATGGCGTAATACTCATCTGTGCCTTTTACGCCGTTAGTCTTGGCGACTAGGTCTATGCCGGTGTCTCTGGCGTCTAGACCTTGTTCCTTAGCCCAGTCTGCGTAGAGCCAGACTTGGCTGAAGAGTTCGCTGTAGCTAGCTTCGTAGCGGAGGTAGGTGAGGATGAGTTCTTCGAAGTAGGTTCCTTTTTCACGTTCAGTCTTGGAAGATGCGCGATATTGGCTGAGAATCTGAGTGAGTGGAGAATCCGTTTTCGACATACGATGGCCTTTATATAATAAGAGGTTACTTGGCTAGTATGAAAGTGGGAAGATTAAGTTGTTATTTCTTAGCTAGCTGGGTGAGGTTTTTTGTGAGGGTTTCTCCTGAGACTGTGCCGAAGCGTTTGAGTTCTTTTCCTTCGCTGTTTAGGATGATGAATGTTGGGTATGAGGTGACTTTGTGCTTTGCTACGAGGTCTCTTTCTTTATCACCATCTAGTTTTAGCCAGATGTAGTCTTTACTAGCCTCGACGATTCGTTTCTGCGGGAGGACATATGAGTTAATGACTTTACATGGGCCACACCATGTAGTTTCAAACTTCAGGATGAGGTTTTTCTTCTCATCGGCGGCTTGTTTTGTGGCGGCTGCGTGGTCTGTTAGGGTGGTGAATGGCTTGTCGGCACGGGGTTGCTTTTTATCTTCGAACCAAAAGTCGCGCTTTTCGGTGTCTTCTTTGAGTGTTAGTTTGGTGTTGAATTTCTTCAAGATGGCGGAGCTTCCTTTCGCTGATGTTACTATGATGTTCCATGCTGAGCCGTTTGCCCAGTTGTAGTCTTTGATGGTGCGTGATCTGTTGTCTGCTCGTTTGGCGTCTTTTGTTTTGATGATCCAGCGATCGTTGGTGCTGATGGAGGCGTCATTGGTGAGGTCGTGTAGTAGGACCAGATAGGTGGTGCCATCAATGGTGACTTCTCCATCATAGGTGTAGTATCCGAACCACTGAATTTTTTCAGGTGTAGTGTTTTCTTCTGTCCAGATGAGTCTGACGGTTGCCTTGAGGTCTCCGTCTTTCGGGAGGTTTTCCATGTCGACGTGAGGTCCCATGAGGTGGGTTTCAAAGGATAGGATGAACTTACCTGTTTTGGATTTACTGAGTGTGTCACTTATGACGGGGCTTTCATTTTGAAATGAGCCGTCTAGGTCTTTGTCTAGAATGAGGGTGTCGTATGTGCCATCTTTTTTAGAGCGAGCTACGATGGCTTTCTGAGGATTCTCGGTTCTGATTGGGAAGGTTGCTATCAGGTGGTCGAAGCCGGCGAGTCCAGCGGTGGTAGTAGCCTCTGCTGGGGTGAGAGGTGAGTATGATCCTTTAGGCGAGCAGTCAGGGAGGATGGGAGATTGTTTGGTTCCCTTGGTGAGGGTGAATGCGTATTCTCCGTTTTCTGCTGCGTGGAGTGAGGAGGTGGATAGTAGTGTGATACTGAGTGCACTAACTAGGTATTGATATAGTCTGGTGTGTAGTTTATTAATCATAATTACTGGACTGTTGCTTATCTTGTTCAGTGGTCAAGTAAATAGGAAGATAGGTTGTAAACGTGGGTGGGGGACTTTTGCTTGCTAATTAGAGGACTTTCAGTAATGTTTGAAAATATGAGTGCGCAAGATGATTTTCTAGGAGCTAAGGATGACTTTATTTCGCAGTGGGGAGCCTTGGGTTCTAGCTGGGGGATCAGTAGAACTATGGCACAGGTGCATGCGTTGTTGATGATCAGCCCAGAGCCAATAAGTACGGATCAGAGTATGGAGGAGCTGCAGATCAGTAGAGGGAATGCGCACACGAACTTGAAGGAGCTTGTGGGCTGGGGGCTAGTGAAGATCGTGGTGAAGAAGGGGGAGAGAAAAGAGTTTTTTGAGGCGGAGAAGGATGTGTGGAAAATATTCACGATTGTTCTGCGTGAGCGAAAGCGTAGGGAGATAGATCCTGCGATTGAGCTTCTTAGTGATTGTTCTGAGCGGAGTAAGAATGTGAAGAGCGCAGAAGGTAAGGCATTCCACAAGCAGATGAATGAGCTAGAGGATTTCGCGGTGTTTGCTAGCCAGGTGGGTGAGACGATCAGTAAGCTGAAGTATGGCCCTGCTATCAAGTATGCGAATAAGTTTTTGGGGCTATTACCAAAAGATAAATCTTAGCTTTGACATTTGGGCAAAACTGCTCAGCATGCGCACGCACTTAGCTAAGAGCACACATCATATGCCGGTGTGGCGGAATTGGTAGACGCGCTCGATTCAAAATCGAGTTCCTATGGAGTGCGGGTTCGATTCCCGCCACCGGTATTTTTAGATGATGAATTGAGTTATTTTTAGGCTAAGTCAGGGTTGGGTTTCTCATTTTTTAGGCTAGATTGTATTATGGAGGAGTAAATATTGACTGTGAATGAGAAAGATAGTTCATATTTCTGGTAATCAAGGTATTGCCTCATGGTGATTGGTGTGTTTAAACAGTCAGTAATGGAAGCAATACGACTAGAAAAGGTACGCAAAAGATACGGTAAGGGTGTGCTTGCGCTTGATAAAGTGAGCCTGACTATCGAGGAAGGTGAGCTGTTTTTTTTATTAGGACCTAGTGGCTGTGGAAAGACGACGTTGTTGCGATCTATTGCTGGTCTAGAGAGACCGAATACAGGAAGAATATATTTTGGTGAGAGGAATATCACTGATGTTCCTACGCATAAGCGTGAGGCTGCGATGATGTTCCAGTCCTATGCGCTATGGCCGCATATGACGGTGGGTGAGAATGTGGCATTTGGTCTCGAGGAGCGAGGCATAGATGGTGATGAGCTAGTGGATAGAACACTGGAAGCTCTGGCTGGTGTACAGCTGGAAGGTTATGAGGATAGAAAGATAGAGGAACTGTCTGGTGGTCAGCAGCAGCGAGTGGCACTAGCGAGAGCACTGGTGGTGCGTCCTAAATGTCTATTACTTGATGAGCCATTGTCGAATCTTGATACTCAGCTTAGAGTAGAGATGCGTGGTGAGATCCGTAGGATTGTAAAGGATTATGGCTTAACGGCAGTCTATGTGACGCATGATAAAGAAGAGGCGCTTTCTATCGCAGATAAGATAGCGGTGATCAATGATGGTAGGATAGAGCAGGTGGGAACGCCTGATCAGATCTACCGTGAACCAGAGACGAAGCATGTTGCGGCCTTTATGGGAGAGGTGAATTTCCTCAAAGGGAAAGTGGACTGGGTGGTGAAGGATACTGAGGACGAATATGTGGTGCGCGTGCTGACTGATGCAGGAGAAATCCTCCAAGGTAAGGTAACTGAACCAGGCTGGAGGCCACAAGTTGGTGAGACATTGTCAGCAGCGTTACGTCCTGAGGTGTTGAGATTTGATGATAGTGGTGACGTGATCAACCAGATTCAAGGTAAGGTGCTAGAGCGAGTCTACCAGGGGCCGACTATTCAGTACCTGATCAGAACAGAGATAGGAGTCTATCTTCAGGTGGCGGTGATGAATCCTCGTAAGCTGGTAGAGCCTGGTGATATGGTCTCTATCACAGCGAGACAGCAAGATGTAGTAATGCTAAGACCATGATCAAGAGCTTATATAAAAAGGAAGTGATCGTGATCCTAGCTATGTTGTTAGTAGCTGTGGCTCCATTATTACTGCAGAAGAGTGAGTTGATGTCGACTCGCGATGCCGAGTCTGATGCTAAGCTTGTGGTGATGACTCCTCATAATGAGAAAGTTCGTAGAGAATTCGGTGCGGCATTTACAGCTCATTGGAAGAAGAAGACGGGCAGGGATCTCTTTATTGAATGGCGTACACCATGCGGATCTAGTGAGATAAGTATAGAGGTAGAGGCTAAATTTAACCGAGCTAAGGAAAAGGGAGAAAAGGGGATAGGGCTGGACGTGATGTTTGGTGGTGGTTCATATTTATTTAAGAAAATGGCTGCGAATGACAGATTTCAGAAGCTAGATGTCTTTGAGTCTAACGAGGCATGGTTTGATAGAAAGAAGGGGATTCGTCAGAGTTTTACTGGTGAGGATTGTTACGATAAGGAGCATCGATGGGTCGGGGTATGTTTATCAAGTTTTGGAATTTGTTATAATGTGGACAGGCTGGAGAAGCTAGGTATTGATGCTCCTGAGACATGGGATGATTTAGGAGATGTTAAGTTTTATGGTCATTTAGCGATAGCAGATCCGATGCAGAACGTGAGTATGGCTAAGGCATTTGAGTTATTGATCCAGCAGAAGATTCGTCATGAGTTAGATACTGTTCAGAGAGAGCCTGGCGAGAGCCGTGAGCAGATGCTTGAGCGTGCTAAGAGTGTGGGCTGGACGAAAGGTCTGCAGCTTATCCAGAAGATATCAGCGAATGCTAGATACTTCACAGATAAGGCGAGTCAGATCCCTCATAATGTGGCACAGGGTGATGCTGTAGCAGGTATGTGTGTGGATTTTCACGGGAGAACATTTAACGAAAAATTTAAGAAGGAAGACGGCACGAGTAGGCTACAGTGGATCGCTCCGAAGGCGGGGACGAGCACTAGTGTGGATCCAGTAGCGGTGATGATTGGGGCGCCTAATGAAGCGATCGCTCAGGAGTTTGTTAAATTTCTAATCAGTGATGAAGGTCAGCTGATATGGAATAGTAAGCCCGGGTCACCGAATGGACCTCAGTACGCTGCGCTCCGGAGACTACCTGTGAGGCAGGGGGTATACACGCCAGAGCATCTAAAATATTTTACTGATCCTGAGGTGATGCCTTATGAAGGTAAACCAGACTTTATCTATGAGCCTGGTATCACAGCTGAGTTATTCCAGGCGCTGCGTCATGCGGTGAAAGTGATGTGCATTGACACTCATGACGAGCTTCGTGAGGCTAGGGGTACATTGATAGCCTCTAGACGTGATGACGGAAGTATACCCCCTAAGGCACTGTGGAATTTCAGTGAGGTGAGATTATTTTCTTACAAGAAGACCTTCGAGCTGAAGAGATTACTTGATAAAAAATCAAATAAAGAGGGGGCTATGATGCTTTTGGAAAAAATGAACAGAGACTCTGCCCAGTTCCGTAGATCATATGAGGACTCGCAAAAGCTAGCAAGACAAGACAGGTAGATACCAATACGATGAATAACAAACTCGCGATAATTATTACTGTCATAGTGACACTCTTCTTTGGTGTTTTCTTTATCTACCCAGTAGTGGATATCCTCAAGGAAGCATTCACTGCAGATGACGGAGTAGGGGGCACGTCCTTTACATGGGACTACATGTTCACTGTGTTTGGTAATCCTATTTACCTAGAAGGTCTATGGAATGCGTTTGCGATTGGTGTGATGAGTACGATTGTTACGTTTTTGATCGCTCTACCTTTAGCGCTTGCAGCTTACCGCTGGGTGTTTCCTGGTAAGAAATGGTTATCTGTATTGATTCTTGCTCCACTAGTATTGCCTCCATTTGTGGGAGCAGTTGGGGTGAAGCATATCTTAGGTGTAGAGGGTGCTTTGAATGCATTCTTGATAGATTTCATGTTAATGGATGCGAATAGTCCTACTGACTGGCTGGGCAAAAGTAAGTTTTGGGGAGTTGTGTTGATGAATGCTCTGCACTTGTATCCTATTCTCTTTATGAACGTTCTAGCTGCGCTTCATAAACTGGACCCTGCGATGGAGCAAGCTGCTCAGAACTTAGGAGCTTCTCCTTGGAAGAGATTCAGAAAGATCACAATGCCGCTCTGTATGCCTGGTATTTTTGCTGGTGCAGCGATCGTGTTTATCTGGTCGTTTACTGAACTAGGAGTACCACTCGTTTTTGAATATAGTCGGGTAGCTCCAGTGCAGATCTATGAAGGGATAACAGACCTCACAGGGAATCCTACTCCATATGCCTTAGTCTCTATAATGCTGGTGATCTCTCTCGGAGTATTTCTTGTTAGTAAACTGGTGCTCGGTAAGAATGCTCTGGGTTATTCGGGTCGAGCTAAAGCTCGTTATGCTGAGAAGACTCTGAGTGGACTATGGGGATGGGGTATGTCTACGGCCTTTATCTTAGTCTTCGCGATCGCCGCTATACCGCATTTCGGGGTGATTTTTCTGTCGGTTTCTGGTGACTGGTATGGGACTATTTTACCTGAAAGTATGACGTTAGCTCATTATGGTGATGGGCTTGGTCATTCGGTTGTGGTGGGTAGTATTCGAAATAGTTTGTTATATTCATTTGGAGCTACTGCAGTGAATGTAGTACTAGGCTTAGCTATCGCGTGGGTGATCGTAAGAAGTACTGTATGGGGGAGAAGTGTTTTGGACGCATTGATGATGTTGCCACTTGCAGTTCCTGGCTTGGTGCTCGCATTTGGATATCTTTCACTCAGTGATGGAGTCTTTAGTCCGCTCATGGGAGCTACTGGTGATCCTATGGTGTTGTTGATTTTAGTATACGCAATTAGGCGCTTGCCATTCATTGTAAGAGCCGCTGTAGCTGGTCTGCAGCTGAGTGACCCTGTACTCGAAGAGACTGCGAGAACAATGGGAGCAAGCCCAGGTAGAACCTTCATGCGTATTGGACTACCATTGATTGGTTCCAGTCTATCCGCAGGTGCTATTCTTGCCTTCGCATTCTCGATGCTCGAGGTTACCGATAGTCTTATCCTCGCGCAGCAAACTGAACACTACCCTATCACGAAAGCAATCTATGTACTACTTAGCATGCTAGGTAATGGCCAAGAAGTAGCTGCATCACTCGGTGTCTGGGCGATGACATTCCTGGGGATATCAATCGGTGCTGCCTTCGTCCTAGTAGGAAGAAAATGTGGTGGTATGTTTAGGTTGTAAATCAGAGGCACTGCACAGTTCATGAGCGTGCTTTCTGCGTAGTTTATAAATAACTTAAAGTATTACGTATTGGCAATGTTCACCTTTTTCAGATCGCTAGCTATGCCAAGATATTTGACCATAATAAAAATCCCTACCATTTATAAAGTTATGGTAATTCCTACCACGTTGGTTCTCGTGGGGGCAATAGCATCAGATATGAAAATAGCCTTCTTACCTCTACTTATGCTATTGATTCCTTTTTTAGAGGGGAGTGTTGTTTGGAGATCCTTGTCATATTATACTTCGGTTCTACTCTGTTTTGGATTAGCTATGTATATAAATTACTCTTTTTTAGCAATGTTATCTGGTGTAGATAGCCTCTCCGCTTTTGAAGGGTCCAACGGTGAAGGGTCACCTATAGTCCCACTGATAGGTATGTTCTTCGTGACTATTCTATTTACTATTCCGTGGAGTATCATTTTTATGAGGGCGCTTAAGGGTAGTACTGGAGAATGTTAGGTAGTCGACTACTTTGAGAGTTTCTTAGATTAATTATTAGCTATTTTACTAAGCTCGTCCAAAATAGGGAATAACTGGTATCCAAGCTCTAGTTTAAAATGATGCATAATAAACCTAACCGATAAGATGAAACAGTATACAGATAATAATGACCGACGCTCTTTTCTTAAGCGTTGTTTTGGCACGTCATGCGGGTTTTCTGCGACACTTCTACTTTCTCCATTGCTTGCGCGTAAGGCCTATGGACGTGAAGTGGGGGGTGATAAGATTGGTGAAAAGCCGTTTGCTAGGATTGAGAAGCTACATGAGGGTGTATATGCTCTTATATCTACACCATTTACTAAGGATGGAAAATCTGGGGATCTGTCCACTCACTCAAATGGTGGGCTTATCATCGGGAAGGATAAGATTCTAGCGATTGATTCTTATCGTACTCCTGCAGGGGCTTCTTATATGGCTGATGCTTGTCTGGCGATCACTGGGCGGCTTCCTACGCATGTGGTGAATACGCACTTTCACTTTGACCATCTTGGAGGTACTCGCGCGTTCATGAGAGACAATGCGAATCCTGAAGTCATTATGACTCAGACTACTCGTGAGTTAGCATTTGAAACCTATCGTAAAACAGTACCTCATCCAGATAGCCCTGACCTCTCTATCTCGACTCTTAATAAGTGGGGAGGGTATCTTTCAGATGCTTCCGCGATTATCACAGATGAAGGTAAACCGTTAACACTCGATCTAGGTGGCCGGACAGTGACTATTACTCCGATGAGCGGTCACACTGCGAGTGACCTGGTGATCACTGATGATCTTAGTGGAACGACATTCGGGGGTGATTTAATATGGGACGGAATTTTTCCAAATTTCATGTCTTCACTTCCTTCGCAGTGGATCAAATCAGTTGAGAGTATTCTTGAGAAATCTGAGGGGGTCATTGTACCTGGTCACGGTAGTGTGAGAAAAGTGAACTCAGCTTCTACTAAGTCTTACCGAAGTCTTCTCGCTGAAATTGAAAATCATGCGCGAGTCAGTCAACATAAGGGTATCACTTCAGATCAAGCAGCAAAGGAATTTAAATTGGCTGAGTCACTGGGCAACTATAGCTATTTCCGGAATGGCTTTCATGAAATAGCGATGGCTGCGTGGTATGGTGAAATCAATAAATAGGAGTAGTTCTTGATGAGTTGTTAGAGAGTTTTATTTTGTCCTTGTTAGTTCGCAAGAGTGGGCTGAGAAGCCGGCTCCGAAGCTACACATCCAGATGGACTGTTTATCTGTAGTTTCATCTAGTAAACGTTCTAAGGCGATGAGTACACTAGGACTGCTGAGATTTCCATAGTGTTGCATTACTTCTCTGGCGTACCTGAGGTCATCAATGTTGAGAGTTTTCTCTAGAGCGAGGATGACTTCTTTACCACCCCCGTGGGTTACGATTGCTGCGTTTTTGTCTTGGCGTTTATCGTAGAGTTTTTTGACTGTGTCTGCTGCGAGCTGTGGGACATCGCGGTGGAGCTGGTTACGTAGTTTTCCCTGGGCATTGGTAAAGCGGATCATCTCACGGTGCTCTGGGCTATGGAGTGATCGAAAATTTCTGATACTCCAGCCAGCTTGTTCACATTTGTTGCCAGACCAGAGTGCAGCACTGGCTCCATCTCCAAAAATGCAGGTGCTGATGAGTACCCCAGCATCGTCTTCCACATAGAAAGCTGCTGAACATACTTCTACAGCTACTGTTAGAACGTTGGCTTCTGGATGAAGAGAAATGTAGCCAGCTGCGGCTTCTAGCATGGGGATAGCAGCTCCGCATCCTAGCCCTGTTAGGTCTTGTAGGTAGGCATTGGCATTCATGCCGAGACGTTCTGCTACATAGCTACTAAGCCCTGGGCAAAGATAGCCAGTGCAACTACATACGAATATAGCATCAATATTTTGGATAGAAATTACGGACTTCTCTAGGGATTTTTTGACTGATTGCTCTGCTAGGATAGGCGCTTGTTTTTCGTAGTATTCGTTGAGTTGTTGAGCGTCTCTTTTCCAAGCATCGGTGAGATTATCCATAGGGAATCTTCTTTCAGTGATTGCTGAGTCTCCACTGAGGATTTTCTCTAATAAGGAACGTGATCCTTGCTTAAGTTTTGGCCAGAAATGCGCGTTACGCATGGCGTCTAGACATTGCTTTTGTTCATAGCGTTGTTGAGGGAATGCACTAGCGATGGAGATGAGATTCATACGATTTTTATATTATTGGGAAATTTATTTTACACAATGTAAAGTTGTTAGGAACGGAGTAGGTAAAAGAGTGATCTAAAAGGGATAAGGTGAGTGCGTGAGAGTCCGCTGAGGATAGACCTTCCTGTGGGATGGAAGAAAAATGGGTGCATGCATTTGGAAGCTATCATTCTCCTGCGGAACTTTTTCTGCGTCTGCTGGAGGTAAGTATTTACTAACTCATCCCAGGATTGGTTAGAGTTTCCCTTATTCTGTAAGTATGGCAGTAGGTGCTTACCCGCAAGGTGAGCGCTCTCGAGAGCCATGCTCATGCCGTTGCCTGTGAAGGGAGGTATGAGAATGGCTGCGTCACCGATAGGGAAGGTGCTTGGTGAACTCTGCGTGAGGACACGCTGTTGACCCATGGAGAATCCAGCCACGGCAGAAAAGGAATCTGTTAGAATAGTAGCTTGCTCGATCCTTTCGGCGAGCTGATCCAGACCAAGTGAGTGTAGGTATAGTGGTAGGGTGTCAGCTCCTTTACCTTTGATGTCTTTATTGACTTCGAAGAGTCCGCAGACGTTGATCTTGTTGTCTTCTATCGGTGACATGCCGAGGTAGCCGCCTTTGTGTGAACTCGCACCTGTGTGCATTTCTAAGCCTTCTATTTCTAGATCCGTGACGTGAAATTTTAAACCTAGCCAACGACGAGCGTCGTTCCCTTGACCGTGTTTTTCTTTACCACAAGCCGAGATTATATTGGTGTTTTCTTTGCTAGGATCAGGTTTCTCCGCCCGCTGATGTCTGATCTCACCGCCTATAGAGCGGAAATGCTGTTGAAGTAGATCATCTAACAAGTGGCGTGAGATACCGGTGCCAGCTAGTGGTAAAGTTTTATTGAGGATCTGTCTGTTTCCGATGTGCCACTGGATATTACTCACTGTCTGAGCTTTAGAAAAACACTGCTCTATGCCTAATAGGGAAAGGGTTTCTTTACTCACTCCACAGATGAATTCGCCACAGACTTTATGCCTTGGGTATTTACTTTGTTCTATGATGGTGACTGGTATGCCGTGTTTTTGTAGGTAGCAACCTAGGGCTAGTCCAGAGAGCCCCCCGCCGATGATGGTGAGTGGACGGTTCATGAGAGACGCTTAGTGATGGAGTGCACGCCGCCTAGTGATACACGTTCATCCCAATGCCAGTCAAGGTTTAATAAGCCAGCTAGCTCGCCAAAGCGGAAGCCGGCATTAATGCTGACGATCATATCGTGGCGGGTGACTGAATTTACAAACGGATAAGTGAGGTAGCCTAGCCATTTAGAGAACCAGTAGCGGTGAGGTTCAGCCATGATGAGGGCGCGGCATGGAGAAATTTTTTCACTAAGCTGCCAGAGCTGGTCGTCAGTGAGGTGGTGAATGAAGAGATTTGCCACTACGGTGGTCTGACTGTCAAAGCCATCGAAGTCTAAGATGTCGCCTTTTTTCCAGGTGATTTGCTCAGTAATGTGATTTGGCTTATCAATGAGGTCACAGGCTATTATTTCTGCGTTGGGGTGCTGAGCTTTCATTTTCTGGGCTAAATACCCATCGCCAGCACCGAGTTCTATGATCTTGGTAATGGGTGAATGTGATCTATTTTCTGATAAATCTTTTAATTGAGTGAGAATCCAGCGGTCATTTTGCATGAGCCAATTTATCCGCCTTAAATCTCGTCTGCTGCGTATAGCAGCTGGGTCTGTAGCGTCTAAGCTGTCTAGAATTTCTGGCTTTACGGTTCTCTCTCGCATGATTTGGAAACAGTAGCTGTTAATGGATGATAGAGCAAATTATATGAGATGATTTCATTTTTTTACAACTAATGAGAGGTTGGCTTGTTTTATTCTCTGTATGAAACTAAACAAATTAATCATTGTAGGGCTGGCAACAGCGACTCTTTCAGCATGTGTATCTGCTAAGCCTGAAAAAGGAGAGAAGCGCGAGCGTCCACCTAAGCGTGAGTTCGCTGAGATCGACACTGACGGTTCAGGTGAACTGAGTCTCGAAGAATTCATCAAAGGTGCGCCTAACGAAGAGAAGGCAACTAAGCGTTTCGGCCATATGGATGCAGACTCAAATGGTTCAGTAACTCAAGAAGAATTCGATTCAGCTAAGCCACCTAAGGGAAAAGGCAAAGGTAAAAAAGGACCTAAAGGTGACGAGTAATCATCTGATTAGCCACATTTAATTTTTATTGTATAAGTAGGTACCCTGGAGAGTTTAGTTTCTTCGGGGTATTTTTTGTTTTTGAGGCATGGTTATCAGATATTGTGAGCTTTGTTTTCTCATTTGTGTGGTTCTATAAAAAATAATAGTACTTGCTAAATTACAATGTGTGAAATAATAACATACTCAACTATGAAAAGAACATATCTTACCACAGTCAGCGTTATCGCATTAGTCCTTATGCTTTTTACTACTTCATTACCTGCTCAGCAAGTAGCAGAGAAAACGAAGGAGCTTAGCATACCGTTTAAATTTTCCCCATCTGGGCATCAGTATGTACAGATACAATATAAGGGTAAGATGCTTAATATGATTATCGACTCCGGTGCAGGGGCTAATACGATTTCTAACAAGACGATCAAAAGGCTTAAATTAAAAACTCATAAATCAAATATGCAAGGGGCTGGTGTAGGTAAGGGGCACAAGGCAATCAGGGCGCTAGATCCGATGACATTTAAGATGGACGGAGAAGAAGTGGTCTTGAGTGGGATGGTGGGCTTTGAGCTAGCGCATCTTGAAAATGGTATAGGACTCAAGCCTCTAGATGGCTTACTGGGAGCACCATTTCTGAAAGATCATAATGCTAAATTAGATTTCTCTAATAACACCCTTACTTTTACTATGAATAATTAGAATTTTGGGGCCTCTGGTAATGCGGTACCTTTGCTTTACTGGTTTCATACTCTTTGCATCTATCTCATGAGTTAGCAGAGGCTCCTTTTATTCATATCAGCTCTCCATATATAAAGAGGGCTTGAGATACCGACAAAAAAACAGCGGCCGCATTTGAATGCGACCACTGTCTGAAAGTCCTTAGCTAGTTTGCTAATTATGAAACTGCATTTTTGATAAGCTCTAGGAATGAGTCTGACTCGAGAGCAGCTCCACCTACTAGTGCTCCGTCGATGTCTGGCTGTCCTAGTAGTTCAGCTGAATTAGCGCCTTTTACAGATCCGCCGTACTGGATGCGAACTGCTTCAGCTGCTGGTGCTCCGTATAGCTCTTTGATGACTGAGCGGCAGAACTTATGTGTGTCCTGTGCTTGCTCAGCAGATGCTGTGACACCCGTACCGATAGCCCAGACTGGCTCGTACGCGATGACTACGTTAGAGATGTCTGAAATACCTTCTAGTCCTTCTTTGATCTGTGATCCGAGAACTGTCTCAAGCTGTCCACCTTCGCGCTCAGCGAGAGTTTCACCGATACAGAAGAGTGGGGTGATGTCAGCAGCGAGTGCTTTCTTGATCTTAGCATTGATGATGCAGTTTGTCTCACCGTAGATGCTGCGTCTCTCGGAGTGCCCGATGATGACGTAGTTCACGAAGAGCTCTTTGAGCATGTCTGTGCTGGTCTCGCCAGTGAATGCACCGTTGTCATTCTGAGATACGTTCTGCGCAGCTAGGCCGATAGCAGGGTTGATGTCATTGATGAGTTCTGATGCTGTAGGGATAGAGAGGTCGTTAGGCGCGATGACGAGGTCAGCTTGTTCTGCGAGTTCTCCAGCTGCACCGAGGAATGTCTCAAGGAATGCGGCTGCCTCAGCTGGTCCTTTGTTCATTTTCCAGTTCGCTGCGATGATTAGTTTACGTGACATAGTGTGTGTTGGTTATTAGTTGTGTTGATTGATGTGAATATTGTGAATGTTGTTATTTGTCTGAGAGGGCAGCTACTCCAGGGAGTTCTTTGCCTTCGAGTAGCTCGAGTGATGCTCCGCCACCTGTGGAGAGGAAGTCGAAGTCGCTAGAGTTACAGAACTTATTGGCTGCAGTGACTGAGTCTCCACCACCTACGATGGTGAGGGCGTCAGCTTTAGCTACTGCTTCAGCGAGTGCTTTAGTTCCGGTAGCGAAGTTGTCGAGTTCGAATACGCCCATTGGTCCGTTCCAGAGGATGGTTCCAGCATGTTCTACTACTGAACAGAAGTCAGCGATGGCGATGTCTCCGATGTCGATGCCTTCCCAGTCTGATGGGATAGCGCCACCTTCAGAGTATGGCTTAATGACTTTAGTTTCTGCGTCGTTAGAGAAGTCTTGAGTGATGCGAGTGTCAGCAGGGAGGTGGAACTTGATGCCTTTCTGCTCAGCTGTTTCGAGTAGCTCTTTAGCAAGTGGGATGAAGTCATCTTCGACGAGTGACATGCCGGTCTCGTAGCCTTGTGCCTTGAGGAATGTGTATGCCATTGCACCACCGATGATGAACTCATCAGCTTTGTCCATCATTGCCTTGATAACCTGGATCTTATCAGAAACTTTCTTACCACCCATGATGGCGAGGAATGGCTTAGCAGGAGTTTCTAGCTTATCTTGAAGGAACTCTAGCTCAGCTGCGATGAGGAACCCCATAGCGTTCTGTGGGATGTGATGAGTGACTCCTTCTGTGGATGCGTGTGCACGGTGTGCAGTTCCGAAGGCGTCATTGACAAAAATTTCAGCGTTAGCTGCGAGTGCTTTAGCGAATGTTGGGTCGTTAGATTTTTCAGCATTATCGAAACGTGTATTCTCTAACAGAACTGCATTTCCTGACTGGAGCTTAGCGCGTAGTGCTGTAGCGCTATCACCGATAGTGTCCTCAGCGAATGCAACTGTGGTACCGAGTGTCTCAGTAAGACGCTGAGCAACTGGGCGAAGTGAATATTTCTCTTCTGGCTTGCCTGCTGGACGCCCCATGTGTGAGCAGAGTACGAGCTTGGCTCCATTTTCTAACAAGTGCTTGATAGATGGGATAGCTGCCTGGATACGAGTGTCGTCAGTGATTTCTAGAGCATCGTTATATGGGACATTGAAGTCGCATCTCATGAGTACTTCTTTACCGGATACTTGGATGTCTGTGATAGATAGTTTCATTGTATTAAGAATAAAGTTGAAAGTTGATAGGATAAATAAAACAGGGGAGACTATAGGCTAGTCTCCCCTGTGAAAATATTTAATGTGTGGTGAGATTAGATTGACTCACCTAGCATTGCGAGACCTTCAGCAGATCTGTTTGAGTAGCCCCACTCGTTGTCGTACCATGAAGCAAGCTTCACCATTGCACCGTCAACGATTGTACAACCTGAGTCGTAGATTGAGCTGTGTGGATCTGAAACGATGTCCTGAAGAACGATTGGCTCTTCAGTGTAGTCGAGTACACCTTTCATAGGACCTTCAGCAGCGGCTTTGAATGCTGCGTTTACTTCTTCAAGAGTAACTTCTCTCTTAAGAGTACAAACGAAGTCTGTGATAGAACCTGTAGGTGTAGGTACGCGGTATGAGTTACCATTTAGCTTCCCTTTAAGCTCGGGGATGACTATGCCGATAGCTTTAGCTGCACCAGTAGATGTAGGGATGATGTTCAGTGCAGCTGCACGTGAACGACGAAGGTCGCTGTGTGGTAGATCAAGAATTGATTGATCGTTTGTGTATGAGTGGATAGTAGCCATCATGCCTTGTACGAGACCGAAGGAATCGTTAAGAACTTTCACCATTGGTGCGAGACAGTTAGTAGTACATGAAGCGTTAGAAACGATGTGGTGATTAGCCGCATCGTACTGGTCGCAGTTGATACCGATGCACATCATGAGATCTGGATCTGGAGCTGGAGCTGAGATGAGAACTTTCTTAGCACCTGCAGTGATGTGCTTAGAAGCACCTGCGTGGTTAGCGAAGAAACCAGTAGACTCAAGTACGACGTCAACGCCGAGCTCTTTCCAAGGAAGCTGCTCAGGGTCACGCTGTGCTGATGCTACGATTTTGTGTCCGTTTACAATGATGCTGTCGTCATCGTATGAAACTTCTGCGTCAAGCTTGCCCTGTGAAGAGTCATACTTAAGAAGGTGAGCGAGTGTCTTGTTGTCAGTAAGGTCGTTGATTGCGACTACTTTCTTGAGGTCACCGTTTTGGATGAGTACTCTGAGAACGTTGCGCCCGATGCGCCCGAATCCGTTAATTGCGTATGATGCCATAAGTTATAAAATTTTATGTGTGTAAGGTGAACTGGCCAATAGTGGACAGCGCGGGGATTATGAATAGATAATGTATTTGGTCAACAGGTAGTTGAGTAATTTTTCTGGTGAAAATGAATTAGCTTAGTTTTTCAGTTAGGGTTTAAATTGTCTCTATTAAGCTGGCTTCTAGTATTTCTAGGATTTCCTTGATATGATTTGGCTCTAAGGATCCGACTGGGACGAGGAAGCGCAGGCGTGTAGGGTTCGCTCCTGCAAGGAAGGCGATGACACCTTTGTCGTACAGGTTGTGGATTAAATGAGTTACTTTTGCATAGTCACCACCGTGAACGGTGCAGCCAGTCATCGCTCCGATGCCGTATGGACCAGTGAGTAGCTCTGGGTGGCGACTGGAAATAGCATCAAAGCCATCGACGAATTGCTGGTGGATTTGTGCTGTTTTGCCATTTTCTCCGAAGTATCCGTTACCATCGAGTTCATTGAGAATAGCGATGGATGAGGCGATGGTGGCTGATGATGCTGTGTATGTCTGAGCGACGAGACCTGGACGCGGAACGTATTCGCTCGTGAAGAGGGTGGCGCAGACTTGAGCTGCTTTACCTATCCAGACGATGTCTACGAGGTCACCGAGGTTGAATTCTTGGAAAGCGTATGGGTGGTGAGTACGGGCAAAGGTCTGCACTTCGTCTACGAGTACTGCGACGTCATGTTTCTTACAGATTTCCATGAGCGTGCGGTGAAAATTTTCACAACCTACATGGAATCCGCCTTCGCCCTGGATGAGTTCGAAGAACATTGCTGCGTGTTTTTTAGGGTAGCGAGTGAGGTGGGTATTTAAAGTATCAGCCGCTCGTGTGGTGCTGCCTTCAGGGTCATTCACATCATAGAAGGGGACGTAGTCGACGTTGAGGATCTCTGGCAGGCCGTCACGGAATGCTGGCTTGTCATTGATCTGTGAGAAGGCGAGGGAGCGACCCGCGAAGCAACGCTCGAATGCGAGCACGCGTGAGGCTGGTGCATGTTTTTGCATCGCCATCTTGAGTGCGTTTTCACCTGCCATGACGCCGGATGAGCTGAGGAAGCAGTGGTCGAGCTGGCTGCTGCCGTCAAGCTTGGCTAGTTCTACCATTTTATCGCAGAGCACTTTACTGTTAAGGTTCTGCTGGAGATTTCCCTGCATGGTGACGTCTTCGAGGCCGGCTTCGATGCTCGCCTTCATGACTACTGGGTGACTATGCCCCATGATGTGCACGCCAATACCGCAGGTGAGGTCATATTTCACACTGCCATCTGCAAGCTCTACGAAGGGTCCGCTACCTGCTCCTGTAGATAGATACGGGAAGAAGAGTCCGCCACCGCGAGTGTGAGAGAATGACTTTATAGCGTCATCATAGCTCTGCTTTAGCGCTGGGTCAGAGGGCTTGATGCCGGTGATTTGTTGTTGGATCTTCTGACAGCGGCTGAGCAGCTGTTCGACAGTGGACTGGATAGTGGGGTCTGATTTGATCTGTTCTGAAATGGTCATGACTTAAAAAAATAGTTTAATCGATGTGATCAGTTTAGTTGATGCGCGCAGACTAGGGTGCTTTATGAAATTCTGCGAGTGCAATTTCTAGTTTTTACGTATCGGATAGGGACTTATTTTTTAAAATTTAAGATCAAAAGTGGATAAGTGTAGTTATCGCTTGTTAGATTAAGTCTGGTGGTGTTGTTCATTGCCAGTTTGCTCTACGATGCTTAATCTAATTGATTTTAATGGAACTCTTTGTTCGTGTCTTATTGTGCTTGTTTCTGATTTTTAATTAGTTAATAACTATTGAATATCAATCTAACCTTGTGAAATAAGTTTCATATTTTTTGAAAATGAATGGGCTTTGTGGTTGACTTTTAGTGTTGTGAAGTGTACTGAAGTGTCTAATAGGGAACTAAAAGACACACAATGAGTAAGAACGAACATGCCATGCAGGGCGATTACGAGCATAAGCTGGATCCTAAGAATAGGGTCTCAGTTCCTGCCGAGTGGCGTCAGATCTGTGGTGGCGGTGTCTTAAGATTGTTACAGTCTTCTAAGTATAAGGTGGAGACACTAAGGCTTCTGACTGAGGCGGAATATGAAGACATGTTACGCATCGTGGATGAGAGGGATGACTGGAGTCCAGCGCAGAAGAAGATGGTGACTGGTAAGCTGCATGCTAGCTGTCAGAGGGTGTCGATGAGTGATCAGGGTAAGCTGCTTATTCCCAAGGCGTGGCTAGATAAGCCTGGTCTGGAGCCAAGCGGGATGATGAAGATGGTAGGCAGAGGTGCTTACTTCGAGATGTATAGCATGGAAAACTATAAGACTATGGCTGAGCGTGAGGATGCAGAGATCGCGAAGCTCAATATAGAGATCGACTTTTTCTAAGACAGAATTTTTTAACAACGACTAACTAACAAAAAACGAAGAGAATTATATGTTTGGACTAAAGCCAGTATTAGCAGCAGCGCGCATTTCCCCAGAAGGAGGAATGAAGTCTCTACTTGCCCAGGTGCTGATGAGTGAGTCTGAGAAGGAAATCTCTGGAGGTTCAGGATCAAGTGACGATGATGAGCTTGGTTATTACCATGAAACGGTATTACTGGAGGAGGCTGTGCATTTCATGGCTCCCACTAGTGGTAAGGTTTTAGTCGACGGTACTCTGGGCGGTGGTGGTCACACGGAGAAAATGTTAGAAGCTGGTGCGGTAGTTTACGGTGTGGATAGAGATCCGCAGGCACTCGAGTATGCGGGTAAGAGGCTGAAGAGATTTGGTGATCAGTTTAGACCAGTGAAGGGGAACTATAGAGATGTGCTGAAGCTGATCCGTGAGAGTGGGCTGGAAGGAGTGGATGGATTCTTAGTGGATCTTGGTGTTTCTTCATGGCAGTTCGATGAGGCTGAGCGAGGGTTTTCTTTTTCTAAAGACGGTCCACTCGATATGCGTATGGGCGATACTGGTCCTACTGCTGGAGATGTTGTGAATGGCTGGGAAGAATCTGAGCTAGCGCGCATCTTCTGGGAGTACGGCGATGAGAGATCATCACGTAAGATAGCTAGGCGAATCTGTGAAAATAGAGAGGTCAGCCCGTATCTAACTACTACTCAGTTAGCGCAAGATATCGAAAAATGGTGTCCGAGAATGGGGAAGAGAATCCACCCAGCTACTAAGGTGTTTCAGGCGCTTCGTATCGAGGTGAATGATGAACTCGGAGCTCTTCGTGAGCTGTTAGACACAGCTGCAGATATTTTAAATCCTGGTGGTAGGTTGTGTGTGATTAGTTTTCACAGCTTAGAAGACAGAATGGTGAAACGCTTCCTGAAGGCGAGAAGCGCTAAGGAGGTAGATAGGAAAGAGTGGCCAGCGCCACGGCCGAATCCAGAATATCACTTTGATCTGGTTTCTAGAAAGCCTGTTACAGCCGGAGAAGAAGAGGTGAGTCGTAATGCACGTTCAAGAAGTGCCATCATGAGAGTGGCTGAAAGAGTAAACAAGGAGGCGAGAAATTAACCGCAATGAACGCGAAGAAAAAAGGGAGTAAAAATTTTAAGATCAGTGAGCTTGTTTTACTGGGTCTCGCTGCTGTGATTCTTGCCGTGGGCGGGATTATGCATGTTTACGCTTCTAATAAGGAGATCGAGACAGCGAGAAAGATCGATGCGATACAGAAGGAGATCGACCAGTATAATGCTGATGTAAATATGATCAATGTCAGAATCGATCGGAACCTTGATCGATATATCATGAAGGAGGACTTGATGGCGAGGGGTTCAGAGCTCAGAGCTACAAATCCTGACCAGCTAGAAATCGTTGACCCTAGTGTGGATAATACAGCTGGGGTGGCAACTGCTTTTAATGACGCGATCATCTCACCATAGAACTTTTGTAGAGAATACATATGAACAAACAGATGTACACACGCTGCTCGATCCTTTGCGCGGGCTTAGTATTCTTACTAAGTGTGTTATCTGTTAGGCTATATTTCCTACAAATAGTGGATAGAGATAAGTATGTAAAAAAAGCGGGTAGTTCTTATGGTCGGACTTATCCGCTTCTTGCTAAGCGGGGGACGATCGTTGACCGGAATGGTGAAGTGATCGCTAAGAGTGTGATTTCTAAGACGCTCATCGTGGATAAGTACCATATTAAGGAAAAGCGTACAGTGGCAAAAGGAGTGGCATGTAAGCAGCTGAGTCAGACTGCTGAATGGCATGAGTGGGACGAGAAGCAGCGCATAAATAATATCATGCTGCGTTCTCGTAAGTTGATTAATAGCAAGACGAAGGAATGGCTTATTAGCGAGCACTTGGATTATGCATGTAGTATGATCGCCCCTGCTTTGAGGATGTCACAGGCGGATCTGAAGAAGCTGATCAATGTGGAATCTAAGAGTATGGCTGACAAGGTGATCGTCAAAGACATCAAGCCGGATATTGCTTCTAAACTTAAGGATTTGATTAGAAAGAAACGGATTAAAGGCTTCCGATTTACCGAGAGTATGAAGCGGTTTCATAATTCCCCAGAACTGCTAACGCACACGATAGGTATTTCCTATCAGGGAAAGGGAGATGAGAAGCGTGTTGGTAAGTCGGGTGTCGAGAAAGCTTGTGAAGAGCACCTTGCTGGTAAAGATGGATTTAAAAAGGAGATGCGTGACCTTTCTGGTGAAGTGATGCCAGCGCATGGCGGGAGTGTACATGCCCCGATCAACGGAAATAATGTTCAATTAACGATCGATATGGGTATTCAGGCGATTGTGGACGAGCAGCTTGATGCGGCGGTAGATGAGTATGACCCAGTGAGAGCTACGATCATCGTGATGGATCCTCATACAGGTGATGTTTTAGGTATGGCGAGTAGACCGCATTTTAATTTAATGACAAGAAAGGGCATAGAGACTGGTGAATATAACTTCGCAATACAGGGTGAATATGAGCCAGGGTCTACCTTTAAGCTAGTAGCTATTGCATCTGCTATTAACGAGGGGATTAGAAAGTTAAATGATAAGGTGTGGTGTCATAATGGATACTATCTTAATAAGATACCTGAATTCACGGTGGAAGATGAACATGGGAAGGGATATCTTAAAGTATGGGAGATTGCTAAAAAGTCGAATAACATTGGAACCTATATGCTGGCTAAGCAGGTGGGTTACAGAACCTTCATGAACTATGTTGAGGACTTCGGCTTTGGCCAGAAAACCCAGATTGGGGTAGGTTATGAGAGTGACGGTCATGTCCGTGATAAGGGGATTATGATTGATTTCTCAAGATATTCATTCGGATACGCATTACAGGTGACACCACTACAGATTGCTAATTTCTACTGCTCTATCGCAAATGGTGGAAAACTGATGAAACCACGAGTGATCAAGCGTGTAGAGAACTACCTTGGTGAGACGGTGGTGGAGTATAAGCCTGAGGAGATCCGAAGAGTGATCAGTGAAAGAACTGCGAGAGACTGTAGACAAGCACTTAAAAGTGTGGTTGAAGAGGGAGGAACAGCTACTAAAGCAGACGTAAAAGGTTACTCAGAAGGTGGCAAGACGGGAACCGCTGAAATCTGGGATAATAAGATTAAGAAATACAGCGAAACACGAAAGACAGTTTCTTTTGTGGGCATGCTACCTATCGAGAAACCTAAATTCGTCTGTGTAGTGGTGCTTCAAGAGCCAAGAGCCAAGAAAGATTACAACTTTGGAGGCGGCACTGTAGCGGCTCCAATATGGAGGGAAACGATGCAGCAGGTAGCTGCCTATAGAAATTTAACACCGACTGAGGAAGCGCGAGCTTCTTTGAGCAAGACACCATGAAATTAAACGAAGTTATTAAAAGTCTAACAGATTCTGTAGTCTCAGGAGATGCATCTGTAGAGGTAAGTTTTATCACAGCTGACAGCCGTGAGGTGAAGGAGGGGACTCTCTTTATCGCCGTGCCTGGAAGTGTGGATGGTCATAAATTTATCGATGATGCTATCGAGAATGGTGCAGTAGCTATTGTGGCAGAGGCTGCGCCTAATGATGCGCAGGCGAGTAAGGTGAGCTGGGTGCATACGAAGCGAACTAAGTTCGCTCTCGCGGATATTGCGAATGCATTTAATGATTTTGCTTCTGATAAGCTCAGAGTAATCGGGGTGACTGGGACGAATGGTAAGACGACGACTACTTATTTGATTCACCACATCATGAAGGATCTCTGGAGAAGAGCTGGACTAATAGGGACGATCCGCTTTGATGATGGGATCACTGATATAGAGGCGACGCACACGACTCCTGGAGCGGTGAGCACACACCGGCTAATGGGTGAAATGGTGAAGAACCAGTGCCGCGGAATGGCGATAGAGGTAAGTTCTCATGGTCTAGAGCAACAGAGAGTGCGTGGGGTGAACTTCGATGTGGGTGTATTTTCAAACCTTACACAAGATCACTTGGACTACCATGGTGACATGGAGACATATTTTAAGGCTAAGCTAGCTCTTTTCGAGCAGATGGCTGAGATGAAAGAAGCGGGTAGCGAGAAGCGCTCAGTGGCTGTGATTAATAGTGATGATAGCTATGGTCAGCGTATGGTGAAGGAGATCGGTGATAAGCTCAAGGTCTGGACATATGGAATGAACGCGCACAGTGATTTTAAATTTTCAAAGATCCGCCAAACATTCAAAGGGACGAATTTTCAGCTGGATGTTAGAGAGAAGTCGTATCTCGTGCAGGTGCCATTGATCGGTAGATTTAATGTTTATAATGTAGTCAGCGCTATCACCGCGTGTGCGGCTGCGGGGATGAAAGTAAGAGACATCGTGAAGACGCTCTCTGAGTCACCTCAGGTTCCTGGACGTATGGAAAATGTGGGTAACGTGAATGGGATGTGTGTCTTCGTAGACTACGCACATACTCCGGATGCACTCAAGAATGCTTGCCAAACAATGCGTGAGCTTGAGCCGAGAAATCTAGTTACAGTCTTTGGCTGCGGTGGTGATAGAGATATACGTAAGCGCTCACTCATGGGTGAAGTAGCGGCTAATAACAGTGAGTTCTGCGTCGTCACTTCTGATAATCCACGCAGTGAAGATCCTGAGGCTATTATTAAAATGGTGGAAGAGGGAATGAAGGGTAAGAGGTATCATGTAGTGATAGATAGAGCAGAGGCTATCAAGGCGGCTATTGAGTTTGCTCGTCCGGGTGACATTGTCCTGATCGCAGGTAAGGGCCATGAGACGTATCAAGAATTTGCTACTGAGACTCTTAAATTTGATGACCGCTTAGTCGCGAAACGCGTACTGAAAGAGCTACGTGTGACTGACCTCAAGGAGCGTATGTCGATAGTGAAGGAGCAGGAGCAAAACGCTAAGAAATTTGAGAGAAGACCTGATGATAGATTCGCTGGTAGAGGCGACGATAAGTATCAAGGAAAAGATAACCATAAATCCGAAAGAAGAGATAATGAAAGAGACCGCAGTTAAAGATATACTCAGTGCAGTAGAGGGAACTCTTCAGCAGGGATCAGAAGACACCATAGTGAAAGCTGTGTCTACGGATACCAGAAACATCGGTCAAGGTTGTGCGTTTTTTGCGCTTAGTGGTGAGCGGTTTGATGCACATGAATTTTTAACTAAAGCGGCGGCTGATGGAGCAGAAGTTCTCGTAGTGAGCCGTATCCCTGAAGGGGCTGATTTTGGAAATACGACTGTCGTTCTGGTGAATGACACGCTGACTGCATTACAGCAATTTGCTGCATGGTATCGCCGGAGCCTAGATATCAAGGTGATCGGTATTACTGGCTCTAATGGTAAGACGAGTACAAAGGACTTCACGAAGGCTGTGATCGCTGAGAAGTTCAAGGTGTCTGCTACAGTAGGAAATTTTAACAACCACATTGGCCTACCTCTCAGCATCTTAGCGACTGAGGCTGAGCATGAAGTCTGTATCTGGGAAATGGGGATGAGTAATCCGGGTGAGATAGCCCCACTTTGTGCTATTGCGAAGCCAGATATTGGGATCATTACTAATATTGGCACTGCTCATATTGAATTTATGGGTAGCTTGGAAGCGATCGCTGAGGAGAAGGGTGAGCTTGCTAGATGTCTCATGTCTGAGGGGACATTCATTGTATCTGCTGCTTGTGATTACATAGATTATTTCATGAAGAGGACTGCCGCACGCACTTTGGTAGTCGGTAATGGTAGAGGTGCTGTGAGAGCGGAGAATTTACTTATGACAGCACTGGGTTCTGAGTTTGATCTCATCATCGGCGATGAGGCTCCTGTGAGAGTGAATTTACCCGTAGTGGGAAGACATATGGTGGCAAATGCATTGCTCGCAGGAGGTGCTGGACACACGCTAGGAATGACTGCTGTAGAAATAGCTGCTGGTCTTAACAGTGCAGCATTGACGAGTGGAAGATTACGCGCTTTTGTATCTAGCGGAGTGACTATTTTTGATGATACATATAACGCGAACCCTGAGTCTGTAACTGCTGCGATAGACACTCTTACCGAGCTGAACGATCCAGAGATTACGATAGGTGAAAAGTATGTAGTACTCGGTCACATGGCTGAGCTCGGTGAGCACTCAGCTAAGGCTCATGAAGAAGTGGGTGAACTGGCAGCGAGAAGAGAGATCTACACGATCTCATTCGGTGAGCTAGCGGCAGGTGTGACAGATGCCGCACTGGCAGCTGGGGGGAGAGCAAAACATTTTAATAATAAAGACGAAGCCGCTTTATGGCTAAAGAATACTTGCGTAAATGGTGACGTTGTTCTCTTTAAGGGGAGTCGCTCAGCAGGGATGGAAAAAATCATGGATCAAGCATTTTCAAACTAAAACTAAGCAATGTTATATTTAATTTATCAATGGTGGAATGAGGCGAACCAAGCTGGTGCGTCATGGGCAGAGACGTTTAGTTTTCTCAATATTTTCAAGTATCTTACTGTGCGCGCAGCATTGGCGTGCTTGATCGCATTTGGTCTTTCACTCTGGCTTGGGCCACGAGTTATCCGTAGATTGATCTCGCTCAAAGTGGGACAGCCAATCCGAACAGCAGAAGAAGTGCATAAGCTCCATGAGCTTCACGGAGCTAAGGCAGGGACTCCGACAATGGGTGGTGTCATGATCCTTGGTACGATCACTATTGCGGTTTTCCTCTGTGGTCAGATTTGGAATCCATTTGTAGGTGTCACTATGTTTGTCATGTTGGGGCTTGGAGCACTAGGCTTCATGGATGACTACGCTAAGGTGAAGAAGAAAAACTCTGAAGGTGTGAGTTCACGTTTCAAGCTCGGTTGGCAAGCAGTCGTATCAGCGTGTGCAGCACTATTTCTTTACATATCTACTGGTGTAGAAGGCGAGGCTCTTGCTGATCAGCAAGCAAAGGTGGAGTACAAAGCTAGTACTGACCGTGTGAAGCAGATGGAAGGTATAGATATCCCAAGAGAGAATGCATTCTGGGTAAAAGATAAAGAAGGTAAGGCTGAGCACATGCCGATCTCTTCACTAGGTATCCCGCTAGTAAAGCGACCTATTCTAGATCTATCCTACTTAGCGATTCCTTTTTTCATGATTATCATTATAGGAGCATCTAATGCGGTGAACTTAACAGACGGTCTAGATGGACTGGCTACTGGTTGTACCATCACTACTTGTATTGCTTATGCGGTGATTGCCTATCTAGCAGGAAATATTATCTCATTCTCTCACATTCATATTCCGTTTAACCCACAGCTTAGTGAGTTAGCAGTATTTATCATGGCGATGGCAGGAGCATCCTTTGGTTTCTTGTGGTTCAACTGTCACCCAGCGAAAGTCTTCATGGGCGACACTGGTTCACTCGCTATCGGTGGTAGTATCGGTACGATGGCAATCTGTACGAAGCAGGAAATTCTACTAGTGATCATTGGTTTCGTATTTGTAATGGAAGCAGTTTCAGTGATCCTGCAGGTAGGTAGCTTTAAGTTACGCGGTAAGCGTATCTTTGCGATGGCTCCTATTCACCACCACTTTGAGCTAAGAGGCTGGCATGAGAGTCAGGTCATCATTCGTTTCTGGATTATATCCATTATCTGCGCATTCATAGGTCTATCACTACTTAAACTTGTATGATTCTAAAGGGTAAAATAGTGCATGTTCTCGGTGCAGGAAGAAGTGGTAAGGCCGCAGCAATGCTGGCCGCCACTGAAGGCGCTACCGTGACACTATTTGACTCATCAGATGAAATATCAAATCCTCCAGTAGGCGTGACCCCGTACCCTGGAGCGTCTCTTGAACTGGGCAAGCAGCAGTCTTGTGATCTGTTGGTGATCTCACCAGGGATTGATACCTTTGGTGATTACGTGGCAGCATTTTCCGAAAATGCTAATGAGATAATCGGTGAGACTGAGCTGGCTTGCCGGTATTATAAAGGTAAGGTTATCGCCATTACTGGAACTAATGGTAAGACGACGACGACTGAACTCGTTCAGCAAATAATGACAACGAGTGGTGTGAGCTGCGTGGCTTGTGGAAACTACGGCATGCCGCTATCTGAAGTTGTTCTACTCGATGCAGTTCCGGAGTCAGTTGCGCTAGAGTTGAGCTCATTTCAGTTAGAGACGATTAAAGTACTAAAGCCAGATGTGGCAGTCTGGATGAATTTTGATGCAGATCACATGGATCGTTATGCGTCTATCGATGACTATAAGAATGCGAAATTAAGAATTTTTGAAAACCAGGATTCTAACGACCTAGCCATCGTGAGAGATGGTGAAGAGGTAGGTGAGCTAGCTGCTAGAAAGCTAAGCTTCACGAGTGAGTCTACTCATGCTGACTACTCACTATCTGGTGACTGGATTTGTTTCCAAGGTGAGCAGATAACCGACATCAGTAAGACGAAGCTAAGAGGTCTCCATAATGCAGAGAATGCGATGGCGGCTATCGGCGCTTGTCTAGAAATAGGAGCCTCACCTGAGAGCGTGACTGAGGCTTTAGTGAAATTTACCCCCCCAGCACATCGCTGTGAACTTATCCGCAGCTTAGATGGTGTGGAGTATCTGAATGATAGCAAGGCGACGAATCTACATGCGCTAGATAGTGCACTGAGAAGTCAGAGTAGACCAGTAGTTCTGCTAGCAGGTGGTAAGCAGAAGGGCTTAGATTATCAGCCATTATTGCCAAGACTGAAGCAGCACGTCACGCATGCCGTTGTCTTTGGTGAAATTTCTGCAGAGCTCGCTACACTATTCTCCGAAGCGGTGGAAACCAAGATAGTAAACACTCTAGAGGAAGCGGTGCTACTAGGTGCTTCTCTCGCAAAACCAGGTGATGCAGTTTTATTATCGCCAGGAACATCTTCATTTGATCAGTTTAAAGGATATGAGCACCGAGGAGATGTATTCAGAGATGCTGTGAATCAATTAAAATAACGCCTAAACCATAGAAACATGAGAAAGAATAAACTACAGACCAAGAGAAAAGCCCAGAAGGGATTCCGTGCACTGTTTGCGCGTACTGTCGGGAGGAAAAAGGTAAGAGCATCAGCGGTCGCACCTGCAGATGAGTTAGATGGTGACGTGCCAAATGTGGGCATTGGTAAAGCTCTGACGGTGATACTGATCCTTCATATAGTAGCGATTGGCGCTATCTGCATCGGGACAATGAGTGACCCCGAGCCAGAAACGACCGCAAACAATAGCTCTACTTACCATGATGATGATAATGCGAGCGCTTTTGAGACGAGTACTCCAGTAAGAAATGACACTGGTAATATCTACGTAGAACAACCTCATTCTTATAATCTAGATGGTGAACGTCTTCCTGAGGTGGGGCTAACTGGTCAGCGTGTTTCTGAGGCGATAACGAGTAATGTAGAGCAGCCAAAGCAACGTGCTCCACGAGTAATCAAGCCAAAGCGTGACCCTAACGTGGCTCAGCAAATGGCTCTCACTACACCTGCAGCGACTAACCAATATAGTAATTATACGATTAAATCTGGTGACACGTTCTATCGATTAGCGAAAAAGCTAAATGTAAGCCAGCGCGAGCTTATGGATATGAACCCTAATGTGAATGCAAACAAGATGCGCATAGGTATGACCATCAAAGTACCAGCCCAGTAGAGGCGTTATTTAAAAAAGGCAATGGGTAGAAAAAATGCTTTAATAGTCTGTATCAGTGTCATTTTACTAGTGGTGCTTGGGCTTATTATGTTAGCATCTACCAGTGTCTGGGTAGAGAGTGCTGAGTCTAAGTACTCTCACCTGAAAAAGCAGTCTATCTGGACTGGGGTAGGGACAGTGGCTGCATTTGTGGCTGCTGTGGTGGATTATCGTTTTCTCAAGAAGCACGCGAAGCTGATTTTTTTCGGAAGTTTGATATTATTAGCTCTCTGTTATGTTCCTGGAGTTAAGCACACGGTTAATGGTGAGACTCGCTGGATAAAACTGCCTGTATTAGGGCAGTTTCAGCCGTCTGAGGCAGCTAAGATAGGGGTAGTGATTGCCTTATGTTCATACCTTGCATTATTTCAGTCTGAGGCACGTACATTTAAGAAGGGATTCATCATTCCGATGTTGATCATCGTGGTGCCAGTGATTCTTATTTTCTTTGAGAAAGACATGGGAACAGCAGTTGGGCTGGCGGCCACTTGTTTAGGAATCCTTTTCATAGCGGGTACCCGCATTCGCTATCTGGTTATTACCGCTATTTCAGGAATGTCAGGTCTATTCGTTATGGTGTTTATTAACCCTAACCGCTGGGACAGAATAACCTCATTTATGGATCTTGAGGCTAATAAACTAGGATCAGGGCTACAGCAGTGGCGTAGTATTCTAGCCTTCAGTAACGGTGGTGCTAATGGACTTGGTTTAGGAAATGGTGCTGAGAAGCATGGTTATCTACCTTATGCTCATACGGACTTTATTTTCCCAATGATAGGTGAAGAACTCGGGCTCTGGTTCACTTTAGGGACGGTTCTCTGCTTTGTCATTATAGCGGTTTATGGAATAGGGGTAGGAATCTATGCTGCAGATGCTTTTGGGCGTTTACTCGCTATTGGAATCACAGGACTAGTAGTGATCCCGAGCATGATGAACATTGCCGTGACTACTGGCCTCTTACCGAATACGGGACTACCACTTCCGTTTGTAAGTTATGGAGGAACAAATCTCGTTTTCACGCTGATCGCGATTGGTGTGCTGGTCAGTATTCATCGTAGGTCTAACTTTGAGACCGAGGATAATACTAGAGTAGACAAAGGTGTCGTAAAAGTAAGAATCTAGTGCTGGGTGACAGCACTAGATTCAATGGGGGTTGTTCAAAGCTTCGTGAGAAGCTTCTGTTAAGATTTTTGTTAAAGGAGGGGGCTTGATATAGCGAAATTAGGCTTACTAGCAGAGTACTTTGAGGCGGCAGTTGGCAATATTATTACCTACTGACATGATGCCATTCTTGAGTCCGCTTTCAGATTTATAAAATTGGCTTTTACCTATGAGTTCACCAGTCGATGAGGTTAGTACGAAAAACTTAAGACCATCTTTGTTTTCTTTCACATCGTAGCGACTTTCGTCATTACCGTTAAGAAGAACGGACTCAATTGCTCTAGCTGATTCCTTTTTGGTATCATAGCTTCTTCCTGAGAGGATTACTTGACCGTTTGCAGCCTTAAGTCTGTAATGGAATTGCTGATTTTTTTTGTTTTTGTATATTTCGAACATGGTATATTTTTTGTTTATTTATGTATCTATATCATCAGCATTTAACTGCTGTTGTGGTTATACATCTATAGACAGCAGCGGACTCAAATTAGTCACAGTATAATGTAAATAAATAAATTTCATTTACATTCATTCATATAACTCACTAGAAACTAGTTGTATATGTTTTTCTTTGTTGTGGTGTTAAATAAGGAGGCAGCTGTGATAGTTGTTCCTCGTTGTGCTAAATGGTGTGACCAGCCGTGTTCAATAGAGAAATATAGCCTATAGGAAGACTAAAATCATCACGTCAGGCTTCTCTAGCTAATCTATACATAGAGATAGAGCATGGTAGTGTCTGCTGGTGTCCTAAGCAGAGGTAACCTAGCTAATCAGTAAAAGAGATAGGCTAGGACTATATTTTATTACTACTAGTCTAGATAATGACTGAGTGACTCACGAAGAGTATTTCGAGCTCTGAATAGCTGGCTTTTTACCGCGGATACTGAGAGCTCTAGCACATCTGCTATCTGCTCGTATGGCATATTTTCGTAGCGTCTGAGTACCACGGCGAGGCGTTGCTTCTCAGGTAGCTCAGCGATAGCTTTATCTACTTGGCTCTGCAGTTCTGCTTGGAGTACTTCATCGCCAGGTGAGTGACTTTGTTTATCCTCTATCTGAGTGAAGCTATTTTCTTCCTGTTCTTCTAGTGAATGTTCTTTTTTACGCTGTTTTCGCTTAGTCTCGTTGAAGACTAGGTTCCTAGTGATCGTATAGAGAAATGTGGTAAACTTCGCTTTCACCTCATAGCGAGGTGCACTCTTCCATAGTCGGACAAAGACCTGCTGAGCTATGTCTTCTGACTCAGAAGCATTACCTAGCATCTTTGCAATGGTACCGATAACCGCATTCTGATGGAGCTCTACTAACTCCTGAAATGCTATCTCCGCATCTGCACCGCCGGATTTCACACGCAACATGAGAGCCACATTGATGTCATTCGGATCTTCAGTGTTCTCGTCTATTATTGGAGGTGTGGTCGGCATAGCTATTGAGGGAGGTTAAATGACGCTATCTGGTGAAAATAATGATTGGAGGCTTATACCTCGATGGTGTTAGACTCCTCAGGATCTTCATCTAGAGTTTGAGCTCTGAGATCCAGGTAGGCTTTGATTTCATCCGCAGGTGTGTGTGCTCGCATGAGAGTCTCACCTACGAGAACAGAATTAGCCCCCGCATTTAATACGCGCTGAGCATCAGCTGAGTTCTTAATGCCAGACTCACTGACTAGGATGACATCGTCAGGGACTTCATTTACAAGCCTCTCAGTAATGCCGAGATCTGTGGTGAATTCCTTTAGATTCCTGTTGTTGATGCCAATGAGGTCAGCGCCGAGGTCGAGAGCAGTTTCCATTTCTGGCAGATCATGCACTTCAAGTAGGACATCGAGCTGGAAATCTTTAGCGATGTTATAGAGCTTCTTCAGTGACTCAGCATCCATCGCGGCTGCTATTAAGAGCACCGCGTCAGCGCCAGCGATGATCGCTTCATAGATCTGCGCTTCGTGGACGATGAAGTCCTTTCTCAGGCAAGGGATAGGGGAGTCTCGTGCTATTCTGGATAGATAGGAGAGATGCCCTTTGAAAAATTTCTCATCAGTGAGAATAGACATGCAAGTAGCTCCACCGTGGATGTACATATTCGCCTGGCGCACTGCGTCGAAGTTAGGGTCGATGATCCCTGCAGATGGAGATGCCTTCTTTACCTCCGCTATCACAGAGAGCTGGTCAGGACCCACATCCAGTGCGGATCTAAATCCTCGGAACTCGTTTCTCTCTAATGCTGCTGCACGGAGTTTAGCTGTGCGAGGGATCAGGGATTCTACCTCGATCTTCTTATAGTTGATGATTTCTGTGAGCTTGTCCACAGACCTAAGCTAGTACACCCCGCGCACATGTAAATGCGATTTTTTGATAAAAAAGTCTTGCCGATCTTATCAGATCATGTAGAAAACGCCTCGCATCTGCGAAGCTAGTTAACGGATTTTTTTGTTAGTTATTTTCAAGGATACAACCATATAGATAGCATGATAATGCGGGTGTAGCTCAGCGGTAGAGCGTAACCTTGCCAAGGTTAATGTCGAGAGTTCGAATCTCTTCACCCGCTCCATTTTTTCCTTTGTGCTGCTTGCTAGTTCTAGCATGTTCGACTGACCTTGATATTAAGAAATCTTTGATTTTACAACGATCACTATCTAGATAGCTACACTGTCTTTTCAAATAAACTTTCTAAGTAATGTGGCTACTTATGACAGACTCTTCTTAAACCCGCATGTTAGTAGGGTAAGCGTCTTAAAATTGGTCGTCTAGTCAACTCCTGAAATTGAGATAGGCTTCGCGGTCTATGATTAATTTATCTTCATCCGCAAATAGAAAACAAGATCCCATCCTCAACAGCAATCAAACCAAGAAGGACAAACATCATCGGGACAAGTTCATCCTTTTTACTATGATACTAAAAATACCACTGCAAAGCATTATCTTACGTTATCCCGCACCTACTCCAAACAGCTTTATCCCTCAAAGGGTGGATGCAGCCCTAAAACACTCATATAAAACCCACGGTATCAATACCCTCCCGTCTTCTATTAATGCGAAAAGCTCCGAGTGTCGCGAGTCGCGACCCGCCAGCGCAGCCGTACGTAGCATGCCTGGGTGTTCGCTCCACCTTTCTCTACAAAACGCGCGACAACTATTTCTCCGTCTACCCCTGACCCCCCCCCGGCCCATCCCTCCTTGCTGTGGTAACAGAGTGAATCAGTCCGTTTGACCATTGGCAAAAGGCTATCCAATCTAGTTGCCTACCCAAACTAAGCCCTGCAATGCTTGCCCCCCCGGAACCGGCGAGATAATAGCAGGTCGGCCGGATAAACGCGGGCGGGCGTATCAATATCCGCGCGGTCACTGGTAAAAGGTTAACCAACTTCCTACCCAAACGAAGCCCTGAAACATTTTGCGGACACACGCACGCTCTCCCTCCTATTATTAATAGCATGTGACACCCCGTAAACAAAAGGAGAGTTCGGATTTTTATCCTTCACGTCAGAGAAGGGTAGGTAGCTACTCGCACAAGTCGTGCTGAGCCGCTGAAAAAATAA
>CALJOJ010000094.1 GCA_937981665.1 uncultured Rubritalea sp.
CTTAAGCAGTGCCTATGCTTATCAGGAGCAGTTCATCCAAGCTTACCGTCAGATGATGAGTGGCTGAGCTCCAAGGTGCTGCCCCGGCACCAGAAAAACACTGGAGGGAGTAGCGATAGCTGTGCCTAAAAAGGATGAAAATGCCCTCAATTGGAGCTATTCATCAGATACGCAGCCTAAACTCTAAGCTAAAGAACCAGCACCAACCCTAAACACCCTATCGTGAAATATTCGGGCTAATCACCTTACCACTCATCAGTATTCTCAATAAAAAATCTATTAAGACAAATAACCTTGGTAACGATCAAAAAAATAACCTACTCGCACTTGCGCACGAATAGGTCATGAAAATTTTCTGATCAGTAATTATAATGCTATTTTACTCCCCTACATCGATCAGTATCTCTCTTGCCTTAGCTCCGTCAGCCGGTCCGATGATTCCACGCTCTTCGAGAACATCCATCATTCTAGCTGCTCTTGTGTAGCCCAGTCTGAGTCGTCTTTGCAGGAGAGAAGTACTGGCCTTCTTCTCCTGATGAATGATTTCGAGACATTTCTGAATCACCTCTTCATCAGCATCTGAGACATCGCTCTGATCATCCGTTGAAATACCACCTTTTTCGATACTCTCCTGGATCGCTTTCTCAAATTTCTGCTCACCTTGCTGAGAACAGTAGTTAACGATAGCTTCCACTTCCTCATCGGAAACAAATGCACCCTGAGCACGCTCTAACTTAGCTGATCCAGGCGGTAAGTATAACATATCACCCTTACCTACGAGCTTGTCAGCTCCCTTCGTGTCGAGAATAACGCGTGAATCTAGTGCACTTGATACCTGGAATGCGATACGGCTAGGAATGTTAGCCTTGATAATACCAGTCACAACGTCAGCACGTGGAGTCTGAGTAGCGATAATGAGGTGAATCCCCGCCGCACGTGCCTTCTGAGCAATACGTGCGATATTCATTTCCACATCAGCTGGAGCAGTCTGCATGAGGTCAGCTAGCTCATCAATAATCACCACAATGTATGGGAAACGATCAGGGAGTCTACCTTCTTGGAATTCTAGCTCCTCTTCATCCACTTCCATCGGAGGCCCGAGCTCACCATCCTCCATCGCACGCGCGATCGACTCCACCATTTCTGGATCTGGCTCCTCTTCCTCTTCAGGTGTTTCTGCCTTCTCCGGCTCTGGTTCAGCCTCAGGAAGCGGTCTATCATTATAGCCGTCAAAGTTTCTCACACCACACTTGGCGAAGACTTTATAGCGCTTCTCCATCTCATTGACCACCCAGCGTAGTGCTGCCACCACCTTATTAGGATCTGTCACCACCGGTACCACGAGGTGTGGAAGTTTACCATAGATCTGCATCTCCACTACCTTCGGATCTACCATGATAAATCTTAGTTCATCAGGACTAAACTTGAAGAGAATACTCGTAATGATAGAGTTGATACAAACCGACTTACCTGCACCCGTAGCACCCGCTACCAGCAAGTGAGGCATCGCTGCCAAGTCACCAATAACCGTATTTCCATAGACATCCTTACCAAGAGCAAGCGGGATCTTCTTCTTCGCACTCGTAAACTCGGGATCTTGCACCAGCTCACGGAGTGGTACCGCCACCTTCTTATCGTTAGCTATCTCGATACCTACCGTGTCCTTACCTGGAATAGGTGCTAAAATATTGATTCTCTCCGCCTTAGTCGCACGAGCTATGTCAGCTTCTAACTGAGTGATCCGGCTCACTCGAAGTCCTAGACTTGGGTAAACTTCGTAACGAGTAATCGTAGGTCCACGCGTAATATCACCTGCAGAAACATCCACACCAAAGGCCTGAAGTGTATCTATGATCACCTTCTGAGTATCCATTAGCTCTTCCTTATCTGCCTCAGGCTCCTCTAGCTCAGAGTCGTCATACTGAAGTAGATCGAAACCTGGCGTCTCGTAATCTGCGAACGCATTCGTTGAAAGTGACAGATCTTCTGGATCTTTTTTCTTCTTAGCAAACGGCTTGGCACCCAGCTCAGCCATAGGAATCTTACGCTGTGAGGCATCGATAATCTGTGGCTTAGGCGTAGCCTTCAGAGGCATTTCCACTTGTGGGTTCTCAGCCTCCTTCGCCTTGACCTCCTCCTCTTCCTTAGCGGCTTTTTCAATAGCCATCTCGGCCTCTAGAGCTTTCCTCTTATCTGACTCCTGCTTAGTCTCCTCTTTAGCGGCTATCCGCTCTTCAGTCCTAGCATTTCTCTCTGCGATACGTGACTTCTTAGCATCAGTCTTCGTCTTCACCTTAGCATTGCGTTCAGCACGGCCGTCCTTCCATTCGTGAAATTTCTGCCAACTCAGCTTGCTAAACTTAATCGGGTTAATCCCAGTCAGCATGATCAAGCCCATCAAATACGCGACAAACAGAACGATAAATGCACCTGTCTTATTCAAGAGTTTCTCGAAAATCCCTGTACCAAGAAAATTCCCTATCACACCACCTGAACTATTTAGTCCTCGGTTATTAGCCCACAATGACCACCACTCAGTCACACTCAGTAAACTGGCACCGATCACTACAAAGCAAAGTAACCCGAGCCAAGTACGGCGTGTGAGAGACCCCTCCATAAACGCATGTGCTACACCTAGCCAAATCAAGCCAATAGAAATCAAAAATGCAGCCGCTCCCAATAATAATAAAAAACCCCAGGCAATAATCGCACCAAGAATACCAATCATGTTTGAAGTTTCTCTGTCAGGATTATTCTCTGGACCATTCAGCTTCTCTGGCACGTCTTGCCAATCAAATGAAACCAAAGCGAGCAGCAGAATCAGACCAAATCCAATCATGGCTAATCCCTTTACTTCACCATATCGTGCTGGCGTCCCTTTTCCCACTTGTGCTTTTTTTGCTTTATTCTGCGCTGCCATATTTTCTCCAATCTATCTAACTAAGTACTTCTAAAACACCTAAGACTCTATAGAAATACATGATTTTGCAAGAACCGATTGCCCTGACCTTAACTTTTCTTAAATAATATATCTCCTTGTCATCATCCCCCATAGCACCAAAACTCACCCATACTTAAACCCTCATCTTTAGAAACCCACTAAAATTTCTAAATACACACCAGTCCCAATCATCGATAATGTCAGAGCCTGATCACCCCACCAATATCCTCCAGATCCACATCGAGGAACCAACCTCTAATCCAGAGCAAGTTAGTGCACACCACACACTCGCTAAAGATCCAGCAGAGGCTGAAAAACGTTACCGCGCGCTAGTCCACGTCATGATTAGTCAGCTCACAGGGTTACAGGACACCCACCTCAGATTCATCGTCACTCCTGCTATTCCAGAGGCGCTTGAGGCCGTGACCTTCTGGTTGCTACCTTTATTCAGAGGAAAGATTACCAAGAGCAAGGATCATTTTCTCTTCACTCCCGAGCAGTACGCACCAGCCATCAGCATCGAGTTCACCACAGATGAGGACGCCTGCACCACAAGCTATGAAAAGACCGCTACCCTCTCCGCCTATTGTCCAGAGTGCAGCTCACGCTGGATCAATGCCGCCATGGCCCAATGCACTAAAGACACCAAAGTAGTAGGTGAAAGCTACCTCAGCATTCAGCATCTAGCGAGCGAGTCAGAAACTACACTCCTCAGCCTCCCCAAACTCCCCACTATCAAAACAGCAGCAGACTGGGACATAGCCATCGCCCCAGAATCAACCGCTCCTTCACTGATCAGACCTAAGCTCAAGAAACTACATCAAGAACTATGAATCACTTGATTCTACTGACCTATTTTTTACTTCTATTTCTACAATAGATAGGCAAGATTCCGCGCATGAGCTTTGACACCATCATTCCAAGACGCGGCACAGGATCTATCAAGTGGGACCGCCGCCCAGAACTCGACCCATTTTGGGTTGCTGATATGGACTTCCCCTCGCCACAGTGCGTACTAGACGCTGTCCAAGAGCGCATAAACCATGGCATCTTTGGCTACGCACATGCTCACGATGGACTGAATGAAGCACTCACCACCTATCTCTCCACACGTCATAAAGCAGAGGTGAGCACAGACCATATCATCCATCTTGGCGGGCTAGTAGTAGCACTCTCACTAATAGCCAGAGCCTACGTAGCAGAAGGTGAAGCAGTCATGACCTGTTCTCCCGTCTACCCGCCATTCCTGGGAGTAGCCCATGACGCCAAGGCTGAAACCATCGCCGTCCCACATTCTCTAACAGATGGAAAATATGGCTTTGATTGGGATGCCATGGAAAATGCCGTCACTGAAAAAACCAAGGTGTTTATCCTCTGTAACCCACAGAACCCATCCGGTAGATCATTCACGAAAGAAGAAGTCATCAAGGTTGCTGAATTTTGCCATAAGCATGACCTCGTGCTCGTGTCTGATGAGATCCACTGTGACCTCGTTTTCAATGAAGACGAACAACCATTCTATAGTGCTGTCCATCTTCCAGAAGAACTGAAGCAAAAGCTCGTCGTGCTCCAAGCTCCATCCAAGACCTACAACATTGCCGGCCTCGGATACGCGTTCGCTATCATTGAAAATGACAGCACCCGCAGAAAGTTCAATCAAGCCAAAGGCCACACCCTTCCTGAGATCAACTGCATCGCCTTCTACACAGCAGAAGCTGCCTACCGCCACGGCGAGCCATGGAGACAAGAACTCCTCAACTACCTCAAGAAAAACCGCGACACCATCACTGACTTCGTCAGAAAAGAAATGCCCTACCTAACCATCCCAGACATCCAGGCCACCTACCTAGCCTGGATCGACTGTGAAAAACTCGGCTTAGACAACCCAGCAGAATATTTAGAAAAAGAAGCAGGCCTCTTCCTCTCAGACGGAGCATACTTCGGAAGCGCTCAGCACATTCGCTTCAACTACGGTTGCCCGCATGAGCGTGTGCTCGAAGGACTAGCCAAGATTAAGCAAGCATTCAGCAAACTAGATACCGCTAAATAATATGAAGCTCCTCTGCAACTCAGTCACCATCTCCCTCCTATCTCTAACAAGCATCACAGCGATCGCTCAGAACTCTATCATCGATAAAGTCACTGATGACGGAGATATCAAATACGGCATCGAAGCCCTCACCACATGGAAGTCAGAATACCTCCACCGTGGATTCAAACTCTCTAACCAGAACCTAGGCTTCCAGCTAGCTGGCCAAGTAGCCCTCTCTAACACCTCCACCCTAGACATCGGCATTCACCATGACGCTGCCACCAGTAATGGCACGTTCACCGAGACAGGTGCCTACATTGACTTCACTCAAGACATTGGCGATCTCAGCTACACATACACGCTCAATCTCCGTGACTACGACAACTCCACATTCAAGTCCGGTGCAGATATAGGCAGTAAAGTAAACTGGGCATATAATGACACCTTTGACCTCACAGCCGAGCTCAGCTACGACACTGGAGCCAGTGGCTTCTACGGCGAAGTAAAAGGCTCCGCATACAAGAACATCTCTAACGACTCCTACCTCCTCTTCGACACAGGATTCGGTCTAACATCCAGCTACTATGGCCGCACCGGCCTGCACCACTTCTTCGCTAAGTTCGAGTACGTTTACAACATCAACGACAGCGTCTCCATCTCCCCCTACATCGGCACCAGCCTAGGTATCCACAGTAACGCCCCAGACTCCATAAACACAGGCATCTACTTCGCAGTCAGTTTTTAAATTTCTATTCCTCGTTAGAAGCCATTCTAGCGAGGAGCCAGATGCAATCTGAGAGTCTATTGAGAAATAGTCTCGCTGGTACCATTGCCTCGTCATCCACAGTCCAGCATTCCCGCTCAGAACGACGGCAAATAGTCCTGGCTAAATCCAAGTAAGCAGAAGCTAACTTCCCCTCTTGCCCTGGTCTAGCCCAGCCACGAAAGCGAATTTTCTTTTCAGTCTCAGCTTCTTTGATCGTCGCCTCCAGCCATTCGACATCAGCTAGTTCGATACCTGTATAACCAGCATCCGCATACTTCTGATGATCATCTTCATGCGTAGCGATGACTCCCATGAGCCCTACTAGTCTCTGCTGAACCTCATCCACCCACTGCTGCATCTCTTCACTAATCCCAGCATTTCTAACAATACCTAAAGCGGCATTCAGCTCATCCACCGCTCCACAGGCAGCCACTCTCTCACTCGTCTTAGAGACCCGCTTACCGAACATTAAATCAGTCTGACCTTCGTCACCGCGCTTTGTGCATATACTCATATCAGCAAACTAGACTGAGACGCGATAAAGTAAAGCGACACTCAGTAGTTATTTAGCAACTCGGTGCATACTCACCACTTGAGCCATTTCCCCAGCTTTAAAATCATACCCAGGAACCCAGAGATAATCTTTTTTATTCTGATACATCAATAGACCTTTCTTAGTCTCCACTACTTCGAAAAATTCTTTCCATGGCACATTCACCACTCCCGATGTCCCAGCCATGCTCACCTCATCTGGACTAAAACAGAACTCTATCTGTGATCCGTAAGCTGGATGTTTACGTAATTTCCTCTCACTCCACATCTGCCAGATCATCGGTCTTATATAGCCAATAGAACCGATAAGGATAAAACTAATCGTCACGAAGTTGGCTAACTTATCACCCTGACCATAAGTCTTCATCGCGAAGACAGCCCCCATCAGCAGCATCCCGATACAAGCGAACCTACGTAGCATCATAAATGTCTTCCAGCGGTACCATAAATGCTCACCAAATGACCCATGATGAGACCTCCCATCAAACATTGACTCTATCTGTATACTCTCTTTAGTGACTTCCTCTGCTGACATCTGACTTTTCATAGCAAGGTACTCCAGCAGGATAAAGCCAAAATGTACTCAATACCTATTTAGCGAATTACCTATTTAGCCAATTCTCTGAAAACTTCAGTCATCAATCATCTCCGTGAATCAATGGTTGATTAAGTAGATCAACAACCTAAAATATATTTAAGGCATCTTTATGGTTGATTTCCAAGATTCTGTATGAAAAATTGAAAATCTAATACCGAAAAAATATATCATTCGATTAAAACACAACAATATACAAACTAATATTATGCTAAAAGACTTTAAAGAATTCGCCTTCAAAGGCAACCTCGTAGACATGGCTGTAGGTATCATCATCGGTGGTGCTTTCGCTACAGTAGTAAAATCACTCGTAGGTGATGTCATCATGCCAGCAGTTGGCGCAGTCATCGGTGACGTTGACTTTAGTGATTTAAAAATTCCACTTGGAGAAGGTACACCAGCGGTACAGGCTGTTCTTGATCCAGACGGTAAAGTAATCACTCCTATGGTAGCTGCAGTTGAAGGACCAGCGATCAAGTACGGAGCATTTCTTACTGAGCTTATCGCATTCCTCATGCTTGCATTCGTTGTCTTCATTCTCGTGAAGAAAGTAATGTCAGCAATGAAAAAGGACGAAGAAGAAGCGCCGGAAGAAGCGCCAAAGCAGGAAGTCCTCCTTGAGGAAATCCGCGATGCGCTTAAAAAGTAACTATCTCACTTGCTTAGGATCATCATTCTGAGCACACATTTTTCAAAGCGGCCTGCTCATTCATTGAGCAGGCCGCTCTTTTTTTACCTTTTCACTTTCCCTCTCATCATTATGGGCTAGATTCCCAAAATATGAAATTGTTTACTCCTTCTCTCATATGCTTAGCTCTGTGTGGCTCGCTCACTCAGTCTAATGCACAGGCTCTAGATAGCCCCTCTCCTGCTCAGCCAGCAGACGCTCCTACTGAGGTAAAACTCTCTGACATCTATAAGTCAGTCGTCCGCATCGAAGTAGCCACCCAGACACCAAGCTACAGGACTCCTTGGAACTCAGGAAAGTTTAGTGGTGGAACAGGGACAGGATTTCTTATCGGTAAAAATACCTTCCTCACTAATGCCCACGTAGTCTCTAATGCACGCCGTGTCATGATCACCATGCACGGATCAGCGCGCAAGCACCCAGCACGAGTCCTCCATATTGCACACGACTGCGACCTCGCCATTTTACAAGTCGAGGACTTCAGCCCATTCGAGGATCTCAGCTATCTCAGCATTGGTAAAGTCCCCCAGTTAGAATCTCAAGTCCGAGTCATCGGTTATCCAGTCGGTGGTGATCGCATCTCCGTCACACGGGGTGTGGTATCAAGAATTGACTTCAGGTCCTACGCTCACACCCGCTCAGACCAGCACCTAGTAGTCCAGATAGACGCAGCCATTAATCCAGGAAACTCCGGTGGCCCAGTACTCCAAGAAGGCAATGTAGTAGGAGTAGCATTCCAAGGTCTCACCAGTGCAGACAACACTGGCTATATGATTCCTACTCCAGTGATCAACAGATTCCTAACAGACATCAAAGATGGTCAGTATGATAAATACGTAGAACTCGGTTTCTCTCGCTTTCAGCTGTTTAATCCAGCCATGCGTAAGGCATACAATTTAAAACAAGATGACCCAGGCATCCTCGTAGCTAGAATTTATAAAGACGGTCCAATAGACGGCACACTCGAAGAAGGCGACATTCTAACTGAAATCGATGGCAAGTTAATCGATAGCTCAGGAAGTGTCAAAATCGATGGCGAGCGCGTCAATATGAACGAAATTGTAGAACGTAAATTTGCAGGAGATACCGTCTCGCTAAAATTCATTCGTAACGGCAAAGAACAAACCGCTGAAATCACTCTCAAATATTTCCCTGCAGCCGAGATGTATGCAGTTCAGTATGGTAAGCGCCCGAAGTACACCATTCAGGGTGGACTAGTATTCCAGCCTCTATCAAGGAACCTATACTCAGAACTAGCACTCAGTAACCCACGAGTACGAAGACTCTTCACCAAGTACATCAGCGAAGACATCTTCCAAGAGCGTGAAGATATCCTCATTCTCACCAATGTCCTCGATGACCCTATTAACTCATACATCTCAAGCTTCACAGGAAGCGCCATTGAGTCCATCAATGGCATCGAGATCAAGAACATAGAACAACTTCATGAACTCTTAAATCCAGAAGAAATGCCAGAATTCTTCGTCATCAAGTGTGAAGGCAATAACCGCCCACTCATCCTACCAGGTAAAGATCTAAAGTCTAACAACGAGCGTATCCTCCAGCGATACGGCGTCGAACAGCCATCATACCTCGGCAAGTAAACCCACCTTAACTATCCTCTAACACTTTATCAAACTGATGAACTCTATTTTCAAAATCATCCTCATAGTCTGCCTATCAACACAGGCCTTCGCACAAAAAGTCATCCCTCCAGAAGACAGCTTACCTCTGATCAAAATTTCCTCCACCAGCCAAGACTATAACATCGGGCAACCATGGGAAAAGAACCCCACTAGCAACCGTCGTGGACTCGGCGTACTCATTGGCAAAAACCAGATCCTCACTACCGCAGAGATAGCCGCTAATGCCACCTACATTGAGCTAGAAACCGTCAATGGAAATGTCGCCATGCCAGCAAAAACGATCGCCATTGACTACGAGGCTAACCTAGCTCTTCTCAGCACCACAGATCCAGCACATCAAAAAGAACTTGCTGAACTGAAGCCTGTCCTCATCGCAGCAAGCGCTAAGCTGAATGACCCCGTCCAAGTCTATCAGATCGAAGACAGCGGTAAAACACTCGTCACTAACGGAGTCGTCCGCGGCGTCGACATCGTTTCCTCCTTCGTAGCAGGTCACTATTTCCTCACTTACGAGATAAAGGCATCCATGCAGAGTGCCTCACATAGCTTCACGATTCCTATCATTAAGAATGGTAAGCTCCTAGGTATCCTCACTAGCTATAATAGTAAAGACCAGATACTAGATGTCACCGCCCCAGAGATCATCCAGTCATTCATCGATGACGCTAAGGACGGCGAATACACCGGATTTCCATCACTAGGCATAGGGATCAGTCGTACTGACGACCCACACTTCCGCTCATGGCTCAAGCTGGACGATTCTCTCGGCGGGCTCTACGTCAAGCAAGTCAAACGTAACAGTGCAGCTCAAGAAGCAGGCATAATAGAAGGCGACGTCCTCACCTCGATCGATGGGAATAAACTCGATCGTAAAGGCTACTATCAGTCAGAAACCTACGGTCTTCTCTACTGGAGTCACCTTGTCAGAGGCATTAAAAAGGTAGGCGAGACTCTCAACCTAGAACTCCTCAGAGACGGTGAAGTCATCAAAAAAGAAGTCACCCTCAGTCGCCAACAAGACGGCCTCATCCCATCCCACATGTACGGTAAGGCTCCACGCTACCTCATCAAAGGTGGCTTCGTCTTCCAAGAACTCACTAAAGCATACCTACAAGCTTACGGTGATAAATGGAAAACCCGTGCACCTATCGACCTGTTAGATGTCCTTAACCATCCAGAAGACTACGAAAAAGGCCGTGAACGCATCGTCATCCTTAGCCGTACCATCCCGACAGAAGCCACACTTGGTTATGAAAGAATCTCAGGAGCTATCATCAATAAAGTCAACGGCAAAAACATCGCAGACATTCCATCACTAATAGAAGCCTTTAACACTCCAGCCGAAAATGGACTCCACACTATCGAGCTAGATAACGTCCTAAAAACACTCTACCTAGACGCAGAAACCGCCAAAAAAGTAGAAGCTGACTTCCTAAAACAAGGCCTTCCAAACCTCTCACGAGTGAAGTAGTAATTAAAAAAGTAATACCGCTGGAGTAAGGTAAGCGTCTTAAAACTGGCCTAGGCTATCTGAGCTATCTAAGCTTTTTTCTCCCAAGCTTGGGCTACTTTATTTGGTATTAGCTCTTGCGCTGACTGACTATTGAGGTGCTCTAGAACATCTTCTAGATAGAGGATAAATTTCGACCATTGGTTGAGGGCGTAGCTGATTGCCTTACCATAGCTGCTTGAGGGCCGGTGATGAGGTAGTTGTTCTGTTATACCATTTCTTAAAATAAAAAGGGCTTTTTTGATAATATGTGTTAAGCTCAATTCATGGCAAGAAAACGTGGGAAAATAGACAACCGTAACGAAGTTGATAAAGTGATGCTTCTCTACAAAACTGAAAAAGTAGCATGGAAAAAAGAAAGACTTCTCGCTATAAAATTATTGTTAGAAACTGATAAAAGTTATGATGAAGTTGCAGGGATTGTAGGTCGGGCTCG
>CALJOJ010000095.1 GCA_937981665.1 uncultured Rubritalea sp.
AATAAGCGACCGAGACCCATATGCAAACCACATTGTGATTGGCGATGGAGCAGGCTTCCACCACAAAGAAGGACAGGATAATGAAAGTAAAATCCCCGATAATATTCATATCCTAACCTTGCCACCCTACAGCCCAGAACGAAACCCCTCGGAACAGCTATGGGATATAATCAAGGACGGAATATGTAATATAGCATACGATAATATGGATGCATTAGAAACAGCATTAATTAGAGAATTAAAACGGTTCTGGGAGGATGGAAGAAAAGCTTTTGCACTTATAGGTGACGGCTACCTTCTCACTAAACTAAACGTTATTTGAAAATATTTAGTTACTCGAAATTAACCCGTTAAGTCGTATTAGATGAACATCATATCTCAGATCATACAGCTGTGATCAGCTATAGAGAGCTCATCAAACGTAAGAGTCTTAAAACTGTCCTAAGCTATCTGAGCTTTTTCTCTAACAGGTGCCTGGCTTTTGTCTTCTTTTAAAATGTAGTTAGGGATAATGGTGCGTTGCCATTGCAGACGAGCTGGCTGGTAATCTAACTCATCGTGGTAACGCTCTCCGAGACGCTTGTAGGCATCTGGATTTGCTCATTCTTTTTTTCAGTTGGAGGCCAACTGAAGGTCCCTTCCTCAAGTTTCTTTGCCACGACATAAATCCCTGTACGATCAAAGTAGAGGAGCTTAACCCGATTACGTCTTTTGTTAGAAAAGGCGTAGAGGAATTGAGCATTAAGATTAGCTATACTGAACTCGCGTAAAACGTCGGTGAGACCATCGAAGCTTATACACATATCGACTGGCGGAAGGAGGACTCGGATTTTTAATGCAGATGAAGATAAATTAATCATAGACCGCAAAGCCTATTCTGATTTCAGAACCTGACTAGGTGACCAATGAAAACACGCTTACTTTCCAATGGTGGCAGGTGCTACTAAATCGCCTCCGTATGCAGCCTATCCAGTTCATCTATTCCCCCTCTAGATTCGTTGGTTCGATGATTTAGCAGTCAATCAAGTCAGTGAACCATGCAAGAAACAAAAAAGTCTCTCCAGAATAAACTGAAGAGACTTTAGAAAATATTAGCTGAAGTAAATACTAGGTCTTACTTAGCTCCCTCATTGAGAGACTTAAGAAGTATGCCAGTCACATCAAACTTATCTTTAGAGAATGTAAGGAGCTTAGTACGTGATGCACTAATGGCAGACTTATCAAACACCATGTCGATGTCATTGTCGCTTGCGTATGCTTGTACCTTAACTTGAATATCGTCGAGGATCTTCTTCATCTCAACAGCGATATTCTCGTTGATTGCCTTATTACGGCGGTTGAGCCACTCACGGCGGTTGCTATCAAGCGTATTGCCTTTGTTAGCCTCAATCTTGCGCTCATGCTCGAACTCTTCCTTAGCTTTAGGAGCGATCGTTCCATCAGCGAGCTTCTTAGTGAGAGCTTCTATCTTATCTGCGATCTTACGGATATCCGCAAGCTTCTCGTTGTTCTCTTTACCTATCAATGCTTGATCAGCTTCCACCTTGGCCTTAGCTCCCTTAGTAAGATGGTACTCAGCGAAAAGCTTCTGCATGTCCACAGTAGCTACTGAATTAAGAGGCTCAGCCAAAGCTGATGATACGAAAACACCCATTCCGAGTGTTATAACGAGAGGTCTAAAAAAAATTTTAATCATAAAAGTAAATATTATCGTTAGTTGTGTATTAAATAGTGTTTCGCTAAAGTGACACATTAACTGCATTCGTCAACGCTAGATGTTTAAAAATAACGTTAAATAACAAATCAAAGAATCTCACATATGACGGCTTTTTTACTGGCAGATTCACCACACTAGGTCATTCTTCAATGGTACTATTTCATTCATGATTCAGCTTCAATCAAACCAAAGCATTAAACAACACTGCCACCCGGCTACTGCTCCACTCATCCTCATACCTACGATGGGAGCTCTTCATGCAGGTCATTTCTCCATGATCACCAAAGCTAAGAAACTAGCTGGTGAGCACGGATGTGTTATTGTTTCTATTTTCGTCAATCCAATACAGTTTGACCGATCCCAAGATCTAGACTCATACCCTCGTTCGCTGGAGCAAGACTTAGCACACTGTGAACGACTCGGAGTTGACTACGTATTCACTCCAAGCTCTGAAGAATTCTACGAGGAAGACCGCTCTATAGACGTCTCTGAAAGTGCCTTATCAAGCCTACTTTGCGGAGCAACTAGAGCTGGGCATTTTAACGGAGTCTGCACGGTGATCACTAAACTCTTCAACCTCATCCAGCCCACAGCTGCTATCTTTGGAGAAAAAGACTACCAGCAACTAGCTATTATTAGACGTCTTGTTCGGGATCTTAGCTATCAGATTGAAATCATTGGCCAGCCTACTGTCCGGGAGACATCCGGACTAGCACTTTCATCTCGTAACCAAAAGCTATCAGAGGATGACCTGCCACTAGCTCCCGCCATCCGAGAAGGTCTTCTCCTCGCGAAGGATCTTTATAACAATGGCGAACGCTCAAGCGACCGTATTTTATCAAAATTTAGATTACATCTAGATAAAGCAGCACCATCCTCAAACATTGACTATTTAGAATGTGTCGATGCTGAAAACTTATTAAAAATCAAAGACGTCGACCGACCAGCAGTCATCGCTACAGCAGTTTTCTTTGGACAAGTAAGACTTATCGATAATATCATCCTCTAAACCTTACTTCTAACAACAACCCCCTGCAAACTATATGCAATCAGATTTCCTCGTCATCGGCTCAGGTATAGCTGGATTATCCTTCGCCATCCACGCAGCTAAATATGGCTCGGTCACAGTCATCACCAAAGGCAAAATGTTAGAATCTAACACAGCCTGGGCACAGGGAGGCATCTCGGCAGTCTTAGATAAGGCAAAACGTGAAATGGGAGACAATGAGGAAGCTCACATCGCAGACACCCTTGATGCCGGAGCTGGTCTATGTAAAGAACACGCTGTGAAAACAATCATCGATGAAGGTAATGCAACGATCGATGACCTTGTGAACTTCGGCGTAGAATTTGACCGCAACGATGATGATTCCTATTCGCTAGGTAAAGAAGGTGGTCACTCTCAACGCAGAATTTTACACTGCAAGGACACTACTGGCTTAGAAATAGCCAAAGCCCTTATTGAAACAGCCAAGAAGCTAGATAATGTCACTATCCTCGAAGAACATTTCGCCATAGACCTCATCACTACCGCCAAGCTAGGAATTGCTATTGAAGATAGAATCGTGGGAGCATACGTGCTCGATGAAGCCACTGGTAAAGTAAATATTTTCAAGTCTAACCAAGTCCTACTTGCTACCGGTGGATGTGGAAAAGTCTACCTGTACACTACAAATCCAGACAGCTCTACTGGCGATGGTCTCGCGATGGCTTGGAGAGCTGGCGCTACCATTTCTAACATGGAATTCGTACAGTTCCACCCTACCTGTTTCTATAATCCATCCGCTCAAGGTGCTGAAGCTAGATCCTTCCTCGTCTCTGAAGCAGTGAGAGGAGAAGGCGGCATTCTCATCAATGCCCAAGGTGTAGAATTCACCAAGCAGCATGACCCACGTGGCTCACTAGCTCCTCGTGACATTGTAGCAAGAGCCATTGACCACGAGATCAAGAAAACCGGTGCCGCCTGCATTTACCTCGATGTTACTCATAAGCCTAAAGGCTTCATGAAGGAACGCTTCCCACACATCTACGAGACCTTACTTTCCTTCGGCCATGATTGTGAAAAAGACCCTATCCCGGTCGTACCCGCCGCTCACTATCAATGTGGCGGAGTCACTACTGACACCGATGCACGCACCACTATTCAAGGTTTATACGCAATCGGAGAAGTAGCCTGCACTGGGCTTCACGGAGCTAACCGACTTGCTTCTAACTCTCTTTTAGAAGGAAACGTCATGGCTAGAAGAGCTCTGAGATATATCGTTAAAAACTTAAAGCATCACAAATCTATACCAAATGACATCACGATCCCATCATGGGAGGGTCGTGATGCCACTCCACCAGATGAGCTCGTGCTCGTCTCTCATAACTGGGATGAAATACGCCGACTCATGTGGGACTACGTATCCATAGTCAGAACAGACAACCGTCTTCAGCGTGCAGCCCGCAGACTCAGAAACCTAAGAAAAGAAGTCCGCGAATTCTACTGGGGGCACACCGTCACCTCAGACATCTTAGAACTCCGTAACCTAGTGGCTACAAGTATGCTCATCGTCGACTGTGCAATACGCAGAAAGGAATCCAGAGGAATACACTACACCCTAGACCACCCTGAGAAAAATGATCAGTACCTCAGTGATACCGAAGTTAGAAAATTCTAAATCCTATGCGGTGATCTACTCATCCCCACCTAGCTTTACCACTCTCCCCCAGAGAGTGGGATCTAGCTCCTGTTTAGCTTTCTTTAGCAGGTTCTCCGCATCCGCTTCATTTACTACAGCCATAAAAGTAGATCCAGAGCCGCTCATCATAGCCCCCTCCACCTCTGCCTGCGCTAGTAGCCAGCACTTCATCTCTGCTAAAAATCTATGCTTCATGAAAACAGGCTTTTCGAGATCATTATACATTTCTCCCCACGAGAATACCTGCTTACCATAGCTCACCCCCGGAAGCTCCTCAGCATTCCTCCATGCTTGATACGCCTCCGGAGTACTTATCCCAAAACTCGGCTTTAGAAGTAACATCGTTACATCATGCTCCCACTCCACAGGCTCTACTATTTCACCCCGTCCACTACAGTCACAGACGGACTCATAGACGAAAAAGGGAATATCTGAACCTATCTCACTAAGCAGCTCAGCCATTCTATCATGAGACACACCTGCACCAGTAAGCTTATTCAAGCCACGCATCACGGCTGCAGCATCGCCACTGCCCCCACCAAGCCCAGCCCCATGAGGCACATGCTTGATCAACTTGACACGCCACTTGCTATCCATTCCCGTTTCTCTCTCAAAAATCCTCACAGCACGGCTCACCAGATTAGTTTCATCCATCGGCACCCCATCCGCATCGCACTCCAAGCTGTACGCATCCGCTGTGTAGAATTCCAACTCATCTGCAAGGCTAACTGGAGCCATCCGTGTCTTCATCGCATGAAAACCATCCTGCCGTAGACCTAACACATCCAGTGTTAAATTCACCTTGGCCTTAGCCTCTTCCTTATGAACGAACTTACTCATATCTACCTAACAATGCTAACATTCTCCCCGTCGATCCCTGCTCTACTCGGTAGCTATAATAACTATCTAAGTCAGAACTCGTGCAAATCCCACAATCTGTAAAATTTTCCTCTTGAATCCCAAGTCGCTCGGCCTGCCTCTTAATATCATTTGCAAAATCTACCTCATACGCTGGTGGACGTATGCATGGGGCAAGTGCCACAACAACATTTTCTGGCTCAGTGCCATACTCATCATTCATTCGCCTCAGAGCTTCAGCCAGTATTTCTAGCTCCGTCCCCTTCTTACCAGAATGCAACAAGCCAATCGCACCCGTGACCTTATCTGCTAAATAAATAGCTCCACAATCAGCAACATATATCCCTAGAACCTCCCCTCTATCCTGAGTAATCAGCCCATCTACACCAGGAATAATCCCATTTCCTATCCGCACATCCGCAGCACTCACCATAGCCACCTCGGCACCATGCACCTGCTCAGCACGCCAGCACTGCTCCCACCTAAAGCCCATCTCCTCCACAGCCTGCTTATGCTTAGGTTCCAGCCTCTGCAATGTTGCCTCCTTATCATTATCCACCTCTACACCATGATAGCGTGTTAGAAATTTTGCCCCTAGGCCATCTATCTCATTTATCCCAGCTAAGAAATCTTCCATGACCACCACTAAAAACCTCTCTTGAATAATACTCAATAAAAAAGGCACGCCATAATGACGTACCTGTATAATCCTTATCTAACGTAATAGTAAACACTGCGAATCTAGAGACTACTAAAGATTTCTGTTCAGTGCTGCTCTAGCATGGTTCACAGTATCAGCTTCTTCTTCATCCATTTCAGACATCACATCTGCAAGATTCATCGCTATTTCACCACGCATCTTAGAAACAAGATCAATACCGTGAGAAGTGATACGTACCATAATCTTACGTCGATCTTCTGCTGCATGCACGCGCTCGACATAATTGAGCTTTTCTAGTCTATCCACAAGCCCAGTCGCTGCTGCTGTCGAATGCCCCATCTTCTTAGCTATATCAGACATCGTTAGGTATTCCTCGCTAGACAGATAAGTAAGAAGAAAGAATTGAGGAAATGAAACACTTCCCTTATTCAGCTCAGACGCTAGATTGAGAATACAAGAACGCTGTGTAAATAATACAAAATCGGCTAACCTCTCTGCTTCAGTGCTTGATCCACCTTGTTGTGTTGTAGTTTTCATAGTGCTATTTTTGAATAATTAATTATCTAGGAGGTCTAAGTAATTAACCATCCGCAGGGTCATAATTATTTAAAATATCTAGTTAAGGCAAGTTTAATTTATAAAAAAGTGAGTATTTTTTCAAAATTAATAGACAAGCACTATAAACTATAAGCATTACAGCGCATAAATTTTATAATTATTTTTTGAACAAGTATCTCCAAATTACCCAAAAACACATCATGCTGAGATCTCATTCAGGGTAAATCTCTCTAATTCAATAACCAGCGACTACTCAACAACCGGTAAAAGAGTATCATCAGCTAGCTCTACTTCCTCAAGCTCACCTCCCTGTTCAGGAGTAGTCACATCAGCCGGTGGCATCTCGATCTGGGTCGGCTTCTCATTCATACTAACCGAATCTTTATCCAATGGAGTCAGCGCCTTTGACTCCTTTTTAACCTCTGTTAAATCTCTCAAATACACAGAATCTCCCACCTTAATCTGCCCCGAAACAATATCAGCAGCCAAAAACTGGCCAAGCTTCTCCCCAGTGAGCTTTATATTAGCCGCCTTACCCTGCTCTTCAGAAGAGCCCAGAGTATACAGAACAGAATCCTCCGGAACTACCAATCGTCCATAGCGCTGAATCAACACATAATTAGCCGATAAATTTACCGAGCTCACACGAGCTACTAATTGATCCACCTTCTCCTCTTTCACCTTCTTCAGCTCCTCAACTTGCTTATTATTAGCACACGAGTGCAATGAACAAATCATCACACCAGCAATCAAAGTAAAAATCAGATTATTCATAGACAAGAACATAATGCCTATCGAGGATTCTCACAGTAAAAAAAATCACGATTTTAATCATCAAATCATTGACGAACCTCTCTCCGTATGTTCTTTTCACCGCAGTTCGACAACACATCAATTCACGGGTCAGTGGCTGAGTGGTCGAAAGCGCTCCCCTGCTAAGGGAGTATACCAGTGATGGTATCCAGGGTTCGAATCCCTGCTGACCCGCCATTTTGAAAAACCCTACTTCTCAGCAACTTATGAGACTTAGGGTTTTCTTTTTTTACCCAAGGGATACATATAGGGATACAACAGGGTTACTCTGATTAACCCATTATATGGCTCATATGAGCCATTTTAGACTTCCTCAGGATTTCAAATAATAATCCTATGAACGATTTTAGCGAACTCGGTATTAATCCTGAGAATTTCCCAACAGCTACTGAGCTATCCTTGCTAGCTTCAAACTTAGCCAGCAAAAGTTTTATCCAAGATCCTCGTAGTGGTTTAGAGAGTGCTATGTCTTTATGGGAGTCTAGCTACCTCCTCCTCAGTCATCGTAAGAAAGAGGGGGCAGAACCATTATAATGGGGAGCTTTTCAGTGGTAGGCCGGAGCTGGGGCATGATGTGAAGGGCGCAACGGAGTGGAGACTTTGGGCAGGAAGTAGGATCTTTGATCCTCCCGGAACATGATGCCCTAGCGGAGGCTGTGGGGGGTGGATTGCGAGCCCCTGCGAGCCTGGGTTAAGGACTGGCGCGATACCTGCTCATTCCTTCGCACAACAGACGTAATGTGGCGTGGAGTGGAGTGAAGACTGAAAGGATGAACGCAACGTGGCGGGCTGGGAAGGAGTCCTCTTTAGAGGAAGGATCCCAGACCATTGCACCACGACTCATTACGTC
>CALJOJ010000096.1 GCA_937981665.1 uncultured Rubritalea sp.
ACTTTTTCAGTTTTGTAGAGAAGCATCACTTTATCAACTTCGTTACGGTTGTCTATTTTTCCACGTTTTCTTGCCATGAATTGAGCTTAACACTTATTATAAAAAGCCCTTTTTACTTTAAGAAATGGGATAAAGCTTCAAAAGGGCTAAACCATCGGAAATTTGCGAAAAACCAGGTGAACTTGAGCTAGAATCACTCAAGATAGTGAAATAATGTAAGCAAAATCTGTTAGGTTTTCCTAAAACCAAAGTGTTTTTGAAAACGGGTTGTTACCAGAGGTTCCCTTATTTAGATTTCTTTTACTTTGATGACAATCAGTTACACAGATTAGGTCATTTTTAGAAAAATGTAAGTCTGACACCTGCTATCATAGCTGAGATGAGGATCAGGTATTCAAAGCTTTTCTGGGGGATGTGGTGTAGAAATTTTTTACCGATGAAGATGCCTAGTGCTAGGATGGGGATGAGGTAGATATTTATTATGATCGTTTCTTTATTGATGAGGTCTAGCTGGGCAGTGAACGGGAGCTTGAGGAGGTTTACTAAAAGGAAGAAACGAGCGCAGACTCCGATGAGTTCCATTTTAGGGAGCTTCACGGTGAGGAGGTAGAGATGGAAAATGGGGCCGGCGGCATTGGCAAGGACGGTGGCTATCCCGCCAGATGATGCTGAGGCGAAGCGGAAGCTGTTCGTCACTGCCAGACGCTCGATCTGTTCTGCGTAAAATTTCCGCAATAGGGTGATGAGAGCCATGACGAGAATAATGATGCCGATGACGGGCTTCATTACTTCATTAGGCAGGTGCGGGAGAAGAATGAAGGCGGCTGCCATGCCGAAGAGAGCAGGGAAGAAAACGGGCCAAACTTGTGCCCAGCTACCGTGCTTACGGAAGGCAGGGTAGACCATGAGGTCTGCCAAGACGAGAAGTGGTAAAGCGATGCCGAGAGACTCCTTGGCTCCGAAAGTCTGAGCGAGTATGTAGACAGAGATTAATGAAATTCCAGAGAAACCTGCTTTGGAAATACCCAGACAGAGTGCCGATATGGCGAGAAAGAGAATGGTTTCTGCAGGCATGATTATTCAGAAGGGCGGTAAAAGAGTTTGGTAGGTCGGGCTGGTTTCTTGCTCATGATGACTATTGCGACACCGCCTAGGATGGCGAGGGAGGCGATGCCTAGACGTAAGCTCATGGACTCATTGAGAAAGAGAATACCGCCAAATGCAGCGAGCACTGGGATGCTGAGCTGAATGCTGGCAGCCGCAGTGGAGCTGAGTGATGGCAGCACTCTGTACCAAAGCGTATAGCCTAGCCCAGAAGTGATAGCTCCAGAAATGATAGCAATAAGACTGGTGGGGATGGTGAAATCGGTGTTGATTTCTCGCTGCTGGAAGATGGTAAAGCTGAGTATGCTCAAGGTGATGGCAAATGGTATGCTGCGGAGAAAGTTACCTGCGGTAACTATCGCGGGGTTACCTGAGGCTTTCCCTCTGACCGAATATATGCCCCACGCTACGCCGGATATGATCATGATACTAGAAGCGATCAGCGGTGGGGCGGTGAGCCCAGGGATAAGCAGGTAGCCGAAGCCTGTGATGGAGAGAACGAGTCCGGTGGCTTGCCAGCTTGATAGAGTTTCACGGTTTAGGATACTGTAGCTAATCATCGTTATCTGAACGGCACCAAAAAGTAGAAGAGCGCCCATGGCTGTGGAGAGGTTCACGTAGGCGAATGAGAAGCAGGCAGCATAAGTGAATAGCGCGAACGCGGAGAACCAGTTTCCTTTGTCTTTCTTAGAGGAATTATTTTTACCAAATGTGAGAACCCATAGAGCGAGTGCTCCAGAGATCAGTCTGATGCTGGTGAAGCTGGCTGGATCCATGCTGTATGTGTCTAGCGCGAGCCTGCAGAGAATGGAGTTTCCCGCAAAAGCGATCATGGAGATCGTTATGAGGAGAAAAAGGTTCATTGATTAAGCGAGTTTGAAAAAGGTATTCACGTTCTGCTCGGTGATGGCAGCGAGTTCTTCTATACTGATGCCGCGAGCTTTTGCGATGACCTGAGCGGTGTGGAGAGTGTAGGCTGGCTCGTTACGCTTACCGCGGTGTGGAGTGGGAGCGAGGTAGGGTGAGTCAGTTTCGACCATGATGCGGTCAGCTGGGGTTAGCGCCGCGGCTTGGAGTGTGTTGGCCGCTTTTTTAAAGGTGGTGATACCTGTGTAGGAAAGGTAGCCACCGAGATCTAAAATAGTCTGGACTTGAGGTAATGTCCATGGACCGAGGAAGCAGTGGAAGACTGCATGGACTTGGTCCGCGTATTTTTTGTATATTTCTACTGCATCATCGAGTGACTGTTGGCTCTCTTTATCACGGGTGTGGATGACGATGTTTTTACCATGCTCAGCAGCTAGCTGGAAATGCTGGTGGAGGAGGGCGCGCTGACGTGCATGGTATTCCTCAGTGCTTAGCCCGCCTTCTATAGGAGCGGGGTGAAAGTAGTCGAGGCCAGTCTCACCGATAGCACAGATATTCTTCTTGTTAGAAGCATCTGTTAGACGCTGTTTTAGTTCTTCTAAATAGCGATCCGGTGTGATGTGGACATCACAGGGATGAATGCCGATGGCTGCGAAGATCTGTGGGTAGGTGTTTGCTAAGGTGATGTTTTCATCTAGGTCCTTGAGCGATGTTGCTAATGTGATGAGCCGGTGGATACCATTTTCTTTAGCTCGCTGGATCAGTGCAGGCACCTCTTCAGCTGGGAACTTATGCGAAGCGAGGTGGCAGTGTGAATCTGTAAGCATACGCTGTTAGAAGTATGTGCTAGAAAATTACGCTGTGAGATCAAGAGCGAGTTTTTTCATCTGACGGGCCATGAGGTTGAGCGCATTAGCACGGGTGGGTGCGAGGTGTTCTTTGAGGCCAGTTTCATCAATGAAGCTCATGTCGGCGGAGAGGATAGCATCTGGTTTCTGCTCGCTCAGAGTATTGATGAATAGGGCGATCATGCCTTTGGTGATGAGAGAGTCTGAGTCAGCGGCGTAAATGATGTTTCCATCTTTATTTTCTGCTGCTAACCAGACCTGTGATTGGCATCCTTGGATGAGCTTGTCGCTAGTCTTAAGTGAATCATCCATAGGCGCGAGTTTCTTGCCCAGGCTGATGACGTACTCGTAGCGTTCTGTCCAGTCTTGGAATATGCTGAGGTCGTCTAGAATGGCGTTTTGTGCTTCTTGGATAGTCATGGTATCTGTTAGTGAAGTTTTAGATGTCTCTGGCTTAAGCGTGCTATTTGTTTTTTGCAAGTGCTTTAGATATTAACGATTTTAGGGTGAGTCCTTGAACTGAGATAGAGAATATCACAATGACGTAAGTAACCACGAGGATATGAGTACGTGCGTCACCAGCTTCCTTAGGAATAGCGAGCGCGAGGGCTACGGAGATGCCACCACGGATACCTCCCCATGTAAGAATCTTGATCACACCTGGGGTGAATTCCTTGCCCATTTTTCCGAGTAGTAAAACTGCTGATCCGGAAGAAATGTATCTCACGAGGAGTGATACTGGAATGAGGATAATGCCTGCAATGAGCACTGGTGTGGAGAAATCTAGGATGAAAATTTCCAGACCAATGAGGAGGAAAAGAATAGCGTTGAGGACCTCATCAATAAGTTCCCAGAAGGTGTCAACATTGTTACGTGTCTGCTCAGACATCGCATTCTCACGTGCGTGATTTCCAATCATGAGACCAGCCACTACCATGGCGAGTGGTCCACTAAGGTGATAGAACATAGCGAACCTGTAACCTGCAGTTACGAGTGCAAGAGTGAGTAGGACTTCCACGTGGTAGTTATCGATGGACTTGAGCATTTTATAGCAGATATATCCGAGTGCGAGACCGAGTAGGATACCACCACCGGCTTCTAGTAGAAAGTCATGGGCGACACTGCTTACGGTAACATTTCCGATCCCAGTAGTAGCGATACCCACGAGTACAAGGTAGATTACTACGCCGACTCCATCATTGAAGAGGGACTCGCCGGTGATCTTTGTTTCGAGTGATTTAGGTGCGCCCGCTGTCTTTAAAATACCGAGGACCGCGACTGGGTCGGTCGGGGCGATGAGAGCACCAAAGACGAGACACCAAGCATAGGGAATGTGCACGTCTAGTATACCGAAGATGTAGTAAGCAGCGGTACCTACGGCAAAGGTAGAGATGGTGACTCCAAGTGTGGCCATGAGGGCGACAATGCGTTTCTGCTGTTTTAGCTCGTTGAGGTTTACGTGTAGCGCGCCAGCGAAGAGTAGGTAGCTGAGCATGCAGTTCATCAGCGCTTCATTGAAGTCAATGGATGCGACGAACTCCTGAGCTGTATCATCAAATGCAGGGATGAACTGGCCTACCATAATCATGAGAAGGCTTACGATGAGTGAGATGAGCATGATGCCGATCGTGATAGGCAGCTTAATGTAGCGATGATTTACGTATGCGAAAAGCGCTGCGAGAGTAAGAAGGATGGCGGTGATGTCTAGGAATTCCATGATTGGTGGTGTAGGTCTGTGTGGATGATGTATTGTCTGGTAGCTTTAAGCAAGCGGAGGCTGAAATTTTTATTTCAATTTTAGAGAAGAAGGTTTTAAGTAAGGACATGCAACAATATCATGACTTGCTCAGAGATGTCTTAGAAAATGGAGAGAGCCGCGGTGACCGTACGGGCACTGGCACTATTTCTGTGTTTGGTAGACAGGCGCGTTATGATCTGCGTGAAGGGTTCCCTTGTCTGACTACTAAGAAGGTGCACTTACGCTCTATCATTCATGAGCTCCTCTGGTTCCTCAAGGGGGATACTAATATTTCTTATCTAAAGGAAAATGGAGTGAGAATCTGGGACGAGTGGGCGGATGAAAATGGAGACCTAGGTCCAGTCTACGGTCAGCAATGGCGAGCCTGGGCAAAGGAAGATGGAACTAAGGTAGACCAAATAGCCCGCCTGATGCATGACTTGAAGCATAACCCAACGTCTAGACGTCATTTAGTTTCTGCTTGGAACGTCGGCAAGGTGGATGAGATGGCGCTGCCGCCGTGTCACTTGTTGTTCCAGTTCTATGTGCATGATGCAGATAGTGAGCGGCCAGGGCTTTCTTGTCAGCTATACCAGCGTAGTGCGGATCTCTTCTTGGGTGTGCCATTCAACATCGCGTCTTATGCACTCTTTGTGAAAATGATCGCTCAGGTGTTAGGTTACGAGGCGCGTGACTTCGTGCACAGCTTTGGTGACCTACATCTTTATAATAACCACATTGACCAGGCGAAAGAACAGCTTGCTAGAGAACTTCGACCTCTTCCAGAAATGTGGGTGAATCCTGAGGTGAAAAATATTGATGACTTCACCGTTGAAGATTTTAAGTTAGAGGGGTACGACCCACATCCGCATATCAAGGCAGAGGTTTCTGTCTAGATCCGAGCATCTCTAGATGAGTTTGTCCCTTCTAGTGGGGAAATAGTATCAGGTGCTTGGGGCGCGAGTGGGATGTGATACTGTGATGGTGCTTTAGTATGTCGTTAGGTTGTTTTTTTGAATGGTTGTAACTTGTTGTGTATTAGCGTTAATTATGAATTTGGTTAATGTTTTCTTATAATGTATCGATTTCATTGATGTTTAGTTCAGTTTTATCAATGGGTTTAAGGGGGGTTATGAGTCGTCATTTATTATGTCTTCAGAGAGAGTAAGCGTGTCCGAGGCAAGTGGCTGATGAGTCAATCAAGTAGCCAAAATAGCTAAGGACTTTTGCTTAATATAACGTGTGAAGTGTGAAAAAAAATGAGCCATTCCCGGTGTGGGAATGGCTCATTTGCTTTTAAAGTATGTGTAAGATAATATGAGCGCTTACATTTCTTGGATGAGCGCTTTAATTTGCTCCTGCATTTCTTTGATAGTTTTTTCCAAGCTCTGGATGCCTTTCTCAGACATCAGGATGCCTTCGTCAGTTCTAGTGTACGCACTGTAAGTGCTCTGGTCGATTTTTTTCATGTTCTCGAATTGCTTCATGATTTCAGCGTCCTGAGCCTCATCTAGACCTTCTAGAAGGCCTTTTGCTTGAGCTATTTCCATGAGTTTTACTACGAGTTTAGCGAAGTCTTTCGACATGTAAGACATGCTGTTTCCTTTAGTAGCGAGGCCTTCAGTTGCCTTTATGAAGTCAGCGCTTGTAGCAAGTTTCGGAGTCTCAGCATTGAGGCTCTGTGCGAGGAAGTCAGGAGAGCTAGCGATAGTGACTTGGTTATTATTAGTATCTATTGTGATCGCTGGGTTGTAGCCCATGAGTGCACCTAGTAATGCCTCAGGAACTGAGTAGCTCGTTACTCCATTTTCTTCCTTTTTCTGGAGAGGGATGCCGAACATGTCTACCGCGCCATTTAGGAGCGTTTGTATTTCTAATGCAGCTCCGTCTATACGGATGATGAAGTTTGGTTTGTCGATCTCTCCAATCTCTGGGATAGGTATTTTAGCAGCGGGATCGAAGGTGATGGCGATACTGGCTCGGATATTGAGCTTAGCAAGAAGCTCAGAATTAGTCATTCCTAGTAAAGTAGCTTCCTCAGCCATGGCATCAGTGAATTCAGCAACGGCATCTTCTGGCGCGTTGGCGGCTTTCATCACTGAGAGAAATAGCTTCTCAACCGTTCTGAGGTCGAGCTCAACCTGAGCTGCTAAATCTGTATCTGCTGGAGCAAGGCCAGTGACGGTAAATTCTTGGTTTTTTTTGCCAAGAAGGGAGAAGATGCCTTTGTCAGATCCGTTATTGTGGATGAACATTTTATTACTCCAGATATCTCCAGCTTTCTCTCCGCTCATTGCGTAGGAAGTTATTTCATTAAGACCTAGTGCTGTTAATACAGCTTTGCCGTCTATTTCTTGGCCAGATTCTTTCGCTGCGTTAGTGAGCATGTCAGCGAGTGTGTTGAACATTTCTGTAGCTGGTTTAGCTTCGCTGAAATCTGCCTTCATGTTCACCATAGCTGCCGCTGGAATGTTAGCTACGTCTTGGGCGAATGCTGATGTGCCAGCAGCGAATGACATCGCTGGAAGCATGAATAAATATTTCTTTTTCATTATATGTAGTGTTTTCTATTGGTTGTTATTTTTAAAGTTTTCCTTTCTTAGGGGAAGGTGAGTGTTCATTTGATGAGTTATCCTATAATCAGTATGAAGCTGAACATTCAACTAAATAAGAAAGTTGGTTACTACTTGAATCTATGTTATTTCGTAATCAAGGCAAGAAATTCTGAGGGGAATTATGAGCTAAGTTTATAACGGCGCTTTTTTAGGGTGTGAAATATCTGTGGGCTCTGAGTATCGTCTATAGATCGTGTTTGATACTTTGAACTCTTTTTCAGCAAGTCCTGTCTTAATAGATGGGTGAATGAGACTTTCATAAATGAATTTGGATTTTTTTGAGATTTAATAGTTGAAAAAGTGACAGCCCCGTTGTAGGGGATGCCCACAGCAATTACTGTCTAGATATTTTATCAACACGTTCATTTGGGTGTGTGATTATTGTATTTAACCTCCCTCATTATATTTAACCTCCCTCATTATGTTTAATTTCCCCCGATCACTGTTTTTATCCTCTATGGGTAGTCTTGTCTGTTCACTGTCTCTGGTGCAGGCTCAGCTTCAGCAAGCTAGTGTCTATGATGAAGAGACTGAGACATTTATGCCATATGACGCTAGGACATTAGACGATGTAGATGGATATACGACGAATGACAGTAATCTAGAATTTAGTTATTATGGTGGGTGGAAAGCTCATCGGGTCGAAGCTACAGGTTTTTTCCGTGTAGAAAAGATAGATGGACGCTGGTGGTCGATAGACCCAGAGGGCTATCTATACATTCATAAGGCGGTAAACTCGGTGCAGCTCTTTGATGGTTATAATCCTGATGATGTCTATGAGCTTCTTCCTGAGTTCGGTATGAATGGTACGGGAAACTGGTCAGACGAGGAGATCCAAGATTCTAGGCTGAAGAATGCGACCCCTCTGGCGTATTGCCCGAAGTACAGTTTCGTTTCTAGTTATAAGAATACGCGTGCGGATAGGTTACCGATTGCAGTTTTTGATGACGAGTTCGTGACTTTCTGTGAGGAGAAGGCTGAGCAGGAATTTAGACAATATGTGAATGACCCGCATGTATATGGCTACTTTATTGATAATGAGCTGTCTTGGACATTTACTGGAGGCTTAGAATCTCACCTTAATGTAAATGATGCTAATGATAAGAATTATCAGGCTGCAATTAGTTTTCTAGCGGATCGTAATGTGGCGATAGCGGACTTCACGGATGAAGACGCAGATGACTATGCTGCGGTGATGGCAGAGCGTTATTTCTCCGTAGTCTGTGGAGCTGTGCGGGCAGTGGATCCGAACCATATGATCCTAGGGCCTAGACTGAATAAAAGCTGGAACCGTACTCAGGAATTTATGGAGGCAGCTGGGCGCTATCTTGATATTGTAGCTATCAATCACTATCACAGATGGGGGTCACGTAGTAATGAGTTAGAAAATATTGCAGCGTGGACTGACCGACCGCTTTTGATCTCTGAGTTTTACGCTATGGAGAAGATCACTGGCTATGAAGAAACTGGAGCAGGATGGAGAGTGGAGGATGAGACGTCCCGGGCACTTTTTTATGAAAATTTCGTAACGACGCAGTTGGAGAAGCCATTTATCGTTGGCTTCCATTGGTTTAATTTCCAAGACGACTATGAAGGAAATGATCCGACAATCACTGTTAATAACGACCCGACTATAGCGAAAAGAGGTCTTATCAATATTGAAGGAGATAGCTATACGGAGCTTCAGGCTAGCATGAAATACATGAATGACCGTATTTATGATTATATCGAACACGTGGATGAACAAAGTCGTGCTAATGTGACGATTACTGCTGAGGCGGATGCTTATTTTCAAGATGATGCTAACTATGGAACGGCAGCTGAAATGCTAGTGAGAAGAGCTTCTGACAGATTTACCCGGAGTGCGTATATAAGATTTGATGCTTCATCGGTGACTGAAGACGTGGTTTCTGCGAAGATTCAGTTGTTTGGTACTAGCCCAGATGAGAAGCTTACGAGTACGTATAAAGCGCAGTTAGTGCTTAACAATAGCTGGACGGAAACTGGGATCAATGCCGATAACGCTCCAGCTGGCTCTACTGTTCTGGCGAGTTGGGGGCATGGTGATGATATTGAGATCGATGTCACTGATGAGCTGATCTCTGCACTGGCGGGCGATTCTAAGCTGTCCATTCGCGTCTATGATGAGTTTCGTAATGATTTAGAAGTTCAGTATGGAGCGCGCGAGTTTCCAGATGTTTATGCTCAGCCTAAGTTAGTAGTTTATTATGAAGAGGACGCTATTGACTATTCAGATCGCACACATTTGCTCAGTAGTGAGAACTTTGAAGATGGTTTTGTGGCCTGGAATAGCTCAGGCAGTGACTCTATATTATACACTGAGACTACCTATGCTCACCAAGGGGATAATGCAGGGTTGATCAGAGATAACACTTCACAGTCACGCTTGGTTTCAAATACAATGGAGCTGGCAGAGTACACGTCTGTTACTGTGGATTTTTGGTATTACACTTTAGGGATGGATGATGGACATGATTTCTGGCTACAGCTCTCTACTGATGGCGGCAGTAACTATACTACTGTGAAGTCTTGGGTCGCAGGGTCTGACTTTATAAATGGAGCCTTTAAACAAGGTAGATTCACGATAGGTGGCGTGACATTTACTAATAATACTATTTTGAGATTCAAGTGCGACGCAGCGGACAACTTTGACCAAGTGTATCTAGATCAAATCAATGTTTCAGCAACTGGGCGAATAGAGCTAGATTCTTATGATGAATGGGCGCGTGGGGATTCAGACTTAGATGATAAGACGGGCTTAGGAGATCCTGACGGTGATGGGATAGTAAATCTGATGGAATACGTTCTCAATGGTGACCCATCAAATGAAGATGTAGAACTTCTACCTAAAGCAGAGGTCACTGAAAATAGTTTTATCTTCTCGTTTAGCAGGCTTGCTGACTCAGCTCTAGATACAGAGCAGGTCTTTCAGTACAGCTCGGATGCAGAAACTTGGGTGGATGTAAATATTACCACACCTAAAGATGCGATGGTCAATCTAAGCGAAGCATCAAATGGTATCCAAGATGTGAAAATCATTGTGGATAGAGAACTGGAGTCAGGTCAAAGGCTTTTTGGTAGGTTGAAAGTTACAGAGCCATAGGCTCTGCAGTAGTAAAAACTACGAATGGTAAGCATAGAGCTCCACAACAATAGGTGCTGTGGAGCCTATGAAGGTAAGTGTTTTATTCACGTAATAAAACCCAGACACGACCGAGGTTTTTGTGTTGCATATAGGTATCTTGAAATTTTCTGAGCCCTACTACATTAGATTGTATCTTTTCGTATTCACGTTGTTTTTCTTCGAACTCTTTTTGAGAGACACTAGCTAGCTTATTGTATTCTACGTAGTGGTCTCCTATTACGAGATCTAACTTGCCATCACCATTGTAATCTGTTGTCGTAACAGAACTGATGAATTGAGGTCGATCTTGCTCGAGCTCTTTTGGCACCATGTAATATGATAAAGGGTCACGCTTTGTATGAAGTTTTAGGCCTTCCAGCAGAGTGGTAGGCTTTTTAAATACGGCTTTCGCAGGTGATCCTATATTTTTAAAGTAAAAAACAGCACCAGTAGATGAGCCAGATAACAGATCTAAGTCACCATCATCATCCCAGTCTGCAAAGTGGGGGCTAGAGTATTTTTCGTATCCTGGCATGGTTAACTTGACATCACCTCCATCGGCATATTTAAGTGTGCTTTGAGTATTTGTGAAGCTCATTTCTCCTTCCTTTTTGACTCCGTCGAACTTGGTGAAACGACCTGTTTTATCACCGTAAACGAGGTCTAGTAAACCATCGTCATTAAGATCAGCTAGATATTGCTTACTACACTGTGTTTGCTTCAGGTTCTTTTTGTTATCTACTTGGTTCTTCTCGTACGCTACTGGAGTTCTACCTGTGATAGTCAATATAGGTTTAGCTTTATGGAAGCGCCCTTTTTTCTTAGTGCCTTCCAGAACGTATACTGGTGCTGGCTTTGAAAAAAAAGTACCGCTAATGATGTCCATGATACCGTCTTCATTAAAATCCACAAACTGTGGAGTAGCACTGGTGCATCATTTGACTCCAGGTACATTGAGAGGATCGCCACTGTCTGCGAAGGTTAGGAGTTTTCCTTTTTTGTATGACCCCATTCGAGATGCTTCGAAATAATGTATTTGACCAGCGTTTTTGTAGCCACCTACGACAAGGTCTTTTACCCCATCTCCGCTTAAATCAACAAATGTAGGGTAAGCGTACCCATCTTCGAGTACGATAGGTTTATTACCTGCTTCGATAAGAAAAGGTTTTTTGAAGGTCTCAGCACCTTGCGCGAAGATTGCCATTGATAGGATGATAGGACAGTATTTTATATATTTCATAATTTTAGTAATTAGCTTCGGCTGTAATAAAGATATGGTTTATATCTCTTGTGAGATTCGACTAGACTATAAGAGCGTTGGTAATTATGTTCGTAGTCTATTTTTTTAGAAAGAAAATCTAATGTTATTGCGTAGCCTTATAGATAAAGAAGCTTGCGTAGATTCCGAGCCCCGAGAAAATTAAAGTAAGAATGATGACTAACAAGGGGGTGATGAGCCCTAAATGAAAACCACATGAAAAAACGCACCTATAAAATATTGGTCACAAGCATACTAGCTTCATTGCTTTTGCTTCCCTCGCTAGAGGCGGCACCGAAGCCGAATATCATTGTTATCTACGCAGATGATATGGGCATAGGAGATGTGTCCCACGCTAATGGCCTCGCGCCGACTCCGCACATTGACCGTATGGCTAAGGAGGGAATGCGCTTCACGGATGCTCATTCTGCTTCTGCGGTATGCACACCCTCACGTTATTCCATTCTTACTGGGCGCTATAGTTGGCGTACACGTCTAACTCAGCATGTTTTCAATAACCCTGACTACGCTCCATTGATCGAGCCTAATGAGCCGACGGTCGGTCAGTTTCTGCAGGATCAGGGCTATTATACAGGATGCGTTGGGAAGTGGCATTTAGGGATAAAATGGCAGTATCAGGAGGATTTCAAGGTTTCTAAAGGTAGGGAATTAAAACAAGGTTGGGATATCGATTTCTCTAAGCCAGCTCTGATTACACCCACCTCTCATGGGTTTGATACTTTCTGGGGGATCGCGGCGTCATTAGACATGTCACCGTATGTATATATCGAAAACGAGACAGCCGTCGTTACTGAACTTGGAATAAATAAAGGTGGTCGACGAGGCCCAAAGGATAAGGCGTTTAAAAAGAATGAATGCCTTATGGAGTTTGCTAAGAAATCTGTAGCTTTCATTGATGAAAGAGCAAAAGAGGATAAGCCATTTTTCCTCTATCTTCCACTCACTTCCCCGCACTCGCCAGTGGTTCCTAGTGAAGCATGGCTTGGTAAATCTGGGCTCAGTAAGTATGGTGACTTTTTGATGGAGACTGACTGGGTCGTAGGTCAGGTACTAGGAGCACTGGATAAGAATAACATTGCTAAAAATACGATCGTCATTTTCAGCACAGATAATGGCTGTTCTCCTTCAGCTAGGATTCCGGATTTAGTCAGTAAAGGGCATAAGCCAAACGGAGAGTTACGCGGCCACAAAGCAGATGCCTATGAAGGTGGACACCGTGTTCCGTTCATCGTGCGCTGGCCAGCTCTGGTGAAGCCGGATACCGTTAGTGCTCGTCTGACATGTCAGACTGACCTCATCAGCACATTTGCCGAGATCTTAAATGTGAAACTTTCTGAGAACTCCGGTGTGGATAGTGTCTCCTTTTTACCAAGTCTAAAAGACCCGTCAGATACTCAACGAACTGCCATAGTAAACCACTCTATTAATGGATCATTTGCTATCAGAGAAGGTGACTGGAAGCTCATACTATGTAAGGGATCTGGGGGCTGGAGTGCCCCGAAACCAGGTGACTCTCCTGTCGATGCCCCATCAGTTCAGCTCTTTAACCTAGCGGATGACTTAGCTGAAGCTAAGAACCTGCAGGCTGAGCAACCTGAGCGTGTAAAGGCACTAACAGAACTACTTAAAAGCTACGTTGATCAAGGACGAAGCACACCAGGGCCGGTTCAGAAAAATGCTACTGAGGTAAGTATATACGCACTTCCTAATAAGAGATAAAGGCTATCATAATTTTAAATTTCACCTAAAGGAGACTTAGTGAGCTAGCAGAAAAAAGTGGAAGATGTAAAAAGCGCTCAATACTACCAGTACTTAATTTTATCATTTTAAAATATAACAAATCTATGAATATTAATATCAAGGAATTTAAGAGAAAATGCGTGCAGCTATCTCTGCTGTCATTATCGGTATCGCTTCCTGGTCACGGTCAGGCTAGTACCTCAGCTAGTGGTCAGAATTTAAAGAATAGTGACGGGAGCGTTTTTACTGCTCCTGCAAGCTATCCTAAGTTTAGCTGGGATGTAACTCCTCAGTATTTCATGTTTGGTGATATGCAGAGAGTGCTGAAGCCTGAAGAGGTAAAGTTCATTGCAAAGCAGAGTGATTTTATCTGCATTGAAAAATCACACGGCCTTAAAGAACTAGGTGCTGCCGAGCTAGGGGCAAAGCATGAAGCTGCTGAGTTCAGAAAAATAAAACCAGGTATCAAGGTACTGTTCTATTTTAACTCTGCTTATGCGTACTCTTTCACATCTTATACTAAGGGGTTAAATAGATTTCAGATAGACAAGAACCCAGAGTTGAAAAGCTTCCTGCTAACGGACCCTGAGACAGGCGAGCTAGCCAATAGAGAGAATGTTTATTATTTTGATGTTCTTAATCCTAAATTTCGTGATTGGTGGGTTAGTACTGTTGCTAAGGGTGTAGAAGATTCTGACTGCGATGGTGCATTTATAGATCAGATGCATGGCTTTTCCTGGATGCGTGCAGAGAAGACGAAAGAGGTAAGGATGGCAATGGGCGAAATGATGGGCTCTTTGAAAAAAAAGCTGGGACCTGATAAGATACTACTGGGAAATAATACGCATCAGAGGGCCGGTCAGTATGTATTTCCCGTTGTTGATGCGATGATGTTTGAGCATTATCAAAGTAAACTATTAACTAAAGAGAATCTTTTAAGTGACTGGGATGATATGCTGAAAATTTCTAAGGCAGGGAAAATGTCAGTCTTCCGGATCGGGGTCGAAGCTGAGTTCGATCATGATAAAGAGAAAAGTAAAAAGATGAAGAGAGCTGCGCGAGATGCTATGAAAGCTGAGCGAGATGCTATGTATGCTGAGCTGGCTAAGGAAAAGTTAGAGTATTACCACGCTGTTTATCTGATTGGTGCGCAGCCTTACTCATACTTCCAATACGGCTGGGGATGGACTCTTAGCTCTGGCTCTCTCGCTGATTACCCAGAGTTTAGTAAGCCATTAGGCGCGCCCAAAGGTGCTTATACTAGAGTGAAAAGAGATGGATGGGAATTCACCCGTGAGTTCGAGTATGCAAGCGTCTGGGTGGATACAGAAAAGAGAAAGGCTAAGATAACTTGGAAATAGTTTTTTGTATACTAAGTTGTAACTGGTGATTCTAAGTCGCTAGCTATGAAGATAGGTACAGGCTAGTAAGCGCATTGTCTGAGTGAAGATTACCCTGGTTTATAAATGGAATTACGAATAACTAGCTTGCTCATTACTCTTCGTGATGTTTAAGTGGAGCTTGTTAATTCCTTCCTATAAATTATGATTATTCTCGCACTTAATGCAGGCAGCTCATCGCTGAAATTCTCTGTTCTCAATACTACTCAGCAAGAGAATCTTGTGGATGGTCGAGTAGAAAAAATCAATACAGGAGAGCCTGAGGGACAGATCGAGATAGCGGGTGAGAAGACTGATTTTAGTCTGGCTGAAGACACTCACCAGTCTGCTATTCTTGAAGTTATTGAACGTGTGAATGGCTTTTTGAAAGAGAAGAACTTGGCAATTGAAGCGATCGGTCATCGTGTGGTGCATGGTGCTGATGAGTTTCCTGAGGCCGCGCTTATTACTGATGAGGTGATCGCTAAGATCCATGAGCTTAGCCCGTTGGCTCCACTGCATAATCCAGCGAATGCGATGGTGATAGAAGCGGCTGTGAAGGAGTTTCCTACTCTTCCTCAGGTGGCAGTATTTGATACAGCATTTCACCAGACTATCAGCGAAGATGTCTACCGCTATGCTGTACCTACAGAATGGTATGATGATCTGAAGGTGAGACGTTATGGTTTCCACGGAACGAGCCATTCGTATGTTTCTCGTAGAGCGATAGATCTTTTTAATCTCAGTCCTGAGTCTTCTAATATCATCGTGGCGCACTTGGGTAATGGATGTAGTGCCACTGCTGTGCATGGTGGAGCGAGTGTCGATACAACGATGGGTCTGAGCCCTCTAGAGGGATTTGTCATGGGCACACGTTCTGGAAATGTAGATCCTAATATGCATTCTTATATCGCTACTCAGACTGGCTTATCACTGGAGGAAATCACAGATGCGCTGAATAAGAAGTCTGGTTTATTCGCCCTCTCAGGTGGTGACTCTGACATGCGTGCTATTCATCAGAAGGTGAAAGAGGGTGACGCTGATGCTAAGCTGGCGGTGGATGTCTTTACCTATAGACTTTCTAAGGAAATAATCGGTTTGCTTGCAGCTCTACCAGGTAAGCTGGATGCGCTGGTCTTCACCGGAGGTATCGGTGAGAATGATGACTACGTGAGGTCTGCTATTTGTGAGCGACTTCAGTTTTTAAGCATAGATCTAGATGAGACTGAGAATGCTACTCGCCGTTCTACAGAAAGAGAGATCTCTCATATTAATTCTGGGACAGTGGCTGCTCCGGCTGCTCCTATCGTCGCTATTATCCCGACGAATGAGGAGCTGGAAATAGCGCTACAGACTGAGGCTGTAGTAGTCTCATAATCTAACTACTTTATAAACGTATCTTCTTATGAAACATATTTTGCTAACTATCCCATCTGGCTCTAATGCGGGGCTCACTAGTGCGAGCATTGGTCTCGTGCGTGCTCTTGACCGTAATGGGGTGAATGCGGGCTTTTATAAGCCGTTCGATCAGGCATATAATCAAGATTCCGCAGACCGATCTAGCGCTTATCTGAAAGAGGTGACCATGCTGGATCCACCAGTTTCAATGGCGCTCAAGACACTGGAAGAGAGGCTGCATAAGGAAAATATGGATCAGATTCTGGCTGATGTGGTGGAGACTGTGGAGCAGCTTTTGGAAAAGCATGATGCTCTCGTGATAGAGGGTCTCATTCCTACGCTAGAACTTGCCGTAGCGGAGAAGATCAACGTCGGGCTAGCTAACTCTCTTAACGCAGAGGTGATCGTGGTGAAAAGGCCGAAATCAAACTGCCCTAAGGAGACGAAGATAGCGCTTGATCGATCTATCGCTAACTTACCAGATGGTCTGAAGCAAAACCGACCAGGGATTATTTTAAATAAGGTTTCTCAGCCAGTGGATGCGGAGATTAACCTCCTCACATTCCCTGATGTGTTAGAGTTATTCCGTAAGGAATTTGCTACAAAAGCGTATGATCTCATAGGTGTTATACCAGAGACTCCTGAGTTACAGTATCCACGAGTGAGTGATGTCGCGCGTGAGCTGAAGGCTGAGATCGTGCATGATGGTAACTTTGAGAAGAAGCGTATTAGTTCTATTTGCTTCTGTGCTCGTCATGTTGATAACATTATTCATCGTCTAACAAATGGTACATTGTTGGTGTCACCGGCTGACCGAAGTGATGTACTTATTGCTGCAGCTTTAGCTGTGAGTAAGGGCGTGGAGCTTGCGGGTATTGTTCTAACAAGTCCTGCTCAGCCGCGAGAGGATATTATTGATTTCTGTTCTATCGCTCCGAATACTTCATCTGGATTACCGATTTTGAAGATTAATGCAGACACCTATGAAGCTGCTAATTTGTTTGCTAATCTTGATACAGAGATTGCGATTGATGATCATCAGCGGATTGATCTTGTGATGACGACTATTGCGCGCTTCATTGATGCGAAGTGGCTACGTGATCGTATCTCATCCGATATTAAAAAGCGACTTTCCCCGGTGGCGTTCAAGCATTACTTGGCGGGAAAGGCGCGCAAGGCGAACAGTATAATTTTACTACCAGAAGGTGAAGAGGAGAGGACGATTAAGGCAGCTCTCGACTGTTCTTCTCGCTTTATTGCTCGCTGTGTATTGATGGGAAATGAAGATATAATTAAGGGTCGTATCCGTGGCTTTGGTCATGAGTGCCCTGATAATCTAGTAATCATTGATCCGAGCGTGGTGAAAGGCAAGTATATTAATGCTTTGTATGAGCGTCGTAAACATAAGGGGATGACTCTTGAGATAGCGGAGAGAGATCTCGATGATAATATTTTGTTAGGTACTGTGATGATAGCAGAAGGTGATGCAGATGGTCTTGTAGCTGGGGCTATTCATAGTACTGCGAATACTGTTAGACCTGCATTGCAGATCATTAAGCCAGCGCCGGGGAACCAGATTGTTTCTTCTATCTTCTTTATGTGCTTACCTGATCAGGTGTATATCTATGGTGACTGTGCGGTGAATCCAGACCCATCTGCTGAGCAGCTAGCTGAGATAGCTATCCAGAGCGCGAATAGTGCTAAGGCCTTCGGTATAGAGCCAAAGGTGGCGATGATAAGTTATTCGACGTTGGGATCTGGCTCAGGTAGCGATGTGGAGAAAGTCCAGCTCGCTACTAACATTGTGAAAGAGAGAGAACCTGATCTTCTCATAGATGGACCACTCCAGTATGACGCTGCAACGACTAAGTCAGTGGCTGATAAGAAGGCGCCTGATAGTCTTGTGGCAGGTCAAGCGAATGTGCTTATTTTCCCAGATCTGAACACGGGAAATACGACGTACAAGGCAGTGCAGCGCTCAGCAAATGTAGACTCGATAGGACCGATGCTTCAGGGCTTGAATAAGCCAGTGAACGATCTTAGCCGTGGAGCGACAGTTGAGGACATTATCTATACAATCACTGTGACGTCAGTGCAGGCAGGGGCGGAGTAGCTTAACTTTTATGTAGTAGGGATAAGTTTTTGATGAGGGTGAGTTTTCTCTTTTCATGTGAGCTATGTAGACTAGGTTTGTAGCATATGAAATTGAAATTTTGCGGAGCAGCAGGGACGACGACAGGTTCACAGCATATGTTAGAGGTGAATGGTCAGAAGATCTTGTTAGATTGTGGATTGTATCAGGGAAGAAGAAATGATGCATTTGAGGTGAACTGTAATTTTCCTCATTTTGAGCCAAAGGATGTGGACGCGGTGGTGCTTAGTCATGCACATATTGACCATAGTGGAAACTTGCCGAACCTGACTAAGAGCGGATTTAAAGGGAATATTTACGCTACATTTGCAACTCGTGACTTGTGCCAGATCATGCTGGCGGACAGTGCGCGTATCCAGGAGAAGGATGTGGAGTGGCTGAATAAAAAGCGTAAGAAAAAGGGGCTGCCTCCAGTGCAGCCTTTGTATCAAGAGGTGGATGCTGAGCTGTGCTTGAGACAGTTTGTGAATATGGGCTATGACCGTCCGATGCTCATTGGTAAGGGTGTGACGATGCATTTTGTAGATGCTGGTCATATTCTCGGTAGTGCTCAAGTGGTGCTGGACATCGAAGATGAGGCTGATGGCAAGAAGAAGCGTGTACTGTTCTCTGGTGATGTGGGCAGAGGTGATAATGATATTTTACGTGACCCTGTAGCGGTGAAGGACGTGGACTATGTCCTCATGGAGAGTACTTACGGTGGGCGCGAACACGAGCTGGGAGCTAAGGCTGATAAGCAGATCGCGGAGATCGTTACGCGTGCATTAGACCGTGGAGGAAAGATCATCATCCCTGCGTTCGCGGTGGAGAGAACTCAGCAGTTACTTTATGTGCTGCACCAGCTATTCGAAGATGGTGCTATTCCTGATGTTCCGGTATTTGTGGACAGTCCGCTGGCTGTGAATGCAACGGAGATTTTCCGTCTACACCCAGAGTGTTTTAACCAAGAGGTATATGACTTCTTGTTCGAGAAGGCAGATCCATTCGGCTTCGAGGGGCTCACGCTGATCCGTAGTGTGAATGGTTCTAAAGATCTGAACCGTAGAGAGGGGCAGGCTATTATTATTTCTGCTTCTGGTATGTGTGAGGCTGGAAGAATACTCCACCACCTTAAGAATAGTATTGATGATCCTAAGAATACAATTCTCTTCGTAGGTTACTGCGCGCAGAATACACTGGGCTGGAAGATCCGTGAGAACTGGGATGAGGTGAAGATATTTGGTCAGCCGTACCCGCTTAAAGCGCAGGTGGAGATCATGGATTCATTCTCTGGACACGCAGATCACTCTGAGCTGATCGATTACTTTAATGCGATGACTGGGCCTAAGAAGAAGGTGTGGTTAGTCCATGGGGAGCAGAGTCGTAGTGAGGTGTTCTGTGAGGCTTTGAAAGAGGTGCACGATGGTGAAGTAAGCGTCGGAGTGCTAGGTGAAGAGGTGAAATTTTAAGAAATAGAAATAGTAATGTCTGAGAAGAAAAAAGTGTTATTCGTCTGTACGGGGAATACGTGTCGGAGTCCAATGGCTGAAGGCTTTTTCCGTAAGCTGGTAGCTGACGATATGGACTACGAGGTGCTGGGATCCGCTGGTGTGGCAGCCTTCCCTGGGGACAGAATCAGTCCAGAGTCAGCAGATCTACTGAAGAAACATAGTGCGGATGCGGAGATGGAAGATTTCCGAAGTAGGGCAGTGGATGATGATCTGTTAGGTAAAGCTACCCATATCTTTGCGATGACGGAGAGCCATTTGGATATTCTGGTACAGGCATTCCCAGACTGCGCGGATAAGTGTAATCTGATATGTGACTTTGTCTCGCTGAATGGCAAGGTGGGAATGGATGTGCCAGATCCTATCGGTCAGGGTCCTAGAGCTTATGGGGCAGTGGCACAGGTGTTTGAGCATGCGTTGCCAGCATTGATCCAGTTTATGAATGGTGAGCTGGATGAAGAGGTGAGTTAGGATTACCGAATACTTGCCCCTATGAGGAATTTATTAATCGTCCAGAAGGTCTGGGCGATTTTTTTTGGTGCGCTCAAGGGCTTGCTTTTTTTTCCATGCATCTATTTTGGCGTGGTTACCGCTGAGGAGAACGTCAGGAACGCAGTTACCGTTGAAGTCATTTGGCTTGGTGTAAGCTGGAGCTTCTAGCATGTTAGGGTCTGAGAAGGATTCTTCTTGGTGTGAGCGTTCGTCGCCGAGTGCTCCTGGGATGAGACGGATGATGGCGTCTGCTACTACGGCGGCGGCTATTGCTCCGTTGGTAAGAACATAGTCTCCTATGGAAATTTCATCATCGATGAGTTCGTCGATGACGCGGTGGTCTACGCCCTCATAGTGACCGCAGAGGATGATGAGGTGCTTATGCTGTGAGTAAGTCTGAGCCATGACTTGCTTGAATGGCTTACCTTGCGGAGTCATGAGTAGGATACGGCTTTCCTCAGTGCTTAGCTCTTCAATAGCAGCGAAGATGGGCTCAGGCTTTAGCAGCATGCCTTGCCCACCACCACAGAGGTAGTCATCTGTCTTCTTATGTTTTCCAGTGGCCCAGTCTCTGAGATTGTGCGCGTAGATTTCTACTAGATCCGCTTTCTGTGCTCGCTTGATGATGCTCTCGCTGAGTGGGGCAAGAGCGATCTCAGGGAATAGGGTGATGATATCAATGCGCATTAGTGTGAATAGTGAAATTTATACCGTTGTCCACAGCGCATAAATATTGAACTGCTATAGACGCTCAAGTGATAAAGGGAAAAAAATAGCGACCTATGGTAAAACAGAGTCAATAAGCCCCCTCCCAAAAGCTAAAGACCAAAAACCATAGATCGCTGGTGGTTTTTTAAGGGGCAATTGATTTGTATGCAAGTAAATCTTTCATATTCTAACAGATTATTTAATTTTTTCAGAATAGAAGACATAATTACGGGAACTTCTGAAAACTCCCGATATTGCTGATTCTGTGATTAGATTTGCAAGTTTGCAAGTTTGCAAGCAAAGCTTATATGTTCAAAATACGACGCTTCGGGCAAAATAATAAACCTACGTATAGCCTCGTTCCCTATTTAATGGCATACTTATCCCTTTTTACTCTACTTGTTTTATTGTTTTGCATCAACACCGCTAGTTTCCAGAAGGGCCCTTAATGCAAGGTTGTCGGGATAAGTTGATCTTTGGTATCCTATTGTGGTAAGCTTTGTCTGTTTTTATTCAGTGAGATGAGTGACCTGGGCAAAAAAACAGCGTTCGGTGAGCGCTGTTTAGGAAAATCTGGAGTTTAATCACAGCCATCCCATAGGATAGTCTTTTTGATTTAGCTGGCGGTCGATCCCACTTAGGATCGACCGGTGAAAAACTATAAACCAGCCAAAGACAAGTTGCCTGTGCTCTCTCAGCTCTGCAAGCTCATTCCGCCGAATCTCGTTTCTAAGATCGCTGAAAAATATGGCATCGACAAGCAAGCTCGGACTTTCACTGCATGGAGTCACGTCGTCAGTCTACTCTTTACTCAGTTGACTCACTTCATTGGTCTTAACGATGTTTGTGACACTTTACGCATTCACTCTCGTTGGCTTGGTAGCCTTCGTGGTGCAGTGCCTCCTGCTCGAAACACTCTTTCTCATGCGAATAAAACTCGCAATAGTGATATGATGGAAGAACTTTTCTGGGCAACACTTTCTCATCTTGAGAGCTTAACACCTGGCAGCTTTGGCATTCGTTATAAAGGTGTTCCAAGACGATTTAAGAAGGCTATTCATGCGGTGGATTCTTCCACCATAGCTCCTTCTTAAAAGGCTATGGGATGACTATGGAGTTTAATCTCTCTTGTTAGAGTGATGGGAAGATACCTTCATAGATGCCTTTAGCGGCTAGTGCTTGGTACCAGCCTTGATTACAACGGCTTCTCTCGTATGAATTACTGATGAATCCACACTCTACAAGTACTGCTGGGCAGATCGTCTGGTTGAGTACTGCGTATCCCATCCCATTCTTTATACCGCGGTTTCTAGTCTTCGTGTATTTAGCAATACGACTCTGAATTTTAGATGCTATTTTCTTTCCAGCAGCAGATGCGTAGAATGTTTCAACTCCTTGTACGGAAGTGATTCTATGAGCATTGAAGTGAATGCTGACGAAGATTGCATTTTTGTAGCGGTTAGCGACTGCGGCACGTTGTCCGAGTGTGAGATAGACATCACTACGTCTAGTCATGACTACTGGTACATGCTTAGCTTTGAGAAGAGCTTCGAGCTTCTTAGCTACTTTCATGTTGAGGTCTTTCTCATTCACGCCTCCCCAGCGTGCGCCTTGGTCCTTCCCGCCATGTCCAGGATCAATGATCACTGTCTTGTATTTGGCAGCTTGGAGGGGATTGATTACTACTAGTAGTAAAATAAATGACATTAAACCTTTAATCATGAATGCATAATAATCAATATTTCTTAATTGGGAAGAATTTTCTCTTTTTGTCTTCATACTTTTCTAAAAGAGAATGATGAAGATATTTTGTAGTGTGATCTAGCCGCCTATGGTTTCACTTAGTGAGTGGCGCATTTTTCTGGAGAGTAGTGGGCGCACGAGTCCGTATATTAGGTAAAGGGTGAAGATGACTGCCGGTGTGTAGGAGCGTGTGGTTTTATTAAATAGTAAAACCAAAACTAGGGTGGCTAACAGAATACCCCAGAGTGAGCCTTTGGTGCGCCAGTCTACTTTCTTGAAGCTTGGGTAGCGGATGTTGCTTATCATGAGTAATGATAGCCCTAGCATTAATCCTACGAGGACGTAGTTCCATGCGCCGAGATCTGTGCCTGCATCATAGAAGTTAGAGAGCAGAAAGGTGATGGATGCGATGAATCCTGCAGCCATAGGGATGGGGATGCCTAGGAAGTCTGTGTCTTCATCTCCAGGTTGCTTAGGGATGGCTGCCAAGCAGTTGAATCTAGCTAGACGCATAGCTCCACAGAGGAGATAGGCGAAGGAGACAAACCAAGCGATCCAGCTAATTTTTTCTGGTAGGTTAAATAAGACAGCTCTGGAAATGAGGAGTGCAGGAGCCATGCCAAAGGAGATGACGTCAGCGATAGAGTCAAATTCTCTACCGAATGGTGACTCTTGGCCTCCGAGTCTTGCCAGTCTGCCGTCTAACAGGTCGAATAGACACGACCCGAATATGAGTAAGATAGCTCTCTCATAGTAGTCGTGAATCACAGCTTGGTTTTCACCGATGATCTCTACGTGCATACCTTCGAAAATAGAGAGGACGGCAAGAAATCCACAGAGAAGATTTCCTGCTGTCATTAAGTTTGGCAGCAGGTAGATCTTTGGCTCTAGATGTGAGTAATCTGGGGCCTCTTCCTGCTGGTCTTCATGCTTTTGAGATGGGTTTTTGCTCATGCGGGCGACAGGAGAGCATAATATGGAGAGAATAAACAGTGGAAAATTTTCAGTAACTTATGTAAGAGTTGGTTTATGAAGCAAAGCAAGAGTGAAAAATTAGCAGTTATGGAGCTTAGCAGTCAATCAGCGATGGGTGATATAACGTCGAGATTTCCTGGCGCACGTCGTGCATTGTTTGCGCGTTATCACATCGGTGGATGCAGCTCGTGTGCCTATAAAGATGACGAGGTCTTAGGCGAGGTTTGCGAAAGAAATGACATCACGGTAACTGGAGCCGTGGAGCATATTTTAAATAGCCATGAAGAGGATCAGAAGATGCTGATAGATCCTTTGGTGCTGAAGACTATTATTGACGAGGGGGAAGTAGAAGTACGGTTTGTCGACACGCGAACTAGAGAGGAGCACGAGGCGGTGAGCATTCCGGAGTCATACTTTATGACACAGGAATTCCAACAGGAAATATTTGCGACGTGGGAACGGTCAGAAAGTTTATTGATAGTCCTATATGATCATAGCGGGAAGAGCTCATTAGATACCTGTGCCTGGTTCCAGGGGCATGAAATGAAAAACGCCCGTGCATTAGAAGGCGGAATAGACGCGTGGAGTCAGCAAGTAGACTCTAATATCTCGCGATATAGGATGGAGATGTAGGTTGAAAAGTACAGTGTTAGGCTTTCCCAAGACTGTAAAGCTTAGGAGAAGTGTTGTATTACA
>CALJOJ010000097.1 GCA_937981665.1 uncultured Rubritalea sp.
TTTACCAGGCGCCCATTCATCAAGCGCTTCAGGGAAGTCCTGCTCGTGCACGGACCCCTCGAATCCCGCGTGGCTCCATGCCTCATCTGCTGTGTAGGCAAGAATAGGTGCTAGTAGCTTAGAAAGAGCTACGAAGACATCGTGCATCACTGTCTGTGTAGATAGACGGCGGATACTCGTAGTGCTATCACAGTACATTCTGTCCTTAGTGACATCTACATAAATCGCTGAGAGATCAGCTGCACAGAACTGGTTGATCTGATTGAATACCTTTCTGAACTCGAAATTCTCAAACCCTGTACGGCACTCGCCGATGACTGTGTGAAGTCTCTCTAATACCCACTGATCTAACTGTGGCATGTCTTTCTTAGCCACGCGATCTTTTGCAGGATCAAAGCCATCCATATTTCCTAACAGAATACGCAATGTATTTCTGAGTCTTCTATATGGCTCGGCGATCTGCTTGAAGAGGTCTTCGCCGAATGGAACTTCTGTCTGCCAATCAACGCTGGAAACCCAGAGACGAACGATGTCTGCACCGTATTTATTATAGTAGTATGCCGCATCGATAGGCTTTCCGCTTTTCTCAGCTTCTGACTTAGAGAGCTTTGTTGACTCACCGTTTGTCTTACCAGCCTTCTTCGCCTTGAGCTTATCTTGGTCTACTACGAAGCCATGTGTAAGCACTGACTTATAAGGAGCCGCATCACGGATACCTACTGAAAGCATGAGTGATGACTGGAACCAACCACGGTGCTGATCCGTAGCTTCGAGGTAAAGATCCGCTGGACCTTCTAGCTCTGGTCTACGGTCTACTACAGCCTTGTGGGATGAACCACTATCGATCCATACGTCAAGAGTGTCGCGGCATTTCGTATAGCCTTTTGGTAAATCAAGTCTCTCGCAAAGTTGCTCATCATTGAGCTCGAACCAGATGTTAGAACCTTCTGCCTCGATGAGATCTGCTATCTTATCTGCTAGCTCAGCACTGATCACTGCCTTACCATCTTCATCAAAAAATACTGGAACAGGAACTCCCCAAGTTCTCTGACGGGAAACACACCAGTCAGGTCTAGACTCTACAGTTCCGTAGATACGGTTTCTGCCCCACTTCGGAAGCCATTGTACTTTATCTATCTCATCTAGAGCTTTTTCTCGTAGTCCATCGAGTGAGATGAAGAACTGCTCTACTGCACGGAAAATGATAGGTGTCTTAGATCTCCAACAATGTGGGTAGCTATGATGATAGTTCTCCTTACCTAACAGATGCCCCTTAGGTGCAAGTATCTTGAGCACACCGATGTTTGCTTCGTTCTTCTCCATCACGTGGAGACCTACCAGCTCAGGCACGCCTACTTCCTCGGTGAAGAGCCCCATATCATCGACTGGTGAGAATACACCTAAGCCGTTTTGCTGACCAGCAGAGTAGTCATCTGCACCGTGACCTGGAGCGATGTGCACTGCGCCAGTACCAGTTTCAGTTGTTACGAAATTTGCGTGAATGAGCTTAGACTTACGCTCTAAAAACGGATGCTGAGCCTCGAGATCTCCGAAAACATCTCCCTTTACGCTTTTGAATGTTTCCTTGAGTTCAAAGCCTGTTTTGTCCTTCACATTCTCTAACAGCTCTTTAGCTACTACGAGATTCTTAGTAATGAGCGTTCCTTCGTGATCAGTCTTTTCAAACTTACCTACGATGTACTCGAACTGTGGATGCACGGCGATACCAAGGTTAGCCGGAAGCGTCCATGGGGTAGTCGTCCAGATCATCATCGAGACCTGATCATTTCCGAGCTTATCACTCGTATCTCCCAAGAGTGGAAATTCTACATAGATCGAGATGGACTTCTTATCCATGTACTCGACTTCAGCTTCAGCAAGTGCAGTCTGAGCACCGTATGACCACTGCACCGGCTTCTTACTCTGATAAACTGATCCTCTTTTGATGAGAGCTCCGAAGGTTCTGACAATGTCAGCCTCATACTCAGGATTCATCGTAAGGTATGGATTATTCCAGTCTGCAAAGACTCCGAGACGGCGGAATGATGCCTTTTGGGTATCTATCCAGCCATTAGCAAAGTCCACACAGCGACGGCGGATCTCAGCAGGCTCAAGATCACGTGCATCCTGTACTACTTTAAATTCGATAGGTAATCCGTGACAGTCCCAACCTGGGATAAATGGCGTTTCAAAGCCAGCCATTGTCTTAGACTTCACTACAAGATCCTTAAGTACCTTATTAAGAGCAGTCCCCATGTGGACATCACCATTCGCAAATGGAGGACCATCATGCAGAATGAAACGAGGTGCACCTTGGTCAACTCGGCGTTTCAGAATCTTCTGATACAGGCCGTCTTTTTCCCATTGCTCAAGTCGTGCTGGCTCGTTCTTTACAAGGTCTCCACGCATTGGGAAACTAGTCTGTGGTAAGGTCAGCGTATCTTTGTAGTTTGCTTCGTTGCTCATAATACTGCTCAATTCATTGAGTGAGCGGAAGCTAGCCACACATGGCGTCATGGTCAATGCTGAAATATGACCATGACTCCAGCCCTAATGCATAGATTTGAGCTCTGGAGCATCTTCAGTCTGCACCTTCTGGATCACCTTCTTTACTAGCTTGAGTTGGCTCATCGCAAGAGCGTTTCCCTCAGCCTTTTTCTCAGCTAACATTTTTTCTAGTTCTTTAAGCTCGGGTAAAAGTGACTCAGCCGCACCACCATAGGTTTCGATAGCCTTCAAACAGCGAGAAATACGCACTCCCTTGCCCCATTTATCCAGTGCCATTACCTTGAAGCAAAGTGGGATGCCTTCCTTGATCTTATGCTTCGCCATTAGCTCTAGCCCTCTCATGCGCACCCTCGCTAGGAACATGATACCACTCGGCGCGGGCTTATCTACAGCATCATAGATAGCAGGAAGAATTGGCTTTATCTCCTCATAGCTTAGTTTATTATAGACACTAGCCACACTATTACGAGAGTTACCGTCTTCGTTTTTCAGACCCGCGATCACGGCGCCATACAGAAGTTTCTTATCCATATCCTCGATCGACTTCTTGAGCATCTTATCGAAAATAGCAAAGTTGAGATAGCGTTGCTCCATCGCACGAGGATCATCCTTACTAGGGCCTTTAGCGTGAATTTCTAATAATTCAGGTAACGCAACCATCCCTCCCTTACCCATTCCAGCTAAAGCGTTCGCTGACTGGATACGTAACCATAGGTCATCTGACTTGAGATTCGCCCGGATATCTTTCACAGCAGCAGAAGATCCCATCTTACCGAGTAGCTGACTAGCTCCGATACGCTCGTAGGTACTCTTAGAACTAAGCATCCTGATCAACGCTCTTTCAGTCTTCGAATCTTGTTTTTTATTACTAAAAGCGGCAACAGCACGCTCACGCACTATCGGTGACCAGCTACCTAGACGCTTCATCAACTCTGCGTCACTTAGGCTATTATAATACTCCACCTTATACTTACTAGAGTAGCCGATACCATCTGCGATGACGCTCTTAACCTGATCTTTACTCATTGGACTGAGTAGTCTCGCCTTTTTTCCAGTAAGATGGATATGCTTCAGCGGCATCGCGTAATGCAGTAAATAAGCACCCGTGCAGTCCCAGCCCTTGTACTGATCTGTACGCATTTGAGGCTGCCCTTGATGGATGAAATTCCCATCCCACTCGCGCGCCATATCGAAATACCAGCTACCAAACTCCTGCATCCATGCACCAGTAGCATCTGGCCCAAGGTTCGCCACACTAGGCATAGACCACAGTACGTTTAGGAAGTTTCCAGAATGCCCACGATCTCGCTCAGCACCGTGAGAAGCTAAACTCATCATTGAGAAAAACTGCGCTGGCTTCTTCTCTCCCAGCATACTAAAAAGAACTGCAGCCATCCCGCACTTCCCATTATCATCATGGGTCTCTATCCAAGGAACGTGATCACCGTATGGTATAGATCCCTTACCCTCATAAAATCTAACAAGCTTAGCACTCTTCGAGATAGCCTCATCTAGCTCTTTATTCTCCACACCAGCTTCACGCGCTAGCACCAGCCCTATTGCTAGCGGGATTCCCGGAGCATTCATCATACCATACCCCATTAGTATCCCATCTTGATCTACAAATCTATGCCCCCATGAGCCCACTGCACTCTGTCCGCGTACAGACTCCATTGCTAAACGCTTGATACCAGGCATCACACTCTCATCCCCTGTCGCTAACTTATATTCACTAAGGAAAATAAGAGCGTAACTATAAGACCAAGTCTTAAGACCATGGTCCTGAAGCTCCGCTGCCCACTTTGCTTCCTTCTTGATCAACGGTAAATATTTCTTATCTCCACTAGCTAAGAGAGCCAGTGCATTTAATGATCTTGTAATAGCGTGCTTCCTACGCTCACCGGTCTTAATCCGTTTTGCTAATGCTTCGCATCCAAGCTTAAGAATCTTAGCAGATTTCTGACAATCATAGGGAGCGGTCGCTGAGTAAGCCCCCATCACAGGTAGTTTAAGTTTCACATTTTTCGTCTTCCCACCTGACCAGCAGTCTAGGCTTAACACACCATCCTTAGCTTCAGCCAAAGTCAGAGCCTTGGCTAGTTCAGTTCGAGGATCATACGAAAACGGCTTACCATTCACCCCGAGGATCACGTCACCTACTATGAGCTCATTATAAGCTGGGGAGCCTTTTTCTACCTTAGTCACCTTGATCTGCCTAGCATCACTCGTGACCAATGAGTCACTATACATCCACCCTCTCGCCCCTATTGCTCCAAGATTCCAGTCATGCACTGCATTCTCTGGGATTTCATCCCCCTTTGTGAAGTCAGGCTTTTCCATAGTAGCTGACCTAGGAGCTGCCGAGAGAGATAGCGAACCCAGTAGAGTGGCGGCTATGGTGAATGAGATATAGTTTTTCATAATGGTAAAGATAGCTGTTTGCGATGCGCTTTTAGAATCATGAGCGTGGCCTAGACCATATCTCATCTAAATTACTTTTAGATTATCAACCTAATTCAGCCATTGTCAATCACTCGACTGCAGGAACCCATATTTATAGCTTGTCTTGAGGCTCTAAGCACGTAGATTTTCAGCACATAACATCCTATGGATACCATTTTACACATACTCAAAGTCATCGGGCTCATCTTGCTCGTACTACTCAGCTTCAACATTATCATTTTCGTCCACGAGCTAGGTCATTTCCTCGCTGCCCGCTGGAGAGGACTACATGTAGATAAGTTTCAAATCTGGTTCGGTAAGCCTATCTGGAAAAAGACAATTAATGGAGTCCAATACGGTATCGGATCTATCCCGGCTGGTGGCTTCGTAGCGCTCCCACAGATGGCCCCTATGGAAGCGATCGAAGGAAAAAACGGAGAGCTGGAAGAACCTCTCCCACCGATCAAGCCTATCGATAAAATCATCGTAGCTTTCGCTGGTCCATTGTTCTCATTTCTACTCGCTGTATTTGCTGCATTCATCGTATGGGGAATCGGTGTTCCTGACAGAATGGTGAAGACGAACGAAGTGGGCTACATCGCACCAGAAATGCCAGCTGCAGAGGCAGGCTTCCAGCTCGGCGACAAGATTTTCGAAGTCCAAGGCGAGCCTGCAGATGGCTTCCGAGGAAAGCTAAACTCCGTCACTGAGCTCATTGTCTTTAGTAAGGGCGATGACATTGACTTCCTTATAGATCGTGATGGAGAACAAATGACCCTCACTAGTAGCTTCAAAGCGAAAGATGGCTCACTCACTCAAAGACGAGGCATGAGAAAAGTAGGTCTCGGATACAGCCACACACTCAAACTAGGCAAAATTATAGAAGGCACACCCGCTGCTGCATCTGGTTTAAAAGAAGGAGACATCGTCCAAGCTATCAACGCCAACACCATCTATAGCTTTAATCATTTCGTGGAAGAAGTTAACAAAATAGGAGAAACTCCGTTCACCATTAGTGTGATGAGAGACGGTGAGCCACTCGATATTCAAACTATGGCTCTTAAGCCAAGCAATGGCTGGAAAGCTCACACTAAAGCTGAGGTTAAACCTATGCTAGGTGTTCGATTCGCTCCCGCCCCCCCAGAGTTAATATACCCTACTCCTGGTAAGCAACTCGCGGAAAACGGCAAGATGATGTACACCACGATCACTAGCCTCATCTCACCATCCTCCAGCATCGGCCTTGACCAAATGCAAGGACCTGTAGGTATTGGCAAACTTCAGTACCAGTTCCTAGACAGCCCCTATCCAGTGAATTACATCTTCTACTTTTGGGTCGTTTTCAATATTAACTTAGCCATCTTCAATATGCTACCATTCCCAGTGTTAGATGGTGGCCATATCACCATGGCATTTGCTGAGATGATCCGTAAGAAACCACTTAACACCCGTGTGCTCGAGTACGTTCAAACTGTCTTTGTTCTCCTTCTCCTCTGCATGTTCCTCTACGTCACAACCAAGGATCTGTTCCACAAGGATGAAACCTACAGTAGAGAAGGCCTACCAGAAACAGCAGAGTTCGACCTCACACCTCTAAATAAAGCCCTTGGAAAGTAGGTAAACACACAAGCACAAGGTGAGACCACTGAGTCCACCTCCCACCACTCCCAGCCAGCCGAAATGTGTATTCATCTCACCTTCTGAGATGATGGCAGTCTGGTACCTGTCGGTAAACATTTCCGGATAAGCGTGACCTTTCAGCAAATAGAAAATCACCACTCCAGCTAGAAGCCCCGCTGGAGGGATCACTATAGCGAGCAACGCAGCTAACATTGCAGGCAACCTTGCCCAAGAATCAAAGCGTCTTAAGCCATAGCCTAAAATCACATAGACTGGGCCAATGATTAAGCATACAGCCGCAGGAATGAGGAATACAAATTTACCCGCCATATAGTACGCCACCAGCAGACCTAGTCCAGTGACGACCAGTAAACTCCCGAAAAAATAATAAAACCAACCTACCGCAAGAACAGTTATTTCATCTCGCTGATAACGCTCACGCAACGCTCCCATATCGAGATCATCGGAATCCAAAAAGACATCCGCTTCAGGAGCCTCGTATACGTTATTTAGCATAGTTTCGTTGTGCCCATTCCTCAGCAGCATCACGGTCATTAAGTCTCCCCTCAAGCTGCTCAGTCTGCACAGCAGTTAAAATCTCCTTAAAGAGCGGACCTGCTTTATAACCTAAGCTCATTAAGTCTCTACCAGTCACTAACGGCTCAGGAATCAATGGCTCATTCGCAAACTCCTCTCGCTTCAGATTCACAAAATGATAGTTCTCCATGATTCCATTACTGCTAGCACAGTCGACACGGTGAAGCTCTATTTCATGAATAAAGGTATCGCGTGACATGAAGCGCTTGAGCTTCGAAACACGCATATCCATCACATGCATAAACTTCATATGATTCGCCACCATCACACAGACATCATCGATCATTTCATTAGAGTATTTCATCCTACGTAGAATCAATTCACTCATCTCAGCTCCCACACTCTCATGACCATTGAAACGAATCCTATCCGCCTCCTCATCATAAAAGAACGTAGCAGGCTTCCCTATATCGTGAAGCACTACTGCTAAAGCTAAGGAAAGATCCACCTCCTGCTCCCCCAGCATCTCTAACATCAAACAAGTATGAATATAAACATCCCCCTCTGGATGAAACTGTGGAGGCTGCTCACAGCCGATAAGGTCTAGCACTTCAGGAAGAAAATACTTAATCAACCCGCTCTCAACTAACAACTCCATTCCGCGTCTACGCATCGGAGATATCAATATTTTATTAAACTCTACTTGGACTCGCTCAACGGCGATATTTTCTAACAAATGAGCATTCTCCTGGATCGCAGACCAAGTATCAGGATCTATTTCAAAACCTAACACAGTCGCGAACCTAACAGCGCGCATGAGCCTCAGAGCATCTTCTTGGAAACGCTTATCAGCACTACCAATAGCCCTCAGAACGTTCGCCTGCAGGTCAGCCTTTCCATTCACAAAATCTATCACCTCGCCGGTCACGGGATCTTGAAATAATCCATTCACCGTAAAGTCTCTGCGCTGGGCGTCTTCTTCCGGGTTAGTATACTCCACACTCTCCGGCCTCCTACTATCCTGGTAACTCCCATCTGTCCTAAATGTAGCCACCTCAAAATGCATACCGTCAGACTTCACCAAAATCACTCCGAAGTGCGCACCGATAGCATCTGCCTTAGGAAAGACCTTCTGCACCGCATCAGGTGTAGCATCAGTGACGATGTCATAGTCATGAGCTTCTCTGCCTAATAGAGCATCGCGCACACAACCACCAGCAAAGTAGGCGATGAACCCTGCATCACGCAGTCTCCTAGCCACTCCCTGAGCAGCTTTTGTCTCTGCACTAGTCTTTCCGCTTATTATCATTTCATACTTACGATAAGCCACCATACACCATAGATCAAGCCAGCAGACTAAAAAGCCCCTTTGATCACAGTGATCTCAGGCTTATCTCCGTCCGTAAGCTCCACCTCTACCACATCGAATCTCCAGAGGATATCCTCATCTTTTAGCAATTTCAGCCAAGCTCTCGCCCCACGCCTGATCAATTCCTGTTTCTTGGCATTCACAGCTTCTAGCGGACGGCTCGTCTCACGCTTACGCCGCGTCTTCACCTCTACGAAGCTCAAGGTGTCACCATCACGAGCCACAATGTCTATCTCGCCACCGCCTGGCGCGCGAAAGTTCCTGTACAGAATTTTCCTGCCATCAGCATATAGCCGCAATCTAGCTATTTTCTCCCCCACATCACCAATCTTCATATGGTGGATGCGCTCGCCACTAGCATCACTCAGACTATACGCAGAGTTTAGCAACGGGTGAAAACGATTTACGATGTATCTTAACAGGCCCATATTCGAGAAGAGCCGCTAAATGAACTTTAGTTCCATACCCCTTATGCCGCTCGAACCCATACTTGGGGAATTCCTCTGCATACTCCAGCATTTTCCTATCTCGCTTCACCTTGGCGATAATACTCGCCGCAGCGATACTCAGACTCTTACCATCCCCTTTAACTATTCCTTCTGAAGCATAAGGGAAATTTTTCACCGCCAAGCCATCAATCAAACAATAGACACTAGTATTGTTTAACTGCTTTACTAACGCATCTACAGCCCGCCCCATAGCAGCATGGGTAGCTTTTAAAATATTAATAGAATCTATCTCATCTGCCTCTGCATAACTGTGCCCCCAGATAATCCCCTGATCGGACATGATGTCCTCATAGATCAGATCCCGCTTCTTCTCACTGAGCTTTTTAGAGTCATCTAATAAGTCATGCTTATATCCAGCTGGCAAGATGACTGCAGCTGCGGAAACAGGCCCCGCCAAGGGACCACGCCCAGCTTCATCTATCCCCACTATAAGAGACAAGCTCTCTGCATCACCACGTTCTACCGCAGCATACTCATAAGATAAATCTGGCATCGTAAAATAACTTAACCCCAGTGGAGCTTCTGCCTCAGCGTAGAGAAGAATGATCTCCCCTCAAGACGCACTATATGAAGCTGGTGATCAGCCTTTTCAACAATGATTCGTCCACCAAACGCAACCTCTACTGGCGAACGTCCATCCACACTAAATAAAGTAGCAGCATCAGCGTCATGCACAGACTCTAGCTCCACCACAGACTCATCAGTAAGAACCAGTGATCGGTTACTCAGACTGTGAGGGCAAATAGGTGTGATCACAATATTTCTAGCCTTAGGAGAAAGCAAAGGACCACCTGCAGCTAATGAATAAGCTGTAGATCCAGTCGGAGTAGCAACAATAAGACCATCTGCTCGATAGTGATTGAGTAAATCGCCATCAATAAATGCATCCATAGCAACAATCCTACCGGTCTGGCCACGCGTTAACGTAATCTCATTCACTGCAAAATACTCAGTTGGTTCCCCGCTTACTGGCTTAATAGTCGCCTTTAAAAGCATACGAGGAACGACATGGTAAGCCCCCTCTACTAATGACCTTATAAGCAACTCAGTCTCATTATCTTTACAGCTCGTCAGAAAACCCAGATTACCAAGATTAATTCCAGCAACAGCAACATCCGACGGCCCCAAGCGATGAGCCGCATCAAGAATAGTACCGTCACCGCCTAACACAATGACCACATCACACACCTGCGCTAGATCAGTAGCTGCCAATTCAGGAATATTCTGACCACTCAGCTCAAGCGCAGCGAGCGTCTCGTCTTCCACAATAGCTTCCTTTTCATAAGAAGCTATAATCTCCAGTAAATGTAGTAAAACCTTACTAGCGCCATCCTTAAACGGATTAGCAATGATGCCAATTTTCATTATCCAACGTAATTAAACCTTACTTAAAAAGAGGATTCACTTCAGGAGTCACGTCCATGCTAAGCAACTCAGTACCTCTAAGGATTTTAAACTCCACTGGCTTGCCTGCTTCGAGATAATAAAATGCATTCACCACTGTTGTGTAGTTATTTACTTTTTTACCCGCAATAGAAAGAACCACATCATCCTTCTGTAGCCCCGCTATACGCGCTGGAGTCTCCGGACGCACCCCCACAATAACTGGAGCATCGTTTAGCTGATCCATGCTAACACCGATCCAGCATGGCTTATAAACTTTATCACCTTTTGCTAGCGAACTCTGAATATGCGCTAGCACTTCAATAGGCAGAGCAAATATCCCTTTGTCAGATTCATCTTTCTGGAAAACAAATGCAACGAGTTCGTCATTAGCATTAAACACTGGAGCACCTGCTGTTTGTGCACCATCTGGATGGTTAATTTTTACAAATGTCAAAGGGAGAACCTTACCATTGTGACGCTTCACATGGCTAACTACTTTGCTTACTTTGTCTTTCTGAGCAAGACCAGTAACCACTGAATCACCTGGCGAGAGCGAGACACTCGAGCCAATCGGCTTCAATATCGGCTTATCAGCACGAAGGGCTTCAGGAAGCTCTAGTAAAGTTAGCCGGCTGATAGAGTCGTGAATCAATAATTTAAGAGCCACATCCTCGCCCTTGTCATCTTTCATTGTCGCCTTACTAGGATCTGCACCGAGAAGCGCTATGCTGGCTAGGGTACCTTTATCATCGATCAAGTTAGCTACAGCCTCAAGTGGCTCAACACCCTCTGCGGCCGATCCGAAATGAATGGTAAATGACTGACTCAGAGCCGTGAGAGAACTCACAAGCCCGAATAACATAACTGTAAACCAAGAATTTAACATAATGAAGATTTAAAAGGTGACTAGCTGTGAGACAAGCACAAAGCTTAAAAACACGAATAATACATGATTCTCACATTTTGGTCAGCACAACTCTCGAACCCATAAAAAAATGCGCTACAAAACTCATAACGGATACTACTCAAAAAGAATGATGATATTTACCTAGAAAAATCTCTTCTCAGAAGAAAATACTGGCCTAGGGCTAGAAAAGTCCACAGGCTGAGCAAACTCCATGCTCACAACAGTCAATGAGAAGTCCTCCTGCTCATCTTGAGCCACATCCTCTACCGTATCAACAACTCCTTCAGCAGGGATATCCGCCATTATTGCAGTATCACCTTCATCATCATTAGCACTCATACTCATAAGCAAAGCCACTACAGCATAAGCGAGTCCCCCGCTAGCTACCCATCGGAGTGAACGGCTCGCTTTGAATTCACCGAACCAAGTCTTCAACCGCTCAATGAGCAAGCCCCTAGCAGATGTCTGAAGCATTTCAGAACGTTGACGCTGCTGAAACTCCACAAGAAAATCATCAAAGTAACCTTCATCAGGTTGCTCATATTTTTTTAACCCTATTAAATCTTGTAGTTCTTTTTCTGTCATGGTCTTCGCTGGTTTAAAATTTTACTGCTTCCTACTAGTAGCGGCTAACTAATAATTACTTCTAGCTATGTCTCTCACTACCTTGAAATTCTTCTAGATACCCTCTTAGTTGCTGATGCGCGTAAAAAAGCCTTGAGCGAACAGTCCCATCTGAAACTCTTAGTATATCTGCTATTTCAGCATGTGCCATTCCTTGGATATCAAACATAGTCACTACTGCTCTATGGTCTTCTGACAACATCATCATTGATTCGTTCAATTGTTTTTGAAGTTCATTGATATTTATCTGTCTGCGAGGGTTAGATCTGTGACTAATATCTACAAATACTGGATCATTTTGAATACCGGTTTCCACATCATCGAGACTAGTAGTAGCTCTGCGCTTTCTTTTCTTGAGGAAGTTTAGCGTCATATTCGTAGCTATAGAATATATCCAAGTGTAGAACATAGACTTACTTCGGAACTTACTAATAGACCGATACGCCTTAGCAAAGACATCCTGCAGCAAGTCATGCGTATCGTCCTTATTTGAAGTCATATGGTAAATCAATCCATAGAGCTTCTGGCTATACTTCATCACGAGTTCATCAAACGCAGCTGTATCCCCATTCTGTGCTGACTGCACTAGATGAGCGTCAGGATCCACACGGGGTCCTTGTTTAGCTTGTTCTCCATCATCCATAGCGGCTACTGATTTATCATTACCTGACCTTATATCAACAGTCCCCTCGGATTCAAGAGCATTGATCGAGATGCTATCCATATTATTAAGTTAGACAGACTCTCACTGATTTTGTTCAAATGTTATCCACCATAAATCATTAACTAACATCACAGCTAAACAAACAAAAATGCTCACAAGGTTTCCCCCTGTGAGCATTTGAAAATATTCTAAATTCAGTAATGAATTATCGAGTGAGTGGCTCACTGAGGATCACTCTATCGCCTGGGCGAATCTTCATTCCTTTTACAAGACTTGAGTAATCAATATTAGCGAGTACGCGACCTGCTTCATCTTCGATTGCATTGATGTTCAGTCTGCCGATGTGCTTGCTTCCACGCACTACAACAAGCTTAGATGATGGCTTGATCATTGCGCCTTCATGAGGCTTCACTACTACGAACCCCCACTCGTTATCAACCGCTGTGATAAGTGAAGAAACTTTGTTAGCATTTAGATTAGCACGGCGCTTTTCTTGAGCTACTTCAAAGTCAGTAAGAGCAGCTTTGTTTTTAGCAACAAATCTTGTGAATTCATCAGCCTCTTCAGCAAGAGCTAGGTTCGTCTTGTTGAGATCTTTCTTAGTATCTTCAAGCTTAGTAACAAAAGATTCAACTTCTTCTAGAGGAACATTGACGCCCTCGAGTTCACGCCCGATCTCTGCGATAACTTGATTGATTCTCTCTTTTTCACCAAGGAGCTCTTCTAACTTAGCATCGAAGCTAGCACTGAGTCTCTTCTCTGCTCTTTCATCTTGCTTCTTAAGATCCTCAGTAGCGATAAGTTCACGGTTTCTTTCCTTCTCCTCATCTCTGAGGCCTTCTTCCATTGCACGCTCTTCGTGCTTGTTAGATACTTCCTTCTTCTTCGCGATTACTTTATTCTTCTCGTCCTTAGTAGCAGTTAGCTGTTCTTTGTGGTTACTAATGTTCTGGTTGGACATGAATGCCGCACCACAGATTGCTACTAGAGCGATGATATATACAATAAGTTTCATAATCTTTTAAATGTTTATCTTTGGTTAATAGTTGCTTTAGTTAGCACTTACCTTATTCGCTACAGGTCCAGCACCTTTGGGCTTCTCTTCTTTAACTGGCTGCGTAGCAGAATAAGCCACAACCTTATCACCTGATCTGAGATAAACATCCGGACCTACAGACTCTCTGTCGATGTCTGCAGCCGCACGATTCTCTTCAACAGTAGAGACTTTAAGCTTAGCTACGGTCTCACCGCCTCTTACCACTGCTAGTATAGACCCAGGCACTACACCTTGTATATCTCCACCGTTAAGTGTCACAAATCCCCATGAGGAATAAACAGTCTTGATAGTTGTCTTCAAAGTAGGCTGTGAAATTCCAGCAGTCTCATTACTCACACGAGTTTCGTTATTATTGATATCTAAATCAGTGTCAGCCTTGATCTGCTTAAGGTTACTGAGCTTAGCATTACCATCTTCGATAGTTTGCTTAAGATCTGCTATATCTGCACGAAGCGTTCTGATCTTAGGAACAAGCTGGCGAGCACCACCTACTTTGTCCATCACTCCGTTAGCCTCAGCAATCTCTGCCTCTAGTCTGGATTTATCAGCTTCTTTCTTTGCTACTTCAGCTTTAAGAGCTGTGATGCTTGACTCAAGAACTGTGACCTCTTCTTCAAGAACAGTGTTCTTTTGTTGAAAATCTTCTTTAATCACAATAGCGCTCTTCCACTGTTCTATTTCTGACTTTAAAACATCTACTTCTGTTTTGAAATTCGCTTCCTCAGCTTGTCTGAGAGCTATCTGTTTCTTATATTCTGAGTCGTTCTTATAAGCAATCCAAGCAGAGAATGCGAGAACCAGCGCTGTTAGTGTTCCAAATATTACGGGCATAGTTTTGTGTGTATGGGATTAATCGTTTTCAGTATGATAAGAGACTTTATTCAACAAATGATGAACTACACAACCCTAAAATTCACTCATTTATACCATTTCTTTACAATCCCTATTAACCTGACCACATTATCCACCTTCATGAAGACCATTAAACGCATCTTTTCCTACTACGGCAGATACCCAAAACTAGCTACAGCACAGTTGCTTTGCGCTATTTTAATGACCACTATGCTTCCTATTTTCTCAGAAATGTCAGGTCGCATTTATAAAGAGATTATAAGCCCTCATGAAATCACAAAAAAAACTAAGATAACCTTAAATACTATCCAAAATGTACCTAATGTTGACGCGAAAACCAAGAACCTCATCATTAAAAACCTCTCAACAGAACTCCCTGACTTAGAATCAACCAGTCACAAAGAAGACACCAGCTCAAAACTCCTATGGTATACGTTGATTGCCCTAGCCTCGTTTTTCGCTAAAGATTTTTTTAACTATTTACGCATCCTAATCAACAATGTTTTTGAGCAAAAGGCTATATTTGACCTCCGCTCAGAACTTTACTCTAAATTACAGCGCTTACCAATCAAGTGGTTCGATACCCGCCGTACTGGAGACACCATGACTAGAGTCGCTGAGGACGTTCCAGCGATGGAACGCTTACTCATTGATGGAGTGGAACAGGGCTTAGTAGCAGTCCTGCAGATTGGCATCATTTCACTCTACCTCATCTGGAAAGATCCCATCCTAGGCTTCACAGCCCTCGCCCCTATCCCATTCCTTGCTATAGGCGCAGTCATCTACACGAAAAACGCTAAAGACAGACACCGTGATGTAAAAAAATTCACCGGTGATATGAATTCACTTCTCAGTGACAACATCTCTGGGATTCGCCAGATAAAATCATACGCCGCTGAAGGCGATGAGATAAAACGCTTCAACTCACTCTCCGATAAAGTCCGTGAAGCAACTCTTAAAGTCATGCGCTACTGGGCGCTTTATTCCCCATCGATGAGTTTTTTAAACTCTATCGGATATGTTCTCGTTCTTGGCGTGGGTGGATACCGCATCATTAATGATCCTAACATCGGCACAGAGATCTATCTTTTCTTCTTTACTAGTATCTGGGCGCTCTACGAGCCGATCGGCAGACTACATGGGCTGAATCAAATGGCCCTCTCATCTAAGGCTGCAGCTGAGCGCATCTTTGAAATCCTAGATACCCCAGATGAAACTCATGCAGATAACGGAAACAACTTAATCTCACCAGTCCAAGGTGAGGTATGCTTCAAGAACCTATCTTTCACCTACGACAAGGATACCGAGGAAGGCTCGCCCAATACCACACTGAAAGACATCAGTTTCACAGCAAAGCCAGGAGAAACCATCGCACTCGTTGGCTCTACTGGCGCAGGGAAATCAACATTAGTCAATCTTATCACCAGATTTTACGAATACGATAAAGGCTCCATCACTATTGATGGACTAGAGCTAAATACCATTAACAAAACATCACTCAGAAGTAGTATCGCCTACGTAACCCAAGACGCCTTTCTCTTCAACGGAACTGTGAGAGAAAACATGCTTCTAGGTAAACGTGACGCCTCAGACACAGAACTCTGGGCCGCACTCGAAGCGGCGAATGCTGCACACTATGTGAAAGAACTAACCAATCAACTCGACACAAACGTCGGCGAACGTGGTGTGAAACTCTCTGGCGGAGAAAAACAACGCCTCTCGATCGCTCGTGCGCTATTGAAAGATCAACCTATCCTAATACTCGATGAAGCCACAGCCAGCGTCGACTCAAAGACAGAAAAACTCATTCAAGATGCCCTAGATAACCTCATGTCATCACGCACCGCATTCGTCATTGCACACCGCCTCTCTACTATCCAGAATGCAGACTCCATCTATGTGTTAGATAAAGGACAAATCATCGAACACGGAACTCATAGCGAACTACTCCAGCTCAAAGGCAAATATGCCTCACTTTGTAATCAGTCATTCCTAAAACAAACCAACACAAACTAGCTGAGAGATCTCTGATTACAGAGATAAAACACCTACTAATTACGCTTTCTCATCTTAATCTTAAAGGTCACGCCACAGTGCATACAACGGACACAGCGTCTGAAAAATGTAGTCATCACAGCTGAACCTCCATAAGAAAACAGGAAAACCTTGTAAGCATTCTTATGCTTACTGGAATGAGAATTAGCCAGATGATTCGACCTACAGAGCGGGCATGGCGTTGCCTTACTCGCCAGTATGAAACAGAGCTTTACCACCAAGCAAGCCGCAGCTGCCGCCACTCCATATGCCATCCACTCCTTTTCATCTTTAAACAATCCATAAGCCACCGCGCCAAGACCACCGAACATCAAAAAAATACTTAATAACCAATAAAGACAAGCGCGCGTATAAGGCCATGTATGCCTGACAAAATGAGCGCTAGAACCCTTGTGTGGCCTACTTCCAGACGAAAATACTCCAGTGTTTCTATATGCCTCAGACTCAGCTCGGCGGTTATTTTTCAAAATCATTATCTTCTCCTTGCATATATTTTGGTTGATAGGAGGTTACTGACGAGGGACGGAGATAGCCTAGATTCATTTAGCTAACTAAGTAAATCTATATTCTTACTGTGAAGTAGGAACATGCTCGACATTTCGAACATAGGCTTTGTATTCACCAAGTAGGTAAAGTGAACCTGTTATAAGCATAGGTCTATTCTTTAATTTGACAATATCTAATGCCTCCTGAATATTATCGACCTTCACCAAATCCACACCCTTCATCGAATCAAGATCTTGAACATCAGAGAATTGGACTGTCTTTGGGGAATCAATAGGAGTGAAAATAATTTTTTCAGTAATACTAGTTAAACAGTCTAAAACACCACCAAGATCCTTACTTTCTATGGCTCCAAAAATAATCGTCGGCTTCAAATCACCGTAATACTCTCTCCAAGTCTCCACCAGTGCAGCAGCAGCATGTGGATTATGCGCGCCATCGAGAATCGTGATTGGCTCCGCAGACACTATTTCAAATCTCCCTGGCCAGTCTACATTACTAAGCCCATCTCTCACCGCATCATAACGTAGCTCAACACCCAGTAAATACAACGACTCCAAGGCCAATGCCGCATTTTCTCGCTGATGTTCACCCGCCAAGCCCACGCTATAACTCTGCACGGTTTCAGTCACTACTGAGAGCGGAGCGCGCATCTTATTCGCTTGGACAGCAATGACTCGAGAAGCTTCCTTTTCCTGCACAGCAGATACCACAGGAGCATCTGAAACAATAATCCCAGCCTTCTCACCAGCTATCTTAGCAAGAGTATCCCCTAAAAACTGCGAGTGATCCATACCGATGGGAGTCAGCACACAAATATCTGCAGGAACAGCAGTCGTCGCATCTAGTCGACCACCCATCCCTGTCTCTAGCACGATAAGCTCACAATTCATCTCGCAGAAATATTTCATTCCTACCGCCAGGGCTAATTCAAAAAATGTAGGATGATGCTCCCAGTCACTCACCATATCTCGGATTTGAGTAAGATACCCCGCTGTAAGCTCCTCAGAGATCATTTCACCGTTCACGCGGAACCGCTCACGGAAATCTACCAAATGCGGGGACGTAAATAACCCAGTTCGCACACCATGACTACGCGCCAAGGAATCTATCAGCGCACACGTAGAACCTTTACCATTCGTACCAGCAACATGGATCACCTTCGTCTCTCGCTTAGGAAAAGCAAGAAACTGCGCTAACAGCTCAGTCGGCGCATCCAGTCCCAGCTTGATACCAAAATTCTGAGTAGAATAGATCCAATCAATAGCCTCAGAATACGTCATACTTGAAACTAATTACTACTTAAGCATATAGTCAAGTAGAGCACCTAACCTCTCGCGCATTTCACGTCTCTCTACAATGGAATCTACGAGTCCATGAGCAAGCATAAATTCTGCAGTTTGGAACCCTGGAGGTAAATCCTGATGAGTAGTCTCCTTCACCACACGAGGACCAGCAAAGCCGATCATACACTTAGGTTCAGCGAGATTAATATCACCAATCGTAGCAAATGATGCTGTAACACCACCAGTTGTAGGGTGAGTCAGAACAGAAATATAAGGTAACCCGGCTTCTGATAGTTTAGCCAGCGCACCACAGGTCTTAGCCATCTGCATGAGAGAAAGCATACCTTCCTGCATACGAGCACCTGATGAAGCAGAAATGATCACCATCCCGCACTTGTCAGCTATCGCCTTCTCAATAGCACGAGTGATCTTCTCTCCTACCACAGATCCCATAGAACCTGCGAAAAACTTAAAGTCCATCACCGCTATCATCGTCGGCTTCCCTTTGATTTCTATCTTACCAGTGACCACCGCATCATTCAGATCAGTCTTCTTACGGAGCATATCAATCTTCGCTTCGTACTTATCAAATCCAAGAGGATTCTTAGAAAACAAAGCTGCATCTGTCTCCACAAACGTGCCCTGATCAGCTAGCATAGAAATTCTCTCACGAGAACCTAACAAAAAATGATGCCCGCAATGTTGGCAAACTTCATGGTTTTGTTTCAGATCTAAAACATGCAACATCTTGTCGCATCCTGGACAATTCGTCCATAGATCATTCGGCATATCCTTCTTTTTATTTCTGCGTAATCGAGGTCTTTCAAAGATTCCCATAGCGTTAGTTAGTGGTAAGTTGCTGGCACTCTAGCCACGTAATACGGTTAGGACAACAATGTTTTCCAACTTTGGGAATTCTTTCTTCAACACCTTCGCACATTCCTCTGATGTAGAACCAGTAGTGAATACATCATCAACAATAATTATTGACCGAAACCCTTCCACTTCACCTCGTACAGAAAACGCACCATTTAGGTTATCCAGCCGCTCACCCCGAGATAACCTAGTTTGAGTCGTCGTATACCGGTCTCTCTTCAGCATATCTCTCCACGGCACACCAGTCAGAGTGCTCAGCTCTTTACTAAGTAACTCAGACTGATTAAACCCTCGTCGAAATTTCCTCCACCAGTGCAGCGGGACCGGAACTAGCACCGCATTATCAATGCCTTTAAACCTAGGATCCTCCTCTAGCACCTCCGCACAGAACTTCGCCAGAACACGCACCAAGTACTGCCGCTTACCATACTTATAGGTAAGTACCAGCTGTCGGTTAGCCCCCGTATTCTTCAGCGCAGCCTTCGCATACTCGAAAGAAAATTCTAATGAGTGACAATTCGGGCAGACAGGGTTTTCAGAAAACACTCCATCGAAATCCTCACTACACACCTTGCAATAACCATCAGATATCCGCACCGCTGACGTATAACAAGCATCACACATCGGCACATCACCATCTAGCAATGCCTCGCACTGACAGCACACCGTCGGATACACACAATCTAATAAAACACTAAAGATACGCCGGATCATCTTAGCTAATTAGAGCAAAGACTTCTTAGGCCTTAAATAGATCAACACCGATAAACCAGTAAGCCCCACAAAAATCATCGGCAATAACCCCTCACGGATATCACTACCATAAAAAACGGGATCAGCTTTCTCCGTATTCACTGTCAATCTCTGGTAAATCTTCAACGAGAACACCCAACCAGCATGTAGACCGATAGACATCCAGAGATACCCAGTCTTATGTCTAGCCACCGCCAGCACTACACCCACTAAAAATAACGTAAGGAAAATACCAATGAAATCTTCAGGGTGAATAAATCGTTCTCCGATCTGCCCAAGTAGAATGAAACCTGCATTCCACGCTCCAGGATCCACTATCTCAGCACTCCCGTGGTACGGCTTTAAAAAATGCACTAAAGCAAAAAACAAGGATAGCCCAATAATCGTATTACGAACGCTCAAACTACGTAGTAATAGAGCAAACAACACTCCGCGGAATAACCATTCCTCGATAAGTGATGCGCCAATCGCTGGCGAAATCGCCTTTGTCACTGCCTTCGCAGGTGACTCATCTAGGTTTAGAGTGATCCAGTTTAATTCATGCACCACCATAAAAAACACTCCCATATAACCTGCTGCGTAAATAAACCCCATCAGCATATCCTTCCAGCCTTGCCAGCGTGGATTCAAGCGCACAAACAAAGGAGACTTCACCTCCATCTTCGTGTCATCTTTTAAACTACGGACAAACGGATAAAGTAAAATAATCGCAGAGATCATCATCACCCGATTAAAAAACCTAGCCAGATCCGCACGAGCTAGACTCCTATTCACTGAGCCCATCCATTCATACCCATCACTATTCGCCACTCCTTTACCCCAAGTATAGGCATGTGGGGCAAAGATCGCAGCGATCAGAAGACATATCACCACGAACAGAAATAAGCGGGTTAACTCGTTTTTAAAAATTGCTTTCACTGCCCCGAGAAATAGCACCAACCTTACGATCAGTCGAGCCGATAGATTTTTCTGTTGATTTCAGCCACCTACCACCTAAGCATAAATGCATGCAGATACAACAACGACATGAGTGGAAAGAAGATACCGATGAAGGCATCCGTTTTTTCAGAGGAATCTACCATTCTAAAACATGGAAATTCACCACCGCGCTCAAAGGCACCAGAAGTAACCCTGCTGTCTGGGAAAGAGTTGAAACTGTAACCGACGAGCACTGGCAAGCACTCCGCACAGTTCTCTTTAACAAATACCAAAGAAAGCGATGCCCATGGAAACTTATCGAGAACATCGATAAAATTCTAGCTAAAGAACCTGAAGAATAACCTAGATCCACATTCCCACTATCGGCACAAAAAAAGCACTCTATACACATAGACACAGAGCGCTTAATTATTATTTTTTCACCAAGACATCATCTATAGTCCCAGCTATTAAAGCATGTCTTTTCGCCTTGCCTCCTTTTTCAGTAAAGCTATAAATTTTTCCACCGTCGGGTAAGCCGAAGCTACAAATCTAGTAACTTCCTCACCTTCCATGTTTAAAAGTAGAATAGTTGGAAATCCTCCCACTTCCCACTGTTGAGCGACCTTACCATTGGCCTCCTTCAACGCCATATCAGAATTTGGAAGATCCACCTTCACCAAAACGTAGTCTTCCTGCGCCTGTTTAAGGAATTCTTCTTTAGTGAATACTTGCTTATTCATCATTATGCACGGCGGGCACCAGTCAGAACCAGTGAACTCCACCATCACCAGCTTATCATCAGCCTTTGCCCGCTTCACACCTGCTTCGATATCAGTAAACCATGGTCCAGCAGCACTCGCCATAGATACACCTAACGCCAACAACGCAGTAATGTAGATCTTTTGTAGTAATTTAATCATAGTGATAATAGACTATATAGCCATATAACGCTACCTGTCCACTATTCTATCTATTTCAGACCTATTTCTTCCCATAAAGCTATCAAATCACTAGTCACACCAGCTTTTCTCAATTAAAAAGTGATCACTCACACAAAAAAACAACCATGTCCCCAGAAAAACCAACACATACACAATTACCTCCCCCCGCGATCAAAACTAACATCCTATTTACCCTTACCGTACTAACAGCAGCATGCCTCTCTCCATTGATCTCCTCATGCTCATCATCCCCTGACATTATCACAGCACCTCTGGCTCCACTCCCTAAAGTAGTCAGCGCTCCAACCATTCCCACTGTCATCGACACCAAACCAAATACAGTAAATTCTGCCACTCAAAAAACAACTCCAAACGTAACTCATATAACAAGCCCTAGTTCTAGTTATACCCCTACCCCTTTAGGATCGGCAAAAACAAAGGATCAGCTCGGGCACAAGCCTGGACCTAAAAATTTCCGAACCGTCATCATTGATGCAGGACACGGTGGCAGTGACTCAGGCGCAGTAGTCAACGGTGTGAATGAAAAAACACTCGCGCTAGACATCGCTCGTAAGCTTAAGTCAAAACTCAACGGATCATTCAAAACCGTAATGCTAAGAGACACTGACAAGCACATCGGTCTAGATGGTCGCGTCAGCCTCACAGACAAATATGATGACGCAGTGCTCGTCTCCATCCACCTAAACTATGTAAACTTTAGTTCTGTACGTGGACCTGAGACATACTACTTCCGTGTAGACAGCTACAGCATAGCCAAGCGTATGCAGCGCGCCATGGAAGCAGTTAGCTCAGTTGACAATGCTCGCGGACTCGTAAGAAGAAGACTCAGACTCACCAGAAACCCACAGATCCCGTCTATACTCGTAGAGATCGGTTACCTATCTAATAGCTCAGAAAGACACCTCCTCAGCCAGTCTAGCTACAGAGACCGTATGGCGTCAGCACTCGCCAAAGCACTCATCGATCAGAAAAAATACGGCGATGCTGGCATGGGGAAACTTCCAGCCCCACTAAACCGCCCACCATCAAGACCTAGCGACTCCAGTTCACTCTAATTTCTTATTCTTTTACCATCATCTCTAAAGCCGGACTTACTTTAGTAAAATGGCAATGTGCTTAGTAGGGATAGAACCAATTGGAAATTTAGTAAGACCCACTTCTTT
>CALJOJ010000098.1 GCA_937981665.1 uncultured Rubritalea sp.
GGGCAATGGTTTGCTTATCAGCTTCCTTCAGCCAAGATCTCACGATCTTAACCTTGCTGTCTGCTAGTGGTTCTCTCTGCCGAGCCCACAGGGGACTTTAACCCCCAAGTCAGTGTGCCCTGCCGGGCACACACAAAAAAAAGCACGCCTCATAAGAAGCGTACTTTTTAAAAGTTACTTAGATCTGAGATACCTCTTATGAAGCAACCTTCACTCTGCCGATTGCTTTCACAACTGCGCGAGTCTCTGTGTTCAGATCCTTAAGAGCAGACTTAGAAAGCTCTACCTTATCCGCAATAGCGGTATCGATAGTCTTACAGCACTTAGCCAGTCTTTCAGAAAGTGATGCAATCGCATCTTTCTCTCCATTTTCTTCCTTCTTCTGCTCGATGAGACGCTTAGCCTCACGCATTTCAGCAAGAAGGATCTTAGCCTCTGATACACGACGAAGGCCGCTTGTGAGACCTAGCTTAGAAAGCGTCCAGATCATCCACTTAGTAGGGTCAAACTGCCACGGCTTCACACCATTTCTGTAGTCGTGTTGGAAAGCGTGGTGGTAGTTATGATACCCCTCACCACATGTAAATACAGCCATGATCGCTGAATCTCGCGCTGAGTTACCTGAGTTATAAGGACGAGTCCCTAGTGTGTGGCATAGTGAATTAATAAAGAATGTGCAGTGATGCACTACGAGAATACGGAGAATACCTGCAATGAGGAATGTTCCAAGAGCTACTGAAGCTCCACCTACAAAGTAACCAATGAATGGTGGAATAGCGAGACCAGCTACAACGCCGATCAAGTGAACCCACTTGTCCTGCCACATTACCAGCTTATCCTTCTTAAGGTCATTCACATTGTCCATTAATGGCATTGGATCAAGCTTAAATAGAAGCCAACCAACGTGCGCGTAAAAGAACCCTCTTGAAATATCATAAGGATCTCCATCGTGGTCCACGTGCTTGTGGTGGTGACGGTGATCAGATGCCCAGCTGAGGCATGAATTCTCAAATGCGGCTGCACCGAAAACGAGTGTCAGAAATTTTACTGGCCATGTTGCCTTGAATGAAAGGTGTGAAAAGAGACGGTGATATCCGAGTGTAATACTCATGATAGTAGCTACCGTGAAGAAGAAAAACATACTCAGCTGGAATACAGGATTAGGTAAGCCATAGTTGATTAAATAGAGAGGAACTCCGATCAAAGAGATCAGTGTAGTCGCTATAATGAAGGAGCTCGTTTTCCAATTTACTCTATGGAATGGAAAGTCTTTAAACATAATTTATATTAGTTGGATTGTCTTAATTTTAGTTAGTGGAGGGCTTATACTACACTAATGGTGGCGAAACCTGTCAGTGCACCGCTCTCATACTCTCATAACATGTAAAACGCCAACAAAAATAACGACAATCCATCAAAACAACCACAACTCATTGATACACAGCAAAAGAACACCTCGGGAGACAACAACAATAAAATCACAACTCATTATAACCAAGAACAATACAACACCTTCGCAGACATACAAGCCATCGCCTTACAGCAACTAACTTGCATTACTTGGGATTTGACAAATTAGCAAACTACCGACTTACTCCTTCCTAACTTATTATAAACACCACTTATGAAAAATCTCATTAAATCTATACTAACAGCGATCCTCGCTCTCTCTGCGTCGGCCCTGTTTTCATCTTGCGGAACAGCACCAGCACCGACTCCGAAAGTCACACCGAAGACAGTGCCAGTTAAGAAGACCACTTCATATTCTTCTACTTCTACTCAGGCACTCGCTAAGAAAGTACTAGCACACCCGAAGATCACCTTATTGCGCAAGCAAGTAAGCGGCAGAGTGGATGGAGCAAGCTCCTACCACAACATCGCATCTGTAGCTCGTGGCTATAGCGCTAAGCGTAGTTCATACTCCAACGCACCAGGTGGATACACCAAGCTCAGAAGAAAAATGCTCGAGACCATGCTCTACATGGCAGATGTAAAGGGCTACAGATACCGCGTAACATCCATCGCAGGCGGCTCACACTCCAAAACATCTAGGCACTACGCCGGCATCGCATTTGATGTAGACATGATCAACGGTGTAAAAGTCGGTGCAGGCAAACCATACTATAAAGCATTCATGAACGCCTGTAGAGCAAAGGGAGCTACAGAAGTACTCGGGCCTGGAGCTAAAGGTCACAGCCGCCACATCCACATGGCTTGGCCTAGATAAGCTATATAAAGCTTAAAAATTAATACCTTTCTTGTCTAATAAAGACGTCATCATCACGATGACGTCTTTTTTGTGCCTTATTAAGAACCTCACAACCTCATATCACGGAAGCCTTATACAATCAGTGAATAGATGCAGAGAACTAAACCAACGTAGCAGAAGTTCGCTCAATAGAGCATGTCAACTTATTGTCACATTAAAGTATTTACGCTCAGTAGTAATCTATGAGATAAGAAAGCTCATCAGCAATAACTAGGGGTTCTAAATGAACTTCGTTTCCTGATACCACTACTACAACCATTACAAACAACATGGAAAACAAAGCAGTTAAAACGATAATCAGCGCTATCGCTCTTTCAAGCGCAGCAGTTGCCGGACCTGAAGCAGGGTCTGTAGAATCAGTAATAGCACCTATTCAATCCAACACAGGCAACTTCTGTGAAACATGGAAGAACATGGGCAAGTTATACAAAAACAACAATAACCCGTTTATCCAACAGGTTAAAGTTTTTGGACGCGCTCACATTCAGTACGCTAATATAAACGGCGAAAACGCTGCTGGTAACGACATCAGTGAAAGCTACGATGAACTCCGTCGCTTTCGCGCTGGCATACAAGTTAAAGCCTTCAATGGACTTGAGATTTTCACCTCTGCAAACTTTACTAACGATCAATCACCAAGAGGTGGTGACCGTGACATCGAGTTCACAGATTACGACCAAGCATACATCGCCTACAACTTTGGCACCCTTGCTGGCATAGATGACCTCAAGCTTTCATACGGTCGATTCAAAATAGCCCTCAGTGCTGAAGGTCAAGACTCATCAAAAACAATCAAAACTGTCGAACGTACAGCAATCTCTAATAAAGTATTCACGAACCGCTACACTAGCTTCCTCGTTTCAGGTTCACGTGGAAATGTAGATGCCACATTCGGTTTCCTCAGCCTAGATGACACAGACTTCATCGGTACATTTGACGTAGGACACGCACTTTATTTTGACACCACAGTAGGACTCGGTGGTCACGACTACCACTTTGATGCGCTTTACAACATCGACGAAGGAACAGCTGACGACGAAGTAGGGATGGACTTCGAATACGCAGCCTCACTCGCTACCAGCAGAACTATCGCAGGATGGGACACACTCTTCAACGTCATCTACGGAAACAACGGTGATAACGGTGGAGCAGAGACAGGCGGAGCATTCTGGGGGGTTGTCGTTCAGCCATCTAAGTACATCATCGATGATAAACTAGAAGCTGTATTCAGATACTCATATCAAGGATCTTCCAGAGACCAAGGAATCAGCTCACTTAGACGCTACTTCGGCCAGTCACTCCGTGACAATCCAGTAGCTGGTGACAACACAGACTATACAGGCGACTCACACCACAGCATCTACGCTGGTCTAAACTACCACCTCTGCGGTCATAACAGCAAAATCTTGCTAGGCGCAGAATACGAGACTATCGAGACACCTAACGGAAGCTCAGACGCATCCACACTCTGGGCAGCATACAGAGTCTACTTCTAGGACCCCTACTCCTCATAGATAGAAATTTCATCTAACACAAAACGCCACGCCTCATCTGAGACGTGGCGTTTTTTTGTGTAACCATTTAGATAATGAAACTAATACGAATTAATAAGTTATTTTCGTTGAATTTAGCCCCCAAGTCAGTGTGCCCTGCCGGGCACACACAAAAAAAGACGCACCGGAAACCGATACGTCTTTTGAAAATTTGATGTAATCTAGGTAGATTATCTTGAGTAAAGTTCAACAACGAGCTGAACGTTTACACCGTGGTCCATGTCCTCTGTCTCAGGGATACGAGCTACGATACCTTCCATGTTGTCTCTATCAAGTGTGAGCCACTCTTTAAGTGGAACTGCTTGAGTGATGTCGAGAGCGCGAAGACCTAGTTGCTGTGATGCAGGTCTCTTAGAGATCTGGATCTTATCACCTGGCTTACACTGGAATGATGCTACGTCTGTCTTAGTACCGTTCACAACGATGTGACCGTGGTTTACAAGCTGACGAGCTGCTGAACGTGTGTTACCGAATCCGAGTCTGTAACAAACATTGTCGAGACGAGTCTCAAGTAGTTGACAGATTGTCTCACCAGTTACTGCGCGGCGGCGTGCTGCCTCTGCATAGTATCCACGGAACTGCTTTTCAAGTACACCGTACTGGAAACGTAGCTTTTGCTTTTCACCGAGGGCGATTGAGTAGTCAGACTTCTTTTTGCGTCCAGCACGGAATCCGTGTTGTCCAGGTGGGAAGTTTCTGCGCTCAAGTGCCTTAGATGGTCCGAAGAGAGCTACTCCGAAACGACGGCTGATTTTATCTTTTGGGCCAATATAACGTGCCATAATATAAAAAGTGTTAGTTGTTAGTGTTGGAAGTTGTAATTATACGCGGCGAGCCTTCTTAGGACGGCAACCGTTATGCGGGATAGCTGTTACGTCTTTGATAGAAGAGATATCAAGTCCGAGTCCTTGTGCTGCACGCACTGCTGACTCACGACCTGCGCCCGGTCCTTTAACGCGTACCTCAACAGTCTTAAGACCGTGAGACATTGCCTGACGGCATGCATCTTGAGATACTACCTGAGCTGCGTATGCAGTGCTCTTACGAGAACCTTTGAAGCCCATCTTACCAGCAGATGACCAGCCGATAGAATTACCGGATACGTCAGTCACGCTAACGAGAGTGTTGTTGAAGGTAGCGGTAACATGTACAATTCCTGTAGCGATGTTCTTGCTGCCTTTAGCCTTGTGAATCTTGACATCTTCTTCTTCGCCACCGGCGATCTCTGCGAAGATATCTTTCTTCTTTTCGTCCTTCTTAGGAGCGTCAGCTACTGCTTTCTCATCCTTAGGTGCGTCAGCCGCAGCTTTCTCATCCTTAGGTGCTTCTACAGTTGCTTCAACTGGAGCTGCAACTTCTTTCTTAGCGTCAGTTGCTTCTGTGTTATTTTCTTCAGACATTATATAAAATGATCTCTAGTTAAAGTTGTTATTTAGCAGAAACTGAACGTTTCTTGCCCTTGCGAGTACGAGCATTTGTCTTAGTACGCTGACCCCTTACTGGGATACCACGCTTATGACACTGGCCACGGTAGCAATTGATTGATTGAAGACGCTTCAAGTTACCTTGAAGTTCACGACGAAGGTCACCTTCAATAACGAACTCCTCTTGAGTAATCACTGACGCGATCTTCACTAGTTGTTCTTCTGAAAGCTTGCCTGTACGGATATCTGAGTCAACACCAGCTTGATCTAAGATCTTAACTGCTCTTGTGCTCCCAATACCGTAAATATACTGGAGAGAAGCTTCGATGCGCTTCTCGTTTGGAATTTCTATTCCGAAAATACGTGCCATAATGATACTCTATTTTTCGTGGTTAATAACTGTGCTCCGCAGAAATTTATGCGCACTGTGCGCAAAGCGGGATGGCTCGTGTATCAAAAACTCCCCAATATGCAAGAATTTTGTGGCTTTTTATTTCTACAAGTAAACTTACTTCAAGGCCTCACATGAAGCCCTAACCCACAGAAAGAACATTATTTCATCAGCCCTATTACCTCTCCCTGCTCAGGAAATCTGCCTGTTTCTTTCTTACTATAGATAAGCGTCCCATCCACAACGACGGTAAATACTCCCCCACTACCTTCAATAAGATTAGCATCCACAGCGTGGGATTCCTTAAGCTCCGCAGCTAAACTAGCCGCTTTTGGTAAATAGTTTCACACTCCGCAGTATTCGATCTCAATTTTCATCTCTTTTTTTATGGTTTAGTTATATGGCACGAATTAGCCATATCACCACTCTCGTTAATTTTCTCAGTAGGTAAAGTAAAATAGAATGGCTAGGCTGTACACTTATATGCAGAATTATGACCGTAAATAAGCTTCAGATCCATCACTCGAAGTTTTTTTAGAGACCTATAAGATGTCACAGTGAACTAATAGGATTAAGCTATTTACCAAGCTACTGTAATGACTTGATCCTTATGCTAACTAACATCTTTAAATTAACGCTGCTTTTTTTCTAACGCATATGTCGTGGACGAGTCTGTATCTATAATGGTGTCGTAACCATGCTTAATCATTCCGTTTTACAAAGCCTTTACAACGGAACTCCACATCTCGTGATATAAACTATAGCGAACGTGATTCACTTACCTCAAATATTCCGTAATACCAAGCTTACCTTCGTAGAGACAACTCTCTTCTGGAGCGTTCTCTTCATTGGTACTGGGGCCATCGTTTGGAATAGCCTGGCCTACTTTCTACCGAACACCATGCACCAGTTCTTCTTCGAAAGGATAGAGCTGACGATGCAAGACTGGTGGAAATATACCGTCCTTACTCACGTGGTCGCTGGTCTGACATGTCTGATCTCTAGCTTATTGCAGTATTCTAAAATCCTACTCAAGCGAACTCCACGCGTTCATAAATACCTCGGCCACATTTACGCTCTGAGTATCATCACCGTAGTCTTCCCTACTGGCGTCGCACTCAGTTTCGTAGCTAAGGGAGGAACATCTGGAATGGTTGGCTTCCTCATTCTATCATTCGCCACCCTTCTCACTCTCCTCCTCGGAATGGCAGCTATTTACAAGCGTAATATCAGATCCCACCAAGCCTGGATCACCCGTTCATTTGCTCTCATCACAACAGCTATCACCTTTCGCACATTACAAATAGGCCTAGATGAGCTCGGCTTAGACCCAGACTCTAACTACCAATTCTCCCTATGGCTGAGCATCGCCATAAATCTCATCCTTGCTGAATACTACCTTCTCAAGACAAGAACATCACGCTCTAACAAGAACCCAAAACAAACAACCCAAACCAGATAAAAACTATGAAAAACACCATCCTAAGTATCGCTAGCGGAAGCATCATACTCACCTCTATTACCATCGCTGGCGAATCCCTAACCCAGCAAGCAAAGGCTACAGGCAAAGTAAACTCGGTCACAGCTACCACCATTACAGACCCCGCAGTCTCTTTGATTACTCATGAAATCTTGAGCCCCATTATCACGCAATCTAAGCGTTTTAATAAATTTTCAAGAACTAGACGACCTACCAATACAGTTTATGAAATCGTGGAGAATACTGAGTCAGCGACAAAAGAAGTCAGGAGCTTCGACATCGTAAGAAAACCCACAATACTTATTTTCCCTACGCAACCTACAGCAGGTGAAAAGAAAGATGTCACGAATACTCTGCATGAGATCAAATACCTCACCGCATCTAACGAGATCCTTATAAAACAAGGTGATGACTGGGTCACTAAGCAAGATCACAAATTTTTAAGTCTACTACCCAAAGTAATAACCTCAGACAAAGTAGTAGCCAACAAACAATAAGCTTTTCTTCGTGTAAGCTGTGTCGTGGCTTGAGAAAAACCCTCCCAAATAAACTCCCTCCTAAAACCTAACTAAGCGTATTGATTCGGCACTGGCACCGCCCAGTGACCGGATCTGCGCTTTTAGTTTTTTTATCAGCTCTGCATCTCCGTAGAATGGCCCTGCTCCTGCTCCACCAGTGTGATGGGTCTCTATCAAAACTGGCTGACCATCCACCATGATGAACGACGGGTTCCCGCTGTCTCCTTTGATGAGTATCTTCCCGTATCCTATCTGCTTCTCAGCATCAAAATTGAACGCAATGCGACCATTACTAACGCTCCTCACCTCATGCACGAAAAGATTCTTTTTCTGATCTGTCACGAGGACAAACTCTCCTTTTAATTTTTCTGCCAGACCTTCGTAAGGCACTAATAGAGGATAAATCTTATATCCTGTTGGTACAGGTTCATTTAGCAACCCTACTGCACAGTCACCGTGAACATTTTTCACTGCTATGATAAATCTTTCGAGCCGCTTCCCCTCACGGTCATGGAATACAACCGAGCTCTTTACTGGTCTCTTATAATGTGCCGCCATGACTACATGCTGTGAAGTCACTAGTGTGCAGGTGCGCTTGTCATTAAAGGAAATCCCAGATGCATCAAACTTCCGCGTCCAGGTATTATTCATCACACTATCCCCTGTGCTGCTGTAGGTCTTAAAAATACCAGGATTATCATAGAGCACTGGCATATCTGCTACCTTGGTATTTCTACTGACAGTCGGCGCAGTGTTAGAAACCGCTGCACAACCTACGATCACTGCGGTAGTGATACTAAATGCCATTACACTAAGAGTCGTTTTCCATGAAAATTTCATGCTCTGATTCAAGCCCCTCGCTCGTCAGAATCCAAGCTAAAAAAACTCCATTTGTCACATATGGACACACTGACCAAATCAAGACATCCTGTCACACCAAAGTGTGTCAAATTGTCATCATTTGAACCCTATGTAGCCATGCAATCATCATAAGAAGCTTACTATAAAGGATCAGAAACCTTGGCACATGAACTGCAATAGTGTTTTCATAAATACGAAATACTATTTAACTAAAAAAAATATATAAAATAACATTATGGCTAAAATATTAGGAATCGACTTAGGAACCACAAACTCATGTATGGCTGTCATGGATGGTGGTGAAGCAACTGTACTCGAAAACTCAGAAGGAGCACGCACAACTCCATCTGTAGTAGCATTCACCAAGACTGGTGAGCGTCTAGTAGGACAGGCAGCAAAGCGCCAAGCAGTGACTAACCCTACCAACACCATTTTCTCTGCAAAGAGACTTATTGGTCGTAAATTTGACGAACTCACAGCGGAAGACAAGCGTCTCCCATATGAGATCGTAAAGGCAGACAACGGTGATGCACACATTCAAGTAGACGTAGCTGGTGAGAAGAAAGTATATTCACCACAGGAGATCGCAGCAATGGTCCTCGGTAAGCTAAAGGCTGATGCTGAGACTAAGCTCGGAGAAAGCATTTCTGAAGCAGTAATCACTGTTCCAGCTTACTTCAATGACTCACAGCGTAACGCTACTAAGGCAGCTGGTGAGATCGCAGGACTCAAGGTTCGCCGCATCATCAACGAACCGACAGCAGCAGCACTCGCATACGGACTTGATAAGAAGTCTGACGAGAAGATCGCGGTGTATGACCTTGGTGGTGGTACATTTGACATCTCTGTTCTAGAGATCGGTGATGGTGTCTTCGAGGTACTCGCTACTGACGGTGACACACAGCTCGGTGGTGATGACTGGGATAATGCACTTATCGACTTCATCGTGGCAGAATTCAAGTCACAGGAAGATATGGATCTCAGCAAGCAGGCTGACGCACTCCAGCGCATTAAAGAGGAAGCTGAGAAAGCAAAGATCGCTCTCTCATCATCTGAGTCATACGACATCTCTCTCCCATTCATCACTATGAATGAGACAGGCCCTAAGCACATCCAGATCACTCTAACAAGATCCAAGCTTGAGCAGCTCACAGATAAGCTATTCGCTAGAACTAAACAACCAGTCATCGACTGTCTCAAAGAAGCAGGCGTTAGCGCATCAGAGATCAACGAGCTAGTCCTCGTAGGTGGAATGACACGTATGCCAAAGGTAGTAGAAACAGCGAAAGAACTCGCAGGTCAGACACCGAACCAAGGTGTGAACCCTGACGAAGTAGTAGCACTCGGTGCTGGTATCCAGGGTGGTGTTCTCTCAGGTGACGTAAACGATGTTCTTCTTCTAGATGTAGCTCCTCTCACTCTCTCTATCGAGACAGCAGGTCAAGTAGCTACGGCAATGATCGAGCGTAACACAACTATCCCAGCGAAGAAGTCACAGACATTCTCTACCGCTGCCGATAACCAACCAGCTGTGGATATCCGCATCTGTCAGGGTGAGCGCAAGATGTTCGACGACAACAAGATCCTCGGAAATTTCCGTCTCGACGGCATCGAGCCAGCACGCCGCGGCGAGCCACAGATCGAAGTAACATTCGACATCGATGCTAACGGCATTCTACACGTTTCAGCTAAAGACAAGAACACAGGTAAAGAGCAGAAAATCTCTATCGAAGGCTCGAGTGGTCTCTCAGACGAGGAAGTAGAAAAGGCAAAGCGCGACGCTGAAGAGCACGCTGAAGAAGATGCAAAGCGCGCTGAGGCAGTCACTACTAAGAACGATGCTGAAGGCATGGTCAACCAGCTTGAGAAGCAGATGGAGGAAATGGGCGACCAAGCTCCGGAAGAACTCAAGACTGAAATGCAAGGCAAGATCGACGCTGTCAAGGAAGCTCTCGCAGAAGACGACCTCGATAAGATCAAGTCTGCTAAGTCAGAGCTCGAGGCAATGCTAGAGCAGTTCCAGCAGGCAGCTCAAGCTGCAGGCGCAGGTGGTGCAGGCGGACCTATGCCAGACATGGGCGGTGCTCCAGCTCCAGACGATGCTCCTTCTGAGCCTAAAAAAGCAAAAGGAAAAGTAGTAGAAGCTGAAGTAGTAGAAGAAGAAAAAGAGGACAAATAAACTCAACTTTAAAGCCTCTAACAACTAGCTAATAGACATTATGCTCTTTAGCTAGTTTCTTAACTCAACTTTATAAACAACAACATAATAATATGATACAACCACTAGGACAAAGAGTGCTATTAAAGCGCATCGAAGCACAAGAAGTAAGCGCAGGAGGAATCGTTCTTCCTGATTCAGCAAAAGAAAAACCACAAGAGGCAATCGTTGTTGCCCTCGGTACAGGTGGCAAAAATGAAGATGGCTCAGAATTTGAGTTCTCAGTAAAACCAAACGATAAAGTGCTACTCGCTCAGTACGGTGGTACAGAGATAAAAGTAAATGGTGAAGAGCATCTGCTCATGCCAGAAGCTGACATCCTAGGGATCGTAGGAGAATAATCTGACACAATCTAACAACTAACATATTTTACCAAAAATAACCATTATGGCAAAACAACTACAATTTGACGAAAAGGCAAGACAATCACTTCTACGCGGTGTGCAGCACCTTGCTAAAGCAGTAAAGGCAACACTGGGACCATCTGGCCGCAACGTCATCATCGACAAGCAATTTGGATCACCTATTATCACTAAAGATGGTGTTACTGTAGCTAAAGAGATCGAACTCGAATGCCCATACGAAAACATGGGTGCTCAGCTAATCAAAGAAGTATCATCAAAAACAAACGATATAGCTGGTGACGGAACAACAACTGCTACAGTACTTGCAGAAGCTATCTATAAGGAAGGTCTACGCAACATCACTGCTGGAGCTAACCCTATCTCACTCCAGCGCGGAATCCTCAAAGGATCAGACGCTATCGTAAAGCAACTCGCTGCAATCTCTAAGCCAGTATCAGAGACTAAGGAAATAGCACAGGTTGCTACTGTTTCTGCTAACTGGGACAAAGAAATCGGTGAAATCATCGCCGAAGCTATGGACAAAGTCGGTAAAGACGGAACTATCACTGTAGAAGAAGCTAAAGGCATCGAGACTACTCTCGACGTAGTAGAAGGAATGCAGTTCGACAAGGGCTACCTTTCACCATACTTCGTGACTGATCCAGAGTCAATGAACTGCTCACTTGATAACCCTCTCATATTAATCCACGAGAAGAAGATATCTAGCCTCAAGGACATTCTTCCTTTACTAGAAAAAACAGCTCAAACTGGTCGCCCACTTCTACTCATCGCAGAAGACATCGATGGTGAAGCTCTTTCTGCACTCGTTATCAACAAGCTCAAAGGAGTCCTCAACGTAGCCGCTGTTAAAGCTCCAGGATTTGGTGAACGTCGTAAAGCTATGATGGAAGATCTTGCAACTCTCACAGGAGCTAAGTGCATCACAGCAGACCTTGGAATCAAGATTGAAGACATCGAGATCGATGATCTCGGTTCAGCTAAGCGTGTGGTTATCTCGAAGGATGACACAACTGTCGTCGAAGGTGCAGGTAGCTCAGAAACCATCACTGGACGCGTAGGACAAATTCGCCGCCAGATCGCAGACACTACTTCAGACTACGACAAAGAGAAGCTCGAAGAGCGCCTAGCTAAACTAGCTGGTGGTGTGGCAGTGATCCATATAGGAGCTGCTACAGAGACAGAAATGAAGGAGAAGAAAGACCGCGTGGAAGACGCGCTTCACGCTACTCGTGCAGCAGTAGAGGAAGGCATCGTCCCTGGAGGTGGTACAGCTCTCATCCGTGCATACAGTAAGTGTGCAGAGTTAGACTGTTGCTCAGCAGCATCAAATGAAGACGAGAAGACTGGTATGGGCATCATCGCACGTGCTATCGAGGCTCCACTTCGTCAACTAGCAGCTAATGCAGGACGCGAAGGCGCTCTCATCGTTGACAAAGTGAAGGACGCAGAAGGTAACATCGGCTATAACGTAGCTACTGATACCTACGAAGACCTCATCGAAGCTGGTGTAGTTGACCCTACTAAGGTGACTCGCTCAGCTCTCCAGCATGCTGCATCTATCTCAGGTCTTCTTCTTACTACTGAATGCCTCATCTCAGACATTCCTAAAGAAGATTCAGACGACGCCCATGGTCACGACCACGGCATGGGAGGAATGATGTAACATCATCGCTTCGCTCCTTCAGTTAGCAGTGATCAGGTTAAAGTGATCACTGCCAGCATGATGGATCTTAGTCAACCGAGTAATAATTTCAAAGCCGATCGTTAACGCGATCGGTTTTTTATTTTATAAGTCTATTTTGGTAAAGTGAGGAAATACTCTAGATCTGATAGCTCTAATAGTCAAAAACAAAGATCAACTAGTAACACTTGATGTTAAAATTAAAGTGAGTAATGTCATTAGATCTAACAACGCATTAACTTAAGTAACCTAATAACTCACATGCAGACCGACCAGAAACTAGCTTCTCTTCGTGCCGTAATGGCAGCAGAAAATATCGATGCCTATATCGTATCTAATGCTGACCCGCATCAGAATGAATATGCAGCAGATCGGTGGAAGTCTAGAGCTTGGCTGTCTGACATGCATGGCTCTAATGGGACAGTCGTAGTTACTAAAGACTGGGCAGGGCTATGGACAGACAGTAGGTATTACGAAGCTGCCGAGCTAGAGCTAGCAGGTTCAGAGATTGAACTAGTCCGTATGAATGACATCGGAGTCTTAGATATCCTCACTTGGCTAAAATCAAATCTAACAGAAGGCCAAACTGTAGGATTTAACGGGGCTGACACAGGACTCCGCCAAGCTAGAGAGTGGGTCAAAAGTTTCCAACAAGCACAGATCAAAACCAATACTCAGCTCGACCTCATTGAGCGCATCTGGGAAGACCGCCCCGCACCACCACAAGGTGAACTCTTCATCGTCGATGACAGCTATGCTGGTAAATCTATCGAAGAAAAAGTCAACGAGGTACGTGATAAAATGAACGAACAAGGAGTCGAAGCCTACCTACTAGGACGCACTGATGAGTCCTGCTGGTTATTAAACTTCCGTGGTACAGACATCAAAGACTCACCTACTACATACTGCTATACCTTAATCACAGAAGCTGCAGTCACCTTCTATGTAGATCCTGGAAAGCTGACCTCTACTAGCAAACAAAAATTTCAAACTGCAGGAATAACGATCAAGAACTACGACGCTATTGTCGAAGACCTCACTGTACTCCACCCATCACAACGCTTACTCATCGCTCCGAATCACATCAGCTATCAGTTGGCTGAAGCGGTGAAACATTGCACATGTATTGAGTCACGGCCTATCGTCACAGACCTAAAATCGATCAAGAATGAAACTGAGGTAAGACACCTCAAGCAAGTTCTCATCGATGATGCTACAGCGATGGTAAAATTTTTCACATGGCTACATGCTGGCATTAAACGTGGAGAAAAGATAACCGAACTGTCTGCTAGCCATAAATTAGAATCCTTCCGAGCAGAAATGACAGGATTTCGCCACGTCAGTTTTGAATCCATTATGGGGTATGCTTCAGACGGTGCGATAGTCCATTACGCTGTTGATGAAACTTCTGATAAAGTGATCCTTCCAGAAAATATATTCCTGATTGATTCTGGTGGCAATTTCCTCCACGGCACAACTGACACTACAAGAACTATCCCTATGGGAGAGTCTAGCCAACAGCAAAAAAATGACTACACACTCGTGCTACATAGCATGCTAGACCTCCTTACTGTGGAGTTTGCAGAGGGCGCGACAGGCGCTCAGCTAGATGGTATTTGCCGTCAGGCAATGTGGAAACACGGCAGAAATTTCAAGCACGGAACTGGTCACGGAGTTGGATTCGGACTCGAAGTACACGAAGGACCACAAGGGATTTCCGGTAAAAACCTAGAAGAAATGAAACTCGGTATGATCACCACCGTTGAGCCTGGATGCTACCGTCCAGGCGAGCACGGGATTCGGATTGAAAACATGGTGCACACCGTACTCAGTAAGGAGACAGAATTCGGAAGATTTTTCAAGTTTGAGAATCTTACTTTCTGCCCTATTAACACGGACTTAATCGAGCGCAGCATCCTACCTCAGCAGCACATTGATTGGCTCAATGCATACCATGCTGAGATCCTAGTAAAGCTCTCACCTTCTCTAAACGAAGAGGAACAAGCATGGCTAAAACACGAGTGTCGCGCGATCTAAAATAAGCTAAGACTGGGAAGAATAGTCTACTTACCCTCCTCTTTCTTTTTAATCTCTTCGTATCCACCTGCGTTGGTCACTTTTGTGTATCCCATCTTCTCAAGAGTCTTCAGCGCAGCCTCCGCACGTCCACCTTTTCTACAATATAGAACAATCTCAGCATCCTTCTTTTTCACATGCTTAGCTATCTCATCGCCTATTTCCGTGTGAGGTATATTAAGCGCGTTCTTCAAGTGACCAGTCTTAAACTCAGCCGCCGAGCGCACATCGATGAGAGTAGCGTCTTTCGATAAGTCTTCAGACTGAATCATAACCTCGGCCGGCTTAGCTAAAACCTGATTAGGTACACAGAATAAACAGGCAAGAACGATAGGTGTGATAGTGAATAATTTTTTCATAATGTATTAAGTAAATGTTTCTCTAATATAAAGAGGGATTCGAATCCGTCAAATCAGCTAGAAATCAAAAAAACTTACCTCTTTCCAAAGATACTTGTCCCCACACGGACATAAGTAGCACCTTCTTCGATCGCAGTTTCAAAGTCCCCGCTCATACCCATACTTAGCTCTGGAAGACTTACGCCGTGATTACTAGCTAAGCTATTTCTCAGCTCCACGACCTTGCGAAACCAGACACGGGCATCATCAGAGACTTCTACCGCTGGAGGAATGCACATCAGACCAACAATCTGGACACTATCTAACTCTAACAGCTCAGAAAAACATGCCTCTAGAGCTTCAGCAGAGAAACCTCCTTTACTCTCCTCATTGCCAATATTCACTTGAAGAAACACACGCGGCTTCAGGTCCATGTCAGCCGCCACGTTATTGGTGTATTTTGCGAGCTTCAGTGAATCAATGCTATGAACGACATGAAATAGACTAAGCACCTTCCGGACTTTATTACGCTGTAGCCCGCCGATGTAATGCCACTCCAGCTCGTCACTCATCACAGGTATTTTCTCCTGTCCTTCTTGTAATTTATTCTCACCAAAAACACGCTGACCAGCATCGACCGCCTTCTGCACATGCTCCGCTCGCCAGGTCTTACTCACCGCTATCAGCTTTACGTCATCCACTAGTCTCCCAGCAGAGGCACAAGCTTCGGCGATACGATTTTGAATTTCTGTTAGATGTTCAGCTACACTCATCATCGATAAATTTAAGCTTTTAGCCAACCAGCCACATCCTTGGCAAAGTAGGTTAATATGATATCTGCTCCAGCACGCTTGATACTAGTAAGGCTCTCTAACACCACCGCCTTCTCATCTACCCAGCCAGCAGCTGAAGCACTCTTGATCATTAAGTACTCACCACTCACCTGGTATGCGGCTACTGGTAAAGTCGTGGTCTGCTTCATCCTATAAATAATATCAAGGTACGCTCCGGCAGGCTTCACCATCACCATGTCAGCACCTTCTTCTTCATCAAGAATCGTTTCTCTAACAGACTCACTAACATTAGCATAGTCCATCTGATACGTTTTCTTGTCTCCCGCCTTCGGTGCAGAACCCAGAGCACCACGGAATGGCCCATAGTAGGCTGATGCATACTTTGCCGTATAGGATAGAATACTCACCTCTTCATGGCCTGCCTCATCTAGGCCAGCTCGGATAGCTCCCACTCTTCCATCCATCATATCACTCGGCGAAACAATATCTGCTCCAGCCTTCGCGTGACTCACTGCCTGTTTTACCAAAATTTCTACTGTCTCATCATTGACTATTTCGCCTTCTTTCACCACACCATCGTGACCGTCAGAGTTATATGGATCTAGAGCTACATCCGTGACCACTACTAGTTCAGGACACGCTGTTTTCAGGGCCTTGATCGTGCGTGGGATGAGCCCATTAGGATTCCACGACTCATCACCAGTTTGATTTTTCAGTGCATCATCCACTGCTGGAAATATCACTACTGCAGGCACGCCGAGAGCGTATGCCTCGCTAGCCTCCTGCACCAGACCAGTAAGCGACCAACGCATACAGCCAGGCATCGCATCGACCGCTTCATCCTCACTACCCTCATGAACAAACAACGGGTAGATAAAGTCATTCGCGCTCAAGCTCACCTCTCTAACAAGATTTCTCACCCCTGCTGATTTCCTATTTCTTCTCGGTCTATGATGCATACACATTTTTAAATCAGACCGGTCACGATGTATAGGATAAATCTATGCATTCTGAGCTCTGTTACGACTTGTAAATATACAGTTACCGAGTAGACTCTACGCATGTTCGCTCCTATTTACGCCGTATTAATGGCAGCACTCCCCGTATTCATCATCGTGGTACTCGGAGTCGGCTTACGTAGGAAAAATATCATCAACAACGTCATTGACCAAGGCATCACTAAGCTCTTGCTCAATGTGTTACTACCTTGCTTCATCTTAGATAACATCCTTGGCAGTAAAGTCGCCTCTGATCTACCAAAGGTAATTTCTCTAGCCAGTATTGGAGCTGTCATCATCTTTGCTTCCCTCGCCATAACCTATCTCGCTTCACCCTTCTTAGGTATGGGTAAAGGTGAAGGTCGTAGATCCTTCGCAGTGAGTGCTGGCCTTCAGAACTATGGGTTTCTAGCCGTACCTCTGCTCATCTCTCTTTATGGTGATAAAGAAATCATCGCCACACTCTACATCCATAGTTTGGGCATAGAAATAGCGCTCTACACCGCCGCGGTCGCCATTTTCACGGGTAAGTTTTCACTCAACCCTAAGATGCTACTCAAAGGACCGATCATCGCCATCTTTGTCGGTATTTTTCTAAATGTAGCCCAGCTTGACCAATACATCCCCGAGTCTCTTATCAAGAGCATTTCTATGCTCGGCGCGACAGCTATACCTCTATCTCTCCTAGCGGTAGGCATGAGTATCGCCGAGGTCATCCCGGAGACCAAATACACTCTCAAGGTTAGCCTCTCAGCAGTGCTTTTCCGCCTCATTCTCTTACCAGCTCTCATCATCAGCTTCGCCTACGTGCTGCCCATCGATGACACAGTAAAGCGCGTTCTGTTAGTCCAAGCCGCAATGCCCGCAGCTCTCTTCCCCATCGTGCTAGCCCGCCATTATGGAGGTAAACCAGCACTCGTCGCAGAGGTCGCTATCACCACTAGCATCGTGAGCTTCATCACCATGCCACTTGTGATCGTATTCGGCTCACAGTGGCTAGATATATAAATCTAAGTTTACCCGAGAGGCTCTAAGCTCCAGCCTTCTTTACCGTCTTTGACGACCCAACCGAGATCCTTGAGTTCATCTCTGAGTTCATCACTCTTCGCCCATTCCTTATCCACTCTGGCTTGCCAGCGGGCTTCCGCTAGTTGCTGAATGTCTGCAGGGATATCCACTTTCTCCTCTACCTCTACCACAGGGAGTTCTATCCCAAAGGCATGTAGCATGAAATGTAAGCCCTTCCACTGAGTGAGTGCATCCACTTCGTTTTGGGCACGCTTCAGAGCACCGAACATCGCACCTATCGCGCGCTGAGTATTCATGTCCTCATTCAGACCCAGCCATGCATTCTCAAAAAGCCCCTTGTCTTCCAGACCTAACAGCTCTTCATAACTAGGAGTCTCTGCATCTGCCAAACCCGCCTTCTCAGCTAGTGCGCGTTCTGCTTTTAAAATCTTACCAAGAGCCTCACCAGCTGCATGTAGACCATCGAGGGTAAAGTTCATCTGCTTACGATAATGCGCACCTATCAGTGCATACCTTACCTCAGCTGCGGTGTGACCTTTCTCTATCAGGTCAGCGAGAATGTAGAAGTTCCCCTTACTCTTAGACATCTTTGATCCATCCACGAGCAAGTGCGTGATGTGGAACCAATGCGCAGCGAAGTCACCACCGCATGAGCATTTACTCTGGGCTATCTCGTTCTCATGGTGTGGAAACACCAAGTCTTCTCCACCCGAGTGAAGGTCAAAGCTATCACCGAGATACTCGCGAATCATCGCCGAGCACTCCAAGTGCCAACCGGGTCTACCTTCACCCCATGGGCTCTGCCAGTAGTTCTCACCATCTTCATCGCGGCGTGATTTCCACAACACGAAGTCTGCCACGCTATCCTTATCATACTCATCAGCATTACCAGCACGCTCGTTTTGAGTTTTCCCTAAGTCTAGGTCACGCTCGTCGAGATGTGACAACGCACCGTATTCTGGGTAAGATGAAATTTTAAAATACACCGAGCCATCATCCGCAGCATAGGCATGCCCCTTCTCGATGAGTTCTTCTATCATCGTCACCTGCTGCGGAATGTGATCCACCGCGCCTGGTTCGATGTGTGGCACTAGACAGTTTAAGGCTTTACAGTCTGTATGAAATTTCTCCGTCCAGCCTTGGGTAAACTCAGTGAGTGTCATCCCAGCTGCCTGCGAATCTCGGATCGTCTTGTCATCCACATCAGTGAGATTTCTCACATGCATAGTCGGAACCCCACTTAGCTCTAAAGCACGGCGAAAGACATCCTGCACCACGAAAGTACGAAAATTCCCAATATGCGCTGGCCCGTAGACCGTAGGACCACAACAGTAAAACCGGAACGTTTCAGTATCGATCGGCTTCAGTTCCTGAAGTTCCCTAGCTAGAGTGTCATATAGGCGCATGGAGATGGTCTAAACACAATCACACAAAATTCAACTCTAAATAGAAGATGCTTAAGGGCACTTCTGGAAACTAGCGATGTTGATGCAAAAGAATAAAACAAATATGGAACGAAGCTATGCGTAGGTTTATTCTTTTGCCAGAAGAGGCATATTTTGAACATACAAGCTTTGCTTGCAAACTTTCAAATCTAATAACAGAAACAGAACTATCGGAAGTTTTCAGCAGTTCCCTTAAATCAACTTTGAGGTCTTAAAATGCATCTTTGCCACTTTCTCCAGCATCTCAACACCGTGAGTCGACTTCATTTCCTTCGCTGCCTGAACCACATTATCACCAGCTCCCAATGGCATTTCTACACCACCCGCAGCACTCGCACGCTCTATCCAGCTGACAAATGCCTCACGAGCTAAAATAGAAGCCGCTGCCACCGCCACATCACTCTCTCCTTTCGTACGCTGAGTCAGATCAATGTGCGCTGCTGACTGCTCACGGCTGAGCATTCCTTCTAGTAATTCCTTTCTGGCGAACTGATCACTCAGAGCATTAGGGCAACCTGGCTCTTTCTCAGCTAAGCTAGCGATGACCTTAGCGTGTCCCCACGCAAGCAGTCGATTCAGGTTCCCAAATTTAGTATACAGCTCGTTATACTTCTCCGGCTTCAGCGAGATCACTTCCCACTTAAGCCCTGAAATCCCGCGGATAATATTAGAAAGCTTCTTAATCTTCGCCGCACTAGAGATCCGCTTACTATCCATAATGCCTTTATCTAACAACTCACGCGCTATCTCTCTATTCACATAAGCGCCAGCGATCACTAATGGCCCGAAAAAATCTCCTTTCCCACTCTCATCCACACCGAAATGCGGCTCGAACATCTCCGGCATCAGCACCTCTTCATTACCCATTCTCGCTTCACCGATAATTTCCGGCTCCAGTACAAATTTCACAAAATCCTCAGTCCCCTTACCCTGCACCAGCACCTTTGGCCCCTTTTCATACACAGTCACATTCACTACCCCTCCCCCTGCTGCCTGCTTTTTAGTAGCATGCCAGAGCGCCCACTGCTTTTGGCTAAACTCAAAGCCACGTTCCTCACAGATCGTCTTCAGCTTAGGCACAGAAAGTGCGTCAATTACCGTTGTGTATGTATTCGTTGCCATCTTATTAAATCATTCGCCGCCCTGCCCTAAAAGATACAAAGCCCTAGCAGCCATTGTGAGATCACCAGGACAAGACGGAATCTCTACCTGACCAATGCGCTTTACAGCCTGCACCCCTATCTGAGTGTTCGTGAGAAACACCTCATCCGCATCTAAGAATTCTTCTAAAGTCACCGCTCTATCCTCCACCTCTATCCCCGCAGACATTACTCGCTGGATCAAGAGTTCACGCGTCACCCCTGGTAAACAGCCACTCTCTAGGTAGGGAGTGATCAAGACTCCATCTTTCACGAAGAAAACATTCGCAGTAGCTGCCTCAGCCACATTACCAACAGTATTAAGAAATATCACCTCATCAGCATCATTTTGATGAGCTTCATGCAGAGCTAAGAAATTATCCGCATACGACCCACACTTTACTCCCGCTGTAAATCTACGTTCATTAAGAAGTGACTCACTCAAGATAACACTACAAGCCTCTGGACGCCCTTCCACTTCTTGCGCCTCTATCCAGTACAGTTCCCCCATCACAGTAATCCGCACCTTAGCGCGTTTCGCTAACAGACCACTCTCGCTCAGTAATAATCTAACAAGTCCGTCTAACCGATCAAAATCATCCAGCTCGAAACCTAGCCTATCAAGCCCACTTTCCAAGCGTACAAGATGTAAGTCAAAGCCATCAATCTCACCATTCACAGCCAGCATCGTTTCAAACACACTCAAGCCAAGCTGCATGTCCTTATTCAGCATTGAGACATTTGCCTCAGTCGCATTCACAAGCTCACCGTTTACAATTAGTTTATCCATTGTTCTGTTTAGTCTAATCTAGAAAGCTTTTAAAGCCACAGAATAACTTAGAATTCTCCGGCGGCAAATCAGGAAGAAGTTCGTCATTATCCATAAAAGTATCACAAATCTCAAAAAATCTCTGATCACTCCGCGCTCTGCGTATCCGATGCTCGAACTCAGCATCAACTCCCTGAGCGATGTAAATCATGTATTTCTTCATCTTGTTGACATGCTTCACTTCATCATACACCACCCATTCCTTGGCTATTTCATGAAATAGTGAGTCAACATAACCGCGTAAGTCACGGCGGGTCGGCTGCATCACCTCATCACCAGCATAGCTCTGCCTGATCTGCTGAAAGATCCAGGGACTACGAATAGCTCCACGTCCCACCATCAAGCCGGCCGCCCCAGTACGCTTATGGTACGCGCGCCCCGTAGCCACATTCACCACATTACCATTCGCCATCACTGGACACCTCATCAGATCTACCGCTGCCTTGACATATTCATCTCTAACAGGTGTCTGATATTTATCCTTCACTGTCCGCCCATGGATAGCCAAAGCATCTATTTCATGTCTCGCGAAAACATCTAAAATCGCGCAAAATTCATCCGCAGTCTCATAGCCTATCCTCGTCTTCACAGTAAACATCTTCCCCTTAGCGCTACACACCTCACGCATCGCACCTAGAATATCATTCACCTTATCTAAATTTCTCAACAAACCGCCACCTGCATCTTTCCTACAGACAGTCGGAGCTGGACAGCCTAAATTAATATCCATCCCAGCCACATCATAATCTAACAAAATATTAGAATTTTTCACCAGACTGGGCACATCCATACCTATCATCTGCGCAAACACTGGCCGACCAGTCTTATTCTCAGTGATCGACTTTAAAATCTTCTTCTCCGGAGTACTATCTGAGTGGACTCGAAAATACTCCGTCACGAAGTAATCTGGCCCACCACCATATTCAGCCACCACCCGCATAAAAGCGAGATCCGTAATGTCCTGCATAGGTGCGAGCGAAAGCACAGGCCCATGAATGGGACTGTTATCTAGGTTTCTAATCTGCTCGCTAAGCATACCCCCAATCAACAACGAGCATTCAGTATTGAACAGCAAAAAACCTTACCTGCATAAAAATTTTCACTACTAACCATATAATCCAGCCCGTTTATTCTTGTCACCATCATCCCGTTATCATTATATCTATGTTCTATGTTAGAAATTAATTGCCCAGATTGCCTATCATCAAACATCCTAGAAGACCGCCAAGTCGATCGCGATATTAAGTGTACTACTTGTGGAGCCACATTTTTAGTAGAGCAATTCGTCGAAGAAGACCCAGAAAAAGAAGCGATCATCCATGATGCTGAGATTAAGGAAATCCTCATCACCACTGGACCTCCAAATTTCGAATACGAGCTGATCGATACTATCATCGTGCTCGACACGCTCGATAAGAATTTCTTCCATAACTCTGAACCATCACTTGCATTTAATGGCGTGAAGAAAAAGCTCCGAGAAAGAGCCTTTAAACAAGGTGCTGACGCTATCATCAATTCTCATTTTGATTACCGTATATCAGCAGGACACGGCATCTTTGGAGTCGTTCATGATCTCGAAATTTTCGCATACGGCACAATGGTTAAAAGGGTCTAAATCGCTATTATAAAATCACTTAAGCTTTATCTATAAAGTTAGTAATTAGAGACTAGTTCAATTTCAATGAGGCTTCATCATGCGATGAAGTCTTTTTTTAAAACCAAATTGAATATTAAGGGTTATAATATAAGTAAGATCACCAAAAGACATATTAAAGAGTAACTACTTGCAAACTGGAATATCCCTCCTTAAATTTAGAGCATCAAGATTGCTCCAATTAGTTTCTAACTAATAATCACTCTTTTTGTCCAAATCGGATCATGCCAGTAAAACACCAACAGCAGCTATTTTACAAAATATCCATCATCAGCGCCTTTCAGCTAATGTTGCCTTCCTGTGCATGGATGACTCCGGCTCAAGAAAGAATCGATAAAAACCGGGAGCAAATCAGTCAAGGTTTCCAAGATGAACTCATTCGTCAGAAAACTCGCAGTGATCAAGGACATCTTGATGTTTCATGGAATCAAGCATTGACTAAAATGTATCTCAGTAATCCAAACTTGATTGCTGCAGACTTCCGCATAGTTGATGCCAAGAGTTCACAAAAGCAGGTATGGACTAATATGCGTCCCAGCCTCTCAGTCGGAGCTAGTGATAGCTTCACTCTTGATGATATTGGAGATGCTCTCACGGATACCACTTTCAGGATAAATAGCTTTCTCTCACTTGGTAACTTACTCGACCTACCCAATACAATATACGAACGCAAGCTGACCTACATCGGCACTGAGCTCTCTGCGGAAAACTCAATGAGGCAAGAAGTCATCGCCTTATATAGACTTTTCCAACAACAGCGACTTCTTACGCTACAGAAAAAAGCAATCGATATCGAGGCTGAGCTAGTCAACGGTATTACAGACATAGAAGATGATGAGCTACTTGACCTTAAGCTCAATAACAAGAAAGCTAAAGATGATTGGAAAAAGGCTGACCAAGAATGGAAAGAAAAAGTGGGAGACTTCTTCATGGCTGGATTTGACTCTATCAATCTACGCCCTGGTAACATCCCAGATATAACCTATGACCCGAGTGAACTAGACTTCTCTAACACAGACCGCTGGGGACTATTACAACTCAACCTCTTAGCTCTTGAACAAATTGCAGAAAAAGGAAATTTCCTCGCCATTTACCTTCGCTATCTTCCTCGCTTTAGTGCATCAGTCTCAGCTCCAGCCCTCTTTAGTAGTACTTCCACTACAAGCTTCGATCCGGCACTCACACGTATCAGCCCATCTCTCTCATGGTCACTCGATACCCGAGGTACCATCGGTAGGCAGCTTGATCGGCTCAAAAGAGACACCCCAGTCAAAGAGTGGCGGAAAGACAAACGCTTACGTGGAGAAATAGAAAAACTAATCCAAGGCAAAAAAGCACTTACCAAAGTCCAAGAAGAACTGCGGGATCTTCGCTCAGTAATGACAAGCTATCAAGAGATTGTCCTATCCGGACTCATTGATGATCATGAAATAGCGATAAAAAACATGCGCAGACTCCGCGAACAAGAAGTCGCCCTAACTGCTAAAGAAATTGAGATCTGCTCAGCTTTCTGGCTGATCGATGAAGACCGCTGGAAGCCAATCACTAAGCAATGGCTAGCCACACGCGCAGATAGAACAAAAATCCGCAAAGATGCACAAAAAGACACACTCAAAAACTTTATCAAGAACAGGTAAGCCCTCGCTAGAATCCCACCGAATAAACGATCATTGTATTCTAGTAACTTATACTAAATACTAACCTAGTAATCAATATGAAATCTTTCTCAAAGCTCCTACTCATCATTCCTGTCCTGACATGGACAAGCTGTGACAAAAGCACCACTGATACAACCCTCAGCATCGAAGAAACTGAGCCCGAAATTATCTGGGATTGGGAAAATTTTCCAAAATCTACCGAGCTAACACTCCGTAGTATGCCATGCTCTATCCAACCTAAGCAAACTTTTGAACTGAAATCAGAAGCTTCAGGGATAATGACCTTCCTCATCACCGAAAAAGAAACCACGGTTATCAAGGATCAGCTCATTGCAAAAATGGATGTCGAATCTCTTGAAGAAGCCGAAGAACGCATAGAATTAGGTAAAGAACAGCGCTTCTTAGAAGAACTCAAAACAAATGAGCTCGAGTTACCAGAACAGCGCAGAAAAGCAGAAGAAGAACTCTCTGAAGCTAAACGTAAAGTGAAACTGCTGGAGAAAATCCTCAACAGCCCAGCAATGGCTGAAATTGCAAACGAGCTATTTCCTAGAATCGGTGACGTAGATAGTAAAGCACTTGAAAAAGCAAAAACTGAGTTAACTTTTCTTGAGAGAAAATTTGTCATTTTAGAAGATGTAGACAAGAAGCTCAGAAAAGCAGCACTTCGTCTACAAGACATGGATCTAGCTAAAAGTGAGCGTCAACACGAAGATGTCAAAGAAAGATCCCAGTACAAAGCTCCATTCGCTGGTGAACTCAGGCTTGAAGTAAACTACCTAGAAGGGCAGACAGAGTACACTGTTGGTTCACGTGAGACCATCGCTACCATCAATAACTACGAGGAAATTCACGCGCACGTTCAGGTCTTAAATGCAAAATGGGCAAACCTAGAGCCAGAGCAAATCTATGTTCAGCTCAACGACAGAGACAAGACTATCATGAACTTTAACGATGACCGTATTGATAGAGATGAGAGAACTAGAAAAGAAGAACGTAAGTTCATCTTCTCTATCCCTCTGGAAGAAAACGTATCTCTCAAACGTCTTTCTGGTACAGATATCCAAGGTGACCTCATCTACAAACTTCCAGAGTCCTGCTATATCATCCCCAAATACGATCTATCACTCTACGCCCTGGGTAAGACGCAATCCCTCAAGTGGAAATCTATGGTAAAACAACTATGGCCAGAAGCTGAAGTACTCGCTGAAGGAAGAAAGAACCTAGCGATCAAATTTTAATTACCCCTAGAATACATCAAACATGCTATCCTGTGAAAACCTCTACTACCGCTACGCGAGAAAAGCACCGTGGGTTTTAGAAGACTTTTCTCACGACTTCTCTGAGGGAGTGCACTTGATCAAGGGCTACTCAGGCTGTGGTAAATCTACCCTACTCAGAATCCTTGGCGGATACCTGAAGGAACAACGTGGTAAAGTACATGTGGATGGATATAAGAAAAATAATACCAAATACCAGAAGCAAGATCTAGGCTTTGTATTTCAACAACTCAATCTCCTCCCGCTCGCCAGTGTGCAGAGAAACCTTCACCTAGCTGCCTCACTCGCAGGTATTTCTAGAAAAATTCGTAACAAGAACATTGATACATACCTTAAACACCTTGGCCTCTTAGATTTTAAAAAACGACTCCCTAGATCTATGTCAGGGGGACAACAACAGCGAGCCACCATCGCACGAGCTCTTATCAAAGAGCCTAAAGTACTCCTGCTAGATGAACCCACCTCTGGACTCGATGACCTCAATACTGAGATCATTATCAACGTTCTCAAAAATTTTGTAAATGAAGGCAACCGAGTCGCCATCATTTGCACCCATGACTCAAGACTCGATAAAGTAGCTGATGATATCCTTGATTTTAACCGCTTCCTACCTATGGAAAGACACTTGGAAGCGCTGGCTGGAACAGCCGGGTAGTGTTCTCGCTCGCTCAGTAGTTACCATTATTATGGTCGCTCTATCAGTACTGCTTCTAGTTGGATTTAGAATGCAGATAGATAAACTGCGCTCAGAAGTGGACAGATTTGGTTTAGATAACCTACTCGTCATTGAGACTGTCACCTCACAGGATGTGAGTCAGGGAATACCAACTGACCGCTTCCGCAGCCTTCATAAATGGGGAAAGCTCTTCACCGTCCGCAAGATGCTCACCTCAGCAAGAGGAAGTAATGGAGAGAATGCACAAGTTGTCACCTATTCAGATGATGATTTCAAAGGCCTGCTCCCCTATCTAAAAAGCAAACATGATATCTTCCTACTCACTACTAAGTATCCCGAGGGCCTCGTCTTCGACTACGATATCGAAGGTCAGTCATTTACCTGTATAGCGCTTCATCCAGAACAAAAGATCACCCAGCTAATCCAAGAAGACACACTATTCCTTCCAGCTAGTTATCTGCCAGAGATCCAAGCACGTGGATTCTCCATGATTTACTATCTAGAGAGAGAAGCTCACTCCCCATCTATCGAGATCTTAACAAAAGGAATTCAGTCAGTAATCAAAGCAGATGGTAATGGTAAAGTGGATATCAATAGCGCTGCCCCGATCAAGAAGAAACTAGATAACCTAGAGCGACAGCAAAACTCGATGCGTGTCTGGCTGGCAGCAATCATGGGTGGAGCTATCGCCCTTATTTACGGTGTTCTTTCTATCCTAGAATTCCGTCAGAGCATGTATATCTCTGCCCTTTTAAAGAGCTTTGGCGTACCCAAACTAATGCTTGGCATTCGCTCCATTGTGGAAAACCTAATCATCGTAAACATAGTCACAGTAAGTCTTATTTACGTCCTCTCAAAATACCACTCCATCATCTTCAAAGCTCTAAAAGTTAGTGGTGATGCAGATATCGACTCCCTCTACTGGGGACAAGAAACTCTCTGGATTCTAGCTGCTGCAAATATAGGCGTCATCATCAGCTCCATCCCAGTATTTCACGCTCTGAACAAACAGGTAGGCAACATCCTAGAATAATAGTCTACCCCTCAGGATACTGCATACAATAGTTCAGCACGCACATACTTGTCGCAGTAGCCACATTGTAACTGTATGGTAGTCCCCAAATAGGGATTTCCACCACTGCATCTAACAGCTCTAGACAATCTTCTGATAGTCCATCACGCTCAGCACCTATTACCAATACACACTTATGTGGGAACTGATAATCTCCAAGCTTACTAGAATTAGTAGTCTGTTCTAGACCCACCAGTTTATAGCCATCCAGCTTCAACTTCTTTAACACAGGAACAAGGCTCCGCTTCACGGTAAGCTTCACATTTTCAGCTCCATCACGAGCTATCTTACTATTCACCTTAGCCGTCCCAGTAGCGATCACCTCAGTCACTCCACAGCAGCCAGCAGTACGCATGATCGTGGATAAATTCACATTGCTCCGTAACGGAGAACACGCTATAATCAAAGGACGCTCACACACTAACTCAGTCGGTGGCTTATGACGAATATGCTCAAACTTATACTGACCACTACCCATGAGTACCACCTACTATTCGCGGGTAGTCAGTACTATTATTTATATTCAACATTATAGAAAAAACTAGCCATAATTTCCCCGAGCACAAGCACTGAGTATCTAATCTTCATAAGAGAGTAGTCCTATCTATAAATCTAACCCCCATATTTCATCTTAAAAAATACGCTCGTTAGTTGGAACCTTTATTGCTAAAGGATTTTCGCAAAAAAACTAACCACTAACAAGCATGACAGATTGTAACCAAATTATTTTCCCTTTTGCAAGTAGCCAAAAACGAAAAGTAGAGGCTTCATTTTCGGGTGGATCCGTCAGTTCAGACGGTGGACTTCTGTTTTTACAAGAAGTCGAACGGAGTCTCAAAATCAGCCAAAGACTTGCTAAGATTTTACCAGATCAGCGTGACCCTGATAAAATTACCCACCAGCAGAAACACATGATCAAACAACGGCTTCTGAGCCTCTGCGCTGGCTATGAAGATCTCAACGACCAAGACACTCTCAGGCATGACATCCTTATGCAAACTCTTGTTGGTTCAGCTGACCCACTCGCCAGTGCTCCCACTCTTTGTAGAATGGAAAACAGAGGCGACCGACGAACTATGTTAGAGATGCAGAAACTTCTGTTAGAACTATTCATCCAGAAGCATCAACACGCTCCACCCAAAGAACTCATCCTCGACTTTGATGCTACCGATGACCTCACTCACGGCAATCAAGAAGGAAGCTTTTACCACGGCTATTACAAGCACCACTGCTTCCTACCACTCTACGTGTTCTGCGGCAGTGATCCCCTCTGCGCACTCCTTCGCCCAGCCAACACAGATGGAGCAAGGGGTGCATGGGCAGTGCTCAAAATCCTCGTCAAAACCTTTCGTCAGCAGTGGGGAGATGACCTTAAAATTATCTTCCGTGGAGACACAGGATTCATGCGTCCGCGCATGCTTACATGGTGCGAAAATAACAACGTAAATTACATCACTGGCTATAGTAAAAACGCACGATTATTGAAACAATCTGCCGCACTCATCGAGCAGTCAAAATTTCAATACGAACAAACAGAGCAAAAGCAGCGCCTCTTTGAAGAATACCAATACCAAGCTGGCTCATGGGATGCCCCTCGCAAAATCATCATGAAAGCTGAACACACGTATCGAGGAGAAAACAATCGTTACATCGTTACCAATCTCGAAGGAGACCCTCAAGCACTTTATGATGAAGTTTACTGTGCACGAGGCGACATGGAAAACCGTATCAAAGAGCAGCAACTCGGCCTCTTTGCTGATCGTACCTCCTGTCAGCACTGGTGGGCAAATCAACTCCGTTTACTACTGAGTACTTTCGCCTATCTGATCATGGATCGTTTTCGGACACTGTTCCTCATGGGCACTCAATGGGCGAATCTTCAATGCAGCACACTACGGGTAAAATTGATAAAAATCGGAGCAGTAGTAACACGCAACACAAGACGAGCAAAAGCAAAAGGGTTAGTCCTATAATTTATAATTAAAGTCGCATTCGTCTCATTATTAGTGCGTTATGTGTTTCGTGTTTTCGCTATTTAGTAAGTAGATCCATAGTTTCTTACAATTTTTGCACTATTCAAAATTCACTCCCGATCCTGCTTCGCACCAACACTCCACACCCCAAAGTACTGATCACGCTACCTGCAATCATGCCATCGCACAACAGACGTAATGAGTCGTGGTACAATGGTCTGGGATCCTTCCTCTAAAGAGGACTCCTTCCCAGCCCGCAGCGTTTCGTTCATCCTTTCAGTCTTCTCTCCACTCCCCGCCACATTACGTCGTGTTGTGCGAAGGAATGAGCAGGTACAAGCTGACTAACGTCAGTCGCGCCAGTCCTTAACCCAGGATCGCCCACAGAGGGGCTCGCAATCTACCCCCACAGCCTCCGCTAGGGCATCATGTTCCGGGTGGTTCGTTCCTCACCATCTGCCTCCCCAGATCTCACTCCGTTCGCCCCTTCACATCATGCCCCAGCTCCGGCCTACCGCAAAAGCTCCGCACCCCATGCGCCTACTCAATCGCTCGACAAGCTCCCTCTGAGCAAGTCACACTCCGCCCCCACACTCCGGCATCAGTTCCATTCCTTGCAGTCATTCCCACACATGCCTCCGCCCTCCGTGCCGCTTCCGTAGTCGCGCGTCAAGTGCTGTCCTCGTCGTCGCCCACACTGCTTGCTGTCAATCCGCAGCCTTCTTTTACGAAGGTTCTCAATAGTTAGATTCTGAGCTTGGGTTGCCTCGAGTGATGAAAGTAAGGGTAGAATGAAGAGTGACTTGGTGAGTGTGATTTCATTATGAGATAAAGAGGATGGAAATGATTTTCTTTGCCTGCTGGGAGAGTAGCTAGGGATTATTTCTGGAGGTAGAGCCAGACGTATCCTACTTGCTCTGATGTTTTGAAGCTGTCCTTAAATGCAGTTTCTTTTTTTCTTTGATTGTCTCGGGTTGTCTTAACTAAGAGACGAGCTTCTTTTAGCTTTTGCTCGGTTTCAGGAGTGCTCTTGCCTGCTAGGCGGATGTTGAGTAGTTTTTGGAATTCTCTTTTTGCTCTGATTTCTTCTTCAGTCGTATCTTGCATGGTTTCATATTCATTTTCTTTTTGAATATACGCTTCATTAGATAATCCTGGTTTCGGGGTGTCTAAGATAGTTTTGTCTCCTACGATTAGATCTAGTTTGCCGTCATTATTATAGTCATCAGCATAGACTGTTAGATTCCTGCCTGGTTTTATACCAAGATTTGCATTTTGGGTATCGTGCTGTGCTATATTTCCGTTTTCATCAGTCAGTGGAGATATCCATTCCGTGAGAGCTTTCCATTTTGGGTTTTTAGCATCTCCGATGTTTTCGGAGTAATAAATGCCGCTTCTGCCTGCTCCGCAAACGAGGTCGAGGTCGTTATCTCCGTCCCAGTCTATGAAGTGAGGAGTCGATGAGTAGTTTAATTTAAGGAAATTTCCGTCTATGTCTTTTAGGATTTCTGCTTGATCCGCGAAGTGGTTCACTCCTTTGTCTGCAGTTCCATTGAATTTAATCAGATAGCCTTTTTGCTCTCCGTAGATTAGGTCTAAATTTCCGTCTCCGTTTAAGTCTACAAGATTTGGTTTTGTCTTCGAGGGGACGGGGTTAAGAAAGAGTGGAAGTGTTTTTTCCGGTATAAGTACTTCTTTAAGGCTGCTAAGGTCTGGGTATTTTCCCGATATGGTTTTAATGGGGATTGGTTTTTCAAATTCTAGAGGAGAGTCTTTGATGCCTTTGAAAAACATTACTGGGGCGCAGTCTCTAACAGGATTACAGTAGTATGCTCCGCTGAATAGGTCTAATACGCCGTCTTGATCTAGATCCACAAACTGTGGATTCGCACCGGTGCATCAGTTACCTATTCCTGGAACGGTGAGGACTTCTTCGCCGATCATTAAGTTTTGAGCTTTTGCATAAACAGGGGCTTCTATAGATCCTGTGTTTTTATAAAAATAGATTTCTCCTTTTTTACGATACTCTCCGACTACGATGTCTTTCAGTCCGTCTTTGTCTAAGTCTATAGAAACGGGAAATGAGTAGCCATAGGGGATGGAGATAGGCTGGCCTTCAGAGTGAATGCGGACTGGGGAGTCGAAGGTGGGCTTTGCCTGCGCTAGGTTGTAGCTAGTGATAGTGACTAGTGCTATGGAGAATATTAATTTCATAAAGGTAGAGGCTAGTGAGTTAACTATTAGGACTAGATGCCTTGTTAATTAGATAGTTGTGGTTACTTTATATTCGTTAGTTTAACTGGAGTCAATTCTTTGTGGTGAAGATGGAGTCTGTACTTGCTCATTTTGAGATTAAGGGAGAGTCTGTCTGGCATGATACCATATGAAGACTTAGGTGAATCGAGGATAGACGATGGCACGGTGTTCTCACTACACAAGCGGGATAAGGAATTTTTTCTTAAATATAATGGCAGTGAGCTAATGAGCACGAATCATACTTACTCTGAGCAGATGCTCTCTGAGATAGGCTGTAAACATCTCCGAGCTGGCTCGGCTAAGCGTCCTGCGTATCCTAAGGTGCTGATAGGTGGTCTGGGTCTGGGGTTTACTCTGAAGCGCGCTCTTGAGGTGGTGGGTAGCCCAGCTACTGTGGAGGTGGCTGAGCTGATGCCGCCTTTGATAGAGTGGAATAGGACATTTTTGGTTGAGTATAATGGTCCATTATTAGAAGACCCGCGGACGCTGATCACTCAAGGGGATCTTTTTGATACGCTTTCTAATAAGGGGAGTGGAAGCTATGATGCGATCTTACTGGATATAGATAATACTCCCGATGATCTGATCACTGCTGGTAACGCGCGCCTGTATACGCCGAGCTTTCTAGAAAAAATCCTTAGTCTGCTGACTCCAGGTGGAAAGGTTTCTTATTGGTTGTCTGAGCCGGCACCTAAGTTTAAGCTTCTGTTAGAGAAAGCGGGTTTCTATGTGGAAGCTTATCCAGCGAAGCAGCATGAGAAGTCTAAGCGAGCGGTGCACTGTATCTATGTGTGTAACCGAAAGAAAGTGAAGAAAGGTAGAAGATAAATGAGGCTAGCTGGTCATTGGGTAATCTTTCCGCCGAGCCTTCAGCACGGATAGGATGTTGCAAAGTTATCCCGTGGCTGAAGCCATGGGCTTTGCAAACTAGCTCCCTTCAGGAGCGGAGGGCGATTTTAGGTGGTGCGGTAGTTGACTGTGTATTAGCTTTCTTCAGGAGCTGGGGGTGAAGCTGATTCTTTGTTTAGAATTTTAAGGTTATCTAAGATGGCTGATGTGATGGCTGGACCGCCGTGGTCCGCTTCTAGATTGGTGGTGGTGGCGTTTAGGTCGTTGTTGTTTAGGAAGGCTTGGGTGTTGTTGATGTCTTGGCTGAAGCTTGAGACGACGCCGTCGCCGCGGAATTTTAGGGCTTTGAATTGTGAGGTGATTTTGTCTAGTTTGCCGATGCCGTTTCTAGCTAGGTCGAGGAGGTTGTCGGCGATGACGGTGTTTGAGAAGTCGCCAGATTTAATGAATGAGTAGTCTGTTTTGAGTTTCTGAAAGCTGTAGTTGAGGATGTTTTCTTCGGTGATGATGCAGTGGTAGTGGATGTCTGTCGGGTAGTTCGCTCTGGAGAGTACATCGAGGTAGTTACCGTCTTCTGGCTCTGCGAGCATGAGTGCGCATTCTGAGCTGATGTCCACGCCGGCATCGTTTCCCCAGTTTTCTAGCTGTGATGAAATTTTCTCTAGAGTGAATGCTGAGATGGTTCTGGTTCCACGCGACATGAAGTTTCCTGTATTGTCTGCTCTCATATCGGTGACTGTGTTTTTTAGGTTATTATAGCTGACTGCTAGCCATGCGTGCTCACTGCCTAGGTGTGGTGTGGAGACTGTGGTGAGTGATGCCACGTGGTGTTGAAGTGGATACTGGCTGAGGTACTCACGGCTGACGAGGCCTCCTGCGCTGAAGGATATAAGGCGGACTTTCTGGCAGTTGTGTCTGCGGATGACGCTCTGGATCGTTCTTTCTAGAAGTGTGGCTGAGTCACGGATGTCGATGGTGCCGTTCTTAGGAAGTGAGATGGTGTAGAGAGCGGATTGACCAGCGGTGATGTTTTTTGGCTTTTTGATGAGTATTTCTGTAGTGGGTTTTTTCTGAGATGGGTGGATGTCTCCCATGTGGATGGTGTTGTTGTTTTCTAATTCTGTGATGAGTCCGATGTCTGACCAGAAGTCTGCTCCTTGGTTAAAGCCATGGATGAGGATGATGGGTGGTTGGTTGCTGGTAATCTTGGCTGGGGTGGCCTTTGTAATGAGCTTTGGGCTGATGCACATGACGCCACCGACGATGAGTCCGGTGAGAGCGATGATGGAGATAAGCGTTTTCATGACATTGATAATAGGCATGGAATGGTGATAGTCCAATTGATTAAAATGATGTTAGTTATCATCCGAGCTGATATTCGGTACGTTGTTAGCTTGACCAAGTGGTGGTGAGTGGACAAGTTTTCAAGCAATGAAGGAATGGCAGTATAATTTAGCGAAAGGGATGCTTTTTAAGTTGGATGCGGAGACGGCGCACGACGTGAGTATGAAGATGTTGAGAGCTGCGGAGGGTCTTAAGGTGTTGCCAGTGTTGGCAGGCAAGGGGATGAAGAGTGAGGGCTTAGAGGTGGAGTGTATGGGGTTAAAATTTCCTAATCCAGTGGGCTTAGCTGCTGGTCTAGATAAGGAGGGGAATACGATCGATGCCTTAGGTCGCTTAGGGTTTGGATTTATTGAAATAGGAACGATCACGCCTGTGGCGCAGCCTGGGAATCCGGAGCCAAGGTTATTTAGGATCATAGAGGATGAGGCTATTATTAATCGTATGGGCTTCAATAACTGCGGAGTGGAGCAGGGCGTGAAGAATGTAAGCGCGGCGACTACGTATAAGAAGAATGGAGGGATTGTAGGGTTTAACATCGGTAAGAATAAGCTGACTCCTAATGAGGATGCAGTGAGTGACTATCTTAAGGCGCTCCGAGGATGTTGGGGGGTGGCTGATTATGTAACGGTAAATATTTCCTCACCAAATACTCCAGGACTGAGAGATCTACAGGCTGCAGATGATACTGCTAGGCTGTTAGCTGAGCTGAAGACTGAGCAGGAGAGGCTGATGGCTGAGACTGGTGTGAAAATGCCGATCGCTCTAAAGGTGGCGCCAGATATGGGGGGGAAGCAGATTTCTGATCTGAGTAAGGTCTTCCTCGATGGTGGTCTGGAGTGTTTGATCGCTACTAATACGACGATCGACAGAGATGTGGTGAAGGGGAAGCCCAATGCTGATGAAGCGGGTGGGCTCTCTGGTGCGCCAGTGACTGAGAAGTCTACTGAGGTGATCAAGGCATTCTATAGTCACTTGGGCGATAATGTGCCGATCATCGGGGTGGGTGGGATCATGAGTGAGCAGGATGCACAGGATAAGCTGGATGCAGGTGCGAAGTTGATTCAGCTATATACTGGTTTTATTTATCACGGGCCACCGCTTGTGCAGAAAATTTTAGCTTCCTTAAATAAGTAGAGCTACAAGTGGGAGATATTAATTACTGGGTGGAGCTGATTAGGTTCAGGAAATCATGAAGATCTGGGGTGTTTGGCGTAATTTGCGCCAAATCAGGAGGTCTCCACAAAAATGTCTGGTAAAATTAGGCTTTGAGATTCATTATTGCGCCGATGCAAAACGATTTAGAGATAAAAAATGATGACGGAAACCTAGGTGGACTAGGTCGTCGCCGTTTTCTAGGGTGGGTATCTGCCGCTGCATTTGGCGCTGTGTTCAGCGTCCGAGAGGCTAAGGCTGGACTATTCTATAGTACTAAGCCTGTCGAGGGGATACCTCAAGCTTGGGTGAACTCTAAAGGTCTAGAAGTGCTGCGTTATGCGAACTACATTAAAGGGCTCAAGCTCAAAAACATGTCTGCATATACGGTTCTTTATCCACATTTCAAGACGCGTGGACGTACTTATAATAGTATTCCACCACGATATATGTGGAGAAATATCTCATTCACTCTAAAGGCGCTTGATGCGATAGCATCTCGTCTAGGAGCTCGACCTAAGCCGCTCGTTTCGGTCTACAGGAGCCCTACTTATAACCGTGCAGTGCGCGGTAGAAGTAAGTCCCAGCACTTGGTAAATAAGGCTGTGGACGTACAGTTCAATGGAGTGTCAGCATACACTGTGAGCAAGATGGCACGTAAGATGCGCTCAGAAGGATTATTTAAAGGTGGAGTGGGTAGCTATAGCTCATTCACGCACATAGATACGCGTGGAAGTAACGCAGATTGGTAATTTATAAACTCTTTCATACTGGGAGGTAGGCACGGATTAGTTTGCTTGCTATTTTTATAGAATGAGCCTTAAATAATCCTTACACGATTGATGGGAGATATGTTTCTGCATCGCTAGTGACAGTTAACAATTAATATTTTTTCAAGTGGGATTAATAGATGCTATCAAACGCCGGAAACTTACCCAGCAGGGAATGTCATCTGGTAAGAAAAGGAGAACGCACGAAGAGGGAATAGTGAGTGGTTCTATGAACCGTAGTTTCGGGTTACGTATTTTACTTTACCTTCTCTTCATTCTAATTGCTACGGTTCTCATGCTGAAGAATCCTCATAGCTATGAGAGCTTACATGGGACAGCGGCATTTCTACAGGCTGCGCTGTGTGTGGCGCTGATCTGGATCTTTGAGATCCAGCATAAGGGTTCACCTAGGAATACCCGTGTGGTGCTGATGTTTGGTTCACTGACGATACACTTATTACTAGTTCATCTGCTAGGGTTACTTTTTGTTAGTACAGGAATTGCGTTGTTGGTCTTGCCTTACGCATTAGCTCCTATGTTGACGTCTATTTTGATCCACAGGCAGGGAGGTATTTTTGCTACTGTGGCAGCTACTTTATGCGGTCTACTTATCGTACCTAAAGACGCTCTGCTGCACTATGCTGTGATGAGTCTGCTCTGTGGTCTGACTGTGGTAGCTCTGACGGAGAATGTACGTCGTAGAAGTTCATTATTACGAGCTGGTGTCTACGCTGGCTTTAGTGTCTTGGTGCTAGCTGTGATGTTCGGCATGATCACAGTGACTGGGACGAGTAGTGCTGGCTGGGCTGACATCGCTCAGAAGTGTGGAAGCGCCCTCGGGGTGAGTATATTAATCTCTCTTATCGTGAGCGGTTTACTGCCCGCACTGGAGAGTATATTTGTAGTGACTACTGACATTAGCTGGCTAGAACTTAGTGATCTAAACCATAAGCTAATGAAGCGTCTTCAGCTTGAGGCTCCTGGCACATTTCATCATAGTTTAGTAGTGGCCTCACTGGCTGAGTCAGCGGCTGAGAGTATTGGTGCGAATGCTCCGATGTGCCGAGTTTGTTCGTATTTCCATGATATAGGAAAGCTGAAGAAACCGGAATATTTTATTGAAAACCAGGGTGATGAGAATCCGCATGACAGCATCACGCCTACGATGTCCGCGCTAGTGATCATTGCGCATGTGAAAGATGGTGTGGATCTGGCGGTGAAGCATAAGCTGAATCCTCTGATCATCGATGTGATCAAGCAGCATCATGGTAATTCACTCGTTTATTATTTCTATCATAAGGCAAATGAACAGAAACGTGAAGAGCAGACTAAGGTAGATAAGGGGCTCGAGAAGGCTGAAGACGTGATCAAGGTGAACGAGAAAAATTTCCGCTATCCTGGACCGATTCCTAGCTCTAAGGAAAGTGGTATCATTAGTCTAGCGGATGCCATCGAGAGTGCTTCTAGATCATTACGTAAGCCTACTCCTGGTAAGATCCGTACATTGGTAGATGAAATCGTGATGAAGCGAGTAGCTGAAGGTCAGTTAGATGATTGTAAGTTATCTATGCGCGAGCTGACACAAGTGAGAGATAGTTTCTCATCCACTCTGAGAAGTATGCTACACAGTCGCATCGACTATCCTAAGGAGCAGGAGAAAGAGAAGGGTAGCGTCACGAGTGAGCTAAAGCAGGAGGCGACTTCTACTGCTCAAATTTAACCGGTCTCTTGTGAAATGATACCATCTCTAGAGGTCTATAATAACCAAGAGGAAGAAGCTATCTCTGCTGAACTGTTAGAGAAATTTTGCCGGCTTGGTAATCAGGCGATACCACTAGCTCTGGCGAACCCATCTCATGGAGGAGGTGTTCTTCCTGAGCTTGAGGAGGTGGAGATTTCTATAGTCAGTGATGAAGTTATCGCCCAGGTGCATGTGGACTTTATGGATATACCTGGAGCCACAGATGTGATTACATTTTCTCATGGTGAGATAGTCATCAGTGCGGAGACGGCACGTAGCTATGGGAACGAGTATGGAAATGCCTTCGAGCGCGAGCTCATGCTGTATATCATTCATGGTCTTCTGCACCTCTCTGGGCATGAGGACGAAGATCCACAAGAGAGAGCGGAGATGGAAAAGATCCAAACCAGTATCCTAGAGCAGCTCTGGGTTTAACGCTTAATCATTAACCTGCGCTTTGCTTAGGTTAGTTATCTGATGTTACCCCAGCTTTCTACTACTTGTCTGGGGCTAATATTAGATGACTCTGGCCCACCATTTGTTTACTTTGGGGAGGTCGTTAGCTGGGAATAGCTTCTCAATGAGAAACATAATAGCCACTAAAACTAACATTATCCATATCGTGTTCAGTATTGAATGATAACAGAGAATATAGAATCGCCTAATCGATCATTACGGTTACATCATCGTTTTAACGATGGTGAACTGGGTGCGGAAACCAGTAGAGCGAGAGATGGGTTCTATAAAAAAGAGCGTTTATCTGATAAAAAAGAGTGGTCGTGACGTATATAGATGCATAGAATTTATCACATATGAACAATACATTTAAAATTTTTCTGATGACTGGCTTCGCCCTCTCTAGGAGTGTCTTTGCTGAGACTCCAGCGGCTACAGCTACTACAGACGCTAAAGCATTAGCACTCCCTAACATAGTGGTAGTGATGGCTGATGATATGGGCTGGGGAGACTCAGCTGCGTATGGGCATAAATTTATCAAGTCACCGAGTATAGATAAGCTTGCGGCTAGAGGAGTGAAGTTTACTCAAGGTTATTCAGCGTGTGGAGTGTGTTCACCATCTCGCTCAGCTGTTCTAACAGGTAGAACTCCATACCGTAATGGTGTGTGGCGTCATTTATCTGGAATTCATAAAGCGCATCTTCGTGCGAGTGAGATCACGTATCCTGAGCTGCTTAAAGGAATAGGCTACGAGACTTGTCATGTTGGTAAATGGCATTTGCTTTCTAAGCCACAGTTCAATAACCCAGACTTCCCACAGGTGGCAGAGCAGGGCGGGTATGACTATGTCATGGCAACGCATAATAATGCAGAACCGAGTCATAAGAATCCTAGAAATTTCTACCGTAATGGTGAGCCAGTAGGTGAAGTGCAGGCTTATTCTGCTCCATTCGTAGCGGATGAGGCGATCAAGTGGATCAAGGAGATCCGTGATGATAAGAAGCCGTTTGCGATGTCAGTATGGTTCCATGAGCCACATAAGCCGATCGCGACAGATATCAAATTTTCTGAAATGTATCCTGAGCAAGATGAGAAGCGTGCACGATACTATGGTAATATTTCGCAGCTTGACTACGCGCTGGGAAAGGTGATGGATGCTCTCGATGAAGAGGGGCTCACTGAGAATACAATGATCGTCTTCACTTCTGATAATGGCCCTCTTATTGGAGAAGGTGGTTCAGTGGGTGGACTTCGTGGAAGTAAGCGCAGTGACTTTGAAGGTGGTATTCGTGTACCATTCATCGTGAGCTGGCCAAAGGGAATAAAGCCAGGCACAGTGAGTGATACTCCAGTGATTGGTACAGATATTTTCAATACGGTTCTAGATATGGTAAATATCCCACTGCCTGCTGACCGTACTATCGATGGAGCGAGTATGTTACCTGTATTTAAGGGTGAGAAAGCAGACCGTAAGATACCGATGTTTTGGCGTACGCATGTATCTAAAGCTGAGTGCCGTATAGCTATGCGTGTGGGAGACTGGAAGATCGTCTCTAACGACACAATGGATGTATTCCAGCTTTTCAATATCGAAAAAGATAGAGAAGAGAAGATGAATACAGGAAAAGAAAATCCTGAAAAGCTAGAAGAGATGAAAGCTCAACTTACCAAACTCTGGTCGGACATTGAGAAAGAGGGACCTAAGGAGTGGTGGGAGAGCGAGACTCAAAAACCAAAAGATGGTAAGCTAAGTTACTAATATTTCTTCTTTAGGGAACTTCTGAAAACTCCCGATATTGCTGATCCTGTTATTAGATTTGAAAGTTTGCAAGCAAAGCTTGAATGTTCAAAATACGACCCTTCGGGCAAAATAATAAACCTGCGTATAGCCTCGTTCCGTATTTAAAAGGGATGCTTATCCCTTTTAAATATGCTCCTTGCTCTATTTGTTTTATTCTTTTACATCAACATCGCTAGTTTCCAGAAGTATCTTTTAAAAGGTGATTTCTTAGTTCTGTAAACGTTTATAAAGTGATAATGAGACTGATTTCATCTATTGGTCTCATATCCGTTTTTGTATTAGAGCTTTGTCGCACTTCTTTAGCCGCGGACTTTTATGTCGCGACTAATGGATTAGATGCTTGGTCAGGGGAAGTTGATTTTCCTAATCATGCTGAAAGCAATGGTTCATTTGCAAGCATCGGGCGTGCGCGTGATGCTGAGTTAGTGAGGCGGGATTAAAGACAAAGTAGTCTTGCCCCTGTTTAAGTTAGCCGTTGATCACGAGCTGAAATATTGAAGTATAAAAATCAATCCACAGTTATATTTAACTAGTAAAACAAAGTGCTGTACTCTATCAATCGTGGCATGAAAAAATATCTATATCTATTAGTATTGTCACTGATTTCTTATGGTGAGGTTTATGGTGATGAAAAGACTACTGAAGATAAAGGGATAAATATGCTGTTTCTCGGAAATAGCTTCACTGCCAGACATGATATAGCCTCACTTGTGAAGGAAGTATTTGAGGAGGGGCAGCCAGGTTTAACCTTAAATGTCGAAAAGGTGATATATGGAGGTCAGGATATGTTTCGTCATCATGATTTATATTTTTCAGAGACGATGGTTCGTCTCAACAGCATAACGGCTGAAGAAGTCGAACAGAAAAAATCGGCTATCGAGTCTTTGTTAGCTAGCGGTAAGCCACCTGAATTTTATATAGATTATTGGAAGGAGATCGGTCGTAAGCCATCTAGTTGGAAAGTGATTAAAAGTAGACTTGGGGCAGCTCTGAAACGTCAGCATTTAGTTGCTGATCGAATCAAAGATGGTAGACGCGTTAAATGGGATTACCTTGTTTTACAAAGCTATGCTGATGTGGTTCCTGATTTAGAGGCTGGTTATGCTAAGTATGTTCAGAAGTGGGCTAAAATGGCAGAGGCTGAAGGCATTAAAGTAATCCTCTATGTTACAGCACCTCATGCTCAGAACGGAAAACCAGTCGAAGCTCCACAAGCGCTGGAGCAGACGAACATGGAAATGAAATTGATTCAACAGCTTGTTGAGAGAATAAAGCCGCATGCTGTAGTTCCTGTTGGACTGGGAATAAAGAATATTCAGGAGGGTGGAACCTCTATGAAATTCCGCTATAGCAGAGATGCTCACCCTAACCAATACAGTGCCTTTCTAGCATCTAATATGTTCTATGCTGCTTTCTTTAAGAAGAGTACCGAAGGCTTTAAATTTGATACAGTAACAGAAACTAAAATTAAAGGTGGTAATAAAGACCCTGACGGAGGAAACATTAAAGTAGTAATTGATGAAGCCACTAAAAAGATGCTTCAAAAAACAGCTTATGACTCTGTTATGGAGTTTGACGGGGGTTATGGGAAATAGCCATGATAAATGACCTTAGCTATATAGTTAGATACATGATAAGGGGTGTAATAACTTTATAGTATACCACGTATAAAAAGATAATTATGAAGGTCATCAACATTAAGAGAAAATTTATAGTAGCGTGTGCTATAGTAACATCAGCCAATCTTTTTACCTTACCTTGTTATGCTGGGGATAAATTAGTGAGCAAAGAGGCTACATCTCCACTGATAGAGCGTGAGGAGCACTTCCCAGAGTTCTCATGGGATAGAATTCCTCTCTACATGCATATTCGTAAGGCTAAGGCTTTTAGTGCTCCTGAGATTGAATTCTTATCTAAGTTTCCATTGCTTACGTTTGAGAAATCTAACGGTTACAGAACGCATGGTTCCAATGAAAAAGGTACGCTGATTGCAGCCAAAGCAGTGAAGAAGTTAAATCCTAAATCAAAAATTCTCTACTACAGAAATGTGATCGTTCACTATGATAGTTATGCCGCTAATGATGAACTGCAAAATATCCCCGGTGCGTTATTAAAAAATAGCGATGGAGAGGAAAAGCTTGTTCGTGGAAAAGTAGGAGCTTATGACTTATCTAATGCTAAAATGCGTCAATGGTGGGTAGATCACTGTAAGCAAATGACCTCAGATCCGGCTATTGACGGTCTCTTTCTGGATGGAAATATTAAAGCGCTTGAGCCTAATTATCTGAAGCGTGACGTGGGAGTAAAGAAGAAGCAGTCCACCATAAACGGCTACCATACTATGATGAAGGACACGCGTGAGGCTATAGGTCCAGATAAGCTCATGTTAGCAAACATTATCCGTGCGAGGTTCGATGAGGCAGGGCTAGAGTATCTTGGTTATTTTGATGGATCATATCTAGAGGGATTTTCACATGAAGTGGGTAAGGTAAGCCGTGAAGACTATATGGCTAAGGGGATAGCAGCTATGCAGAAGGCTGGTCGTGAAGGTAACATGGTCGTGTTTACTAGTGGGTTTGCCTTCAATGAGAATAGTAGTGAAATGAGTATCGACGAGGGATTTAGCCAAGTGAAGTCTGATGAAGAGGCAGCTAAGGCGTTAAATTATCCATTAGCCATCTTCCTGGTCAGTGCTAATAAATATAGCTATTTCCGTGTTCATGAAGGCTACTCAGCAGATGAAAATAAACGCTGGATGCGCTGGATGGATGAATATGATCGTCCACTTGGTGCACCACTAGGAGTAGCCGTTAAAGATGGCTACAAGTACACTCGAGAGTTTAAGCACGCTACTGTGTTTCTTGATCTTAAGGAGCAGACTTCTAATATAGTTTGGACTAGTCCAAAAGCTAAGAAGTAGTTATCTTTATAGGATGATCTGATCACGGAAAAGATCATTGTCAGCTACCAGATGTATGATAGTTTTTTTTAGTACATAAAATACTATTCACATTTATGAAATTAAAAAAATACATCTGTTTTATACTCGCGGCTACCTCTCTAACAGGAATAGCCAAAGACAATGAGCCTGTTCCAAATACAGCAGCAAAGATGGGGACTGTGACAGTGACTCACTCTAGGCTGGAAGGTATCGGGACGGAAGAGGGGGTGATGCGCCGTGATCCAAGTGATATCATTAAAGTAGGTGACACCTTTTACGTGTGGTACTCAAAAGGTGATATTTTCCCAGGCTATGATTCCACCGTCTATTATGCTACATCTAAGGATGGTCATAAGTGGGAAGAAAAGGGGGAGGCTGTAGCTCGCGGTGCAGCTGGTACTTGGGAAAGTGCGAGTGTTTTCACTCCTAATATACTAGTAGCAGAGGGGAAGTATTACCTCTTTTACACAGGTACGACACAGATTTTCGCTAAAAAGCCGTTTAGTCCAGACTCGAAGATAGGTCTAGCTGTCTCGGACTCCCCTGATGGACCGTGGAAGAAGATAGAAGGTAATCCTGTGATCACTAACAGTAGTAACAATGATGATTTTGATAGCCACCTTATTGATGACGCTTGTCTTATTGTTAGAGATGGGAAGTACTGGTGCTATTATAAAGGTCGCCAGCAAGGAAAGGGGCCAGGAAAGACTCAGATGGGAGTGGCTATCGCGGATAAGCCAGAAGGACCTTATATCAAGCATGAAGCAAATCCTGTCATCCCTGGTAACCATGAGGTGCTTGTCTGGGCACATGGTAAAGGTGTGGCTGCAATGATCGGCACGACTGGACCTAAGGAGATCACTAAGTCAGTCCTTTATGCTGAGGATGGTTTGAAATTTAAGAAAGTAGATACAGTTATAAGAGGTCCATGGGCTGGTGGAGCATACCGCCCAGAGTCATTCACGGAGACTGGGGAAGGCACTTACCCGTCTTGGGGAGTAGAGATTTATATGAAGAAAGGTACTCTGCCATGTATTGGACGTTGGGACGCAGAAGTTAAGCCCGCAGAATAATTTAATTAAAACCGTAATAAATAAAAAATAATGAAAATAAAAAAACTAATTAGTTCTGCCTCTTTCATAGCACTCGGTGCGATGAGTGCTCAGGCCGAGGAAGCAGTAGCTGAAGTAAAAAAAATGGCTCAAGACACTGTAGTGGCTAGCGCTAAGGTCGAATTGAAAGCTAAGGCAGCAACATTTGCTGATGATACAGCATTCATGCTGAAGCACACAGATATCGTATTACTCAAAAATGGAGACGCAGCTGTAGCTGTAGCTCCTGCATACCAAGGCCGAGTCATGACGAGTACGCACGATGCTAAGGCGGGGACAAGCTACGGCTGGATCAACCGTCCAGTTATTGAAAAAGGTGTCGTCTCTGCAGAAGAAGAGAAAGGAACTATTCTAGAAAAAATCTATATCTTCGGAGGCGAGGAGCGCTTCTGGATAGGACCAGAGGGCGGTCAGTTCGCTTACTTCTTCGCACCTGGAAAAGACTTCACTGTAGAGAACTGGAGCACTCCAGCTTACATCGATACTGATGTTTACGCAGTGAAGGATAAGTCTGACAAGCACGTCACCTTCACTCACGCTATCGATACTAAGAACCAAAGTGGCTCAAGCTTCAAAATGGGAATCGAGCGTAAGATTGAAATTCTTGATAACAAAACAATGGCGAGTAATCTCTCAGTAGAATTCGGTGACAGCATCAAAGGTGTAGGATATCAGAGCACCAATACTCTAACTAACACGGGTGAAAGTGCATGGACACCAGAGACTGGAATGCCATCTATCTGGCTTCTCGGAATGTACGCTGCTACTGAAAAAACAAATATTGCTATCCCTATTAAGGATGGAAAAGGCCCAAAAGTGAACGACTATAATTTCTTTGACGGAAAGCCTGTTCCGGCTGGAAGACTGAAGGCTACAGAGAAGCATGTATTCATGAAGGGTGATGCTGGATTCCGCGGTAAGATAGGGGTGACCGCACATCGCTCAATGGAGATAGCTGGAAGCTACGACGCGATGGGTAAGGTTCTAACAATTGTTACTTACGGTGCACAAGAAGCGAAAAGTGGCTATGTTAACTCTAAGTGGGAACTTCAGGAAGAACCATTCGCTGGTGATGTGATCAATGCATACAACGACGGTCCAACTGAGCCAGGTTCAGCTGAGCAACTTGGGAAGTTCTACGAGCTAGAAACTTCTTCTCCAGCTGCTGCACTCAAGCCAAAAGAAGCAATGACTCATAAACAGCAAACTTATCACTTCCATGGTAATGAAGCTGATCTTGAAGAACTCTCTAAGAAGCTTCTCAAGGCCAAACTCAGTGAGATCACTGAAGCTCTCTAAGCTGAGTCTCTCTAACTTTTAATAGTCAAGCCCTCTTTTAAAAGAGGGCTTTTTTTATGTGTGCCCGGCAGGGCACACTGACTTGGGGGTTAAAGTCCCCTGTGGGCTCGGCAGAGAGAACCACTAGCAGACAGCAAGGTTAAGATCGTGAGATCTTGGCTGAAGGAAGCTGATAAGCAAACCATTGCCCTGATGAA
>CALJOJ010000099.1 GCA_937981665.1 uncultured Rubritalea sp.
GTTTCCTGCTAGATCTGTGAGTGTGTAGGTGAATGAACTACTCGTCTGGGTAGAATTTTCTACTACATCTGGTGCTGCTAGTGCGCCGGGGACGGTCTCTGTGACGGTCTTGATGCGGCGGTCATTCTGATCATAGAGGTAATAGGTGCTTCTGCCGTATGCGTCTGTGGATGAGCGGAGACGACCGATTTGATCATACTCGCTAGAGGTTTCTAAGGTAGTTTCGGCATCTACTTTAACAGTGGTTCCGATGAGGCGGTTTGCGTAATCGTAATTATAGGTGGTTGTGTCACCATTACGAGTGGAGGTAAGTTTTTTAGATGTACCAGATAGGTATGTGTATGTGGTGATAGACTCTTCTGGTAGACCTGGTGCAACGATCGTCTCGATGAGGCGGTTTGCTGCATCATAGTCATACGTGGTTTTAGTCGCATTACGGTCAGTGCGTGAAATGACGAGGTTTGATTTGTCTCCTGTCCCGTATTCGACAAGCTCTGTTGAGCTATCATTATAGGTGGTTTCAATAACACGGCTACGTGCATCGTATGTGTAGAGAACCGTTCTGCCGAGTGGATCAGTAGAGCTAATGACGCGACCAGCAGCATCATAAGTGTATGTAGACACTGGACGAGTACCACCTGCGAAGTCTGCAGATGCTATCTTTTTGACTAGATAGTTATTAGAATCGTATTCGTACTTGGTGTTATGTAGATCTGGGTAGTCTGAGTCATAGAGAGCATCGCGCGCTTCGATGATTTGTCCACGGGTGTTGTAAATATTTTCTGTGGCGGTCTCGTCTGCTGTACCTAGTGCTGACTTGGAGATCAGGAGATTCCCTAATGGATCATAGGTGTTAAGTCTTTTGCGACCGATACGGTCAGTACTAATTAGAGATTGGTTAAACTGGTTGAAGCTGTCTGCCTTGGTGCTACCGTCTTGATATTTTTCACCAAGGGTAGCGTGTGTGATAGGATTGCGTGTGTATTCGCGCTCACGTGAGAACGGATCAGCGGCTTTAGACATCCATCTCTGAGAGTTATATGATTGGTTAACAAGAGGGATGGTGGGATTATTGATAATCTCCAGTGTATTGAAATCACTGAATTCGTCTACATCTGTGACATATTGGACATTCTCTGGTCCATTGCTGTTTGGATTGAATGTATAAACTAATGTTTTATTACCTCCGTAGTAAGTGAACGATTGCACATCTTTGTTACTATCCGTAATGAACTGATTGGCGTAAACAGGCTCTCCTGCTTGGTTATCTATACGGCGGATAAGGTGTGGACCCTGTTTTTTAAAACCTCCATTACCATTGGATGCCTTAGTGGTGGAGTAGAATAGTACACGACGCTGAGATACCCGACTAGAAGAAAGGTCGTTTCTGGTGATTTGGTTTAAGGTCTTGGTTTTTGTTAAAGCCCATGTGGACTTTGATCCGTCTTCGTGAGTGATGCTTTCTAATGAGTCATGCAAGATTAGTTGTTTATAGGAATAATCAATGACTTCTGTTGTAGGTAACAGCAATGAGGTTACCGTGTAACGGTTTCGTTGCCTTTCATTGGTTATGAGAATTTCACGATTATGAGCATCTGTTACTTTTGCTTTACACCAGAGACGGCGGAATTCATCGAGCTTATCAGCATCTGAAGCACTGGCATCACTGCTGAAGCCGTCTGCTGGAACTTGGCGTTCGTAGTCAATCGTAATGGCATTCCCATTACGATCTAGACGCGCTACGAGACGGGCGTGACCACGTGCATCATTAAGCCCATGAACGTTGTTGCCATATGCTACATCTTCATTTCTAGTCCAGAAAAACTCGTAATGATCAGTGCCGCCATTGTGATGGAGGATGGTAGCAGTGCGCGCCATCTTAACGTCAGCGAGAGAAGTAATAGGTGAGCCTGAGGCATCAAAGAGGGACAGGCTGTAGAAATATTCAGTGTCTAGATCTGCCCATCCAGCACGCGCTGGGTTCAGTGATGCAATGACGAGTCTGCTCTTCAGTGTAGGATCAAGGATAGAAATTAAGCCGTTTTCACTGATACGCAAGCTCTTATCTACTTCAGCCCAATACTGACCAGCGCCAAATGAGCCGTGTAAATTCCCGGGGATACCTACAGAAGAACGTAACCTTTCAAGACGTGTCACGCCCACAGAGGGGAGTTCTTTGCCAGAGCTTAATCCACCACCACCGCACGGACCACAACCAGATGCACCTGAACTAGGACTGAAATCCGTTGCACTTGATTCTAAAGTTCCTCCTTCTGGACTTGGATTATCACCACCACTATTATCTCCTGCACCTGCAGGGCGTAACTCTACACAGGGAGTGTATTCTGGCTGAGACTTAGTATTCAAGCAGTTTGGGGTCCCTGTATTATCTGACAACTCTTGAGCATTGGTAGAAAATGCGACCAAAGGAAATAGACTAATTTTAGCAATCTGGGCGATGAAGTAAGGTTTTTTCATATACGTGGGATTTGAATGTAAGATTTTATAATAAAGGGATGTGAAAATATAGAACTTATTGAGCTTTGTCTACTTTAGGAAGTGGGATTCCAGAGGAATTGCCCTCAGGTAAACTTAGGTTAGTTGGCGCTAGATCAGTCAATTGTTTTAGATCTGGTAGATTTTTGAGCTCTAGTTTGACGACATTTACAGAGAAGTCTAGTATGTTGAGGGCACTGCTGTGCACACGGATAACACCAGGGCCGATGGAGTACCCTCGACTAATCCAATTAATGGAGGCAACACCTTCTTTATCTGCGTTTAGAGCCATGACGGATAGACCATTAGAAAAACTGCCTCCTCCTAGGGCTTCAACGTAGAGAGTTTCATTTGGTCGGCCTTGGACATCAAAAACGACCTCAAGATCTAGCAGAGTGTGTATGGACCTTTTAGATAAAGGTTTGAGGACGTGATTACCTGTGGGTTTCAATGCGCGCTTAGCGGCTTCGAATTGGTCAAGTTCGGTAACTTGCTCGGCAGTGAGCGAGGTGTCTGTTTCTCTAGGATCTGCTGGCTTGAGATAAGGACCGATGAAAGAGAGAGCAGTCTGAACGACCTTCCGAATCTCGGCACGCTTGACAGGATCTTTTTCTGTCTCGATGCTATGTAGTGAATTCTTCAATTCTTCTAACTGTTTTTGCATCAAAGGGTAGCTTTTGCGCAGATCTTCCCATGGAGTGATCTCACCTGCGGCTAGCTTCTCAAGATATTCTTTTTGCTGAAGGCGCATTGTTGCCGCGCGATTTCGAAACATTTCTAATTGATTATTGGAGGGCGTGAGTGAAGTTATTGTATCTTCGGTGGTGACCGCGGCAGCACTTGCAAGGTTTTCAGCAACACGCTTGCCCTCTTCTGTAAGCGCTGGCTTCACGAGGTCTTGCGCAAGCAATGACGATGTCAGTGCTAGTGATGTGAATAAAGCTTTTATTAGATATGGTTTCATGTTGTAGGTTTTTATAAAGCACTGAAATCTAACGGAATATTACACACGTTGTCAGATAGCATGTATATTTATTAGCATTTTCTAAAAAGTAGCCAGATAAATTTATAAAAAATGAAAGATTTTCGTAAGTCACTTAAGATGAATAAAGTGCGACATTTTTATCTGTAGCGCATATTTCAATCTAACAGATATGATCGCTTTATTTTGATTTGTGTAGGTAGGTTATTGCGAAGCTATCCTTTGGTGAATGCGTGGTGTTGACCTTTGAGGGTAGTGTTCTTCTTTATC
>CALJOJ010000100.1 GCA_937981665.1 uncultured Rubritalea sp.
AAAATATTCTCTGTAGCGAGCTTTTCAAGATCAGGTGGGTAACCATATCTTTTGAGTGTCGTTTTCACAAGAGCACGGAGCTTTATTCTGACCCGCTCACGTTTAGTCCAGTCGATGGTTGCATTTTTTCGAATGAGATTCACAAGGACAATAGAAAGATCCTTGAGATTCTCATTCCCCATTAGTTCTTCAGCCGTGTTATTCTCTGCGAGAGCCATATAGAATGCATATTCAAAATCAGTAAGTCCCACTTCCTCAGCTTCTTTGTCTGAATTACGTATTTCCTTCCCCATATCGATCAACTCCTGAATCACTTCAGCAGCGGTGAGGATATTATTTTGATACTTGCGAATCGTGTTCTCTAGCATCTCGGAGAGCTTCTTGCTTTGAAGTGCATTTCGCTTTGTTCGTGCCTTTATTTCGTCATTGAGGAGCTTCTTGAGCAATTCAATCGAAAGATTTTTCTGCTCCATTCCTCGCACCTCTTCCATGAACTCATCAGACAATATTGAAATATCAGGCTTCTTGATACCTGCGGAGTCGAAGACATCGATTACTCCATCACTAACTACCGCTTTATCGATAATCTGACGGATTGCAGACTCTAGTTCCACATCACTTTTTCCACCGCCTTCACCTCCATCTTCAAATTTAGCTAATCTTGCTTTTACCGCTTGGAAAAACGCTACTTCTTCTTTCACTCCCATAGCTTCCTCACTAGGAATAGAGAGGGCAAACGCCTTTGATAGACTATTCACTTCTTTACAGAAACGCGCACTCCCATCTTCGAGACCTAAAATATGCTCTTGTGTTTCGAGCAGCATCACCATTTTTCTTCGAGTATCAGCATCGAGATATTCTTCATAATCATAGCCATGAAGTATTTGTCCTACGACTTCTAGCTTCTCACGCATCACTGCAATAGCTTCAGCTTGGTCGAAGGTAGGCTTTCCTTTCCCTCCACTTTCTGTATAGGTCGCTAGGGCTTCTTTAAGAGAGGTAGAGATTCCGAGGTAATCCACTACGAGTCCTCCTTCTTTATCTTTGTAAACTCGGTTTACTCTGGCAATCGCCTGCATCAGATTATGCCCCTTCATAGGCTTATCTACATAGAGTGTATTGAGACAAGGAGCATCAAATCCAGTCAGCCACATATCACGCACGATAACAATTTCTAGCGGATCACTAGGGTCTTTAATTCTATCAGCTAGATTTCTGCGGTCTTCTTTACTCGTGAAATGCTTCTGCCACTCTTCTGGATCAGAGCTAGAAGATGTCATTACCACCTTAATTTTTCCTTGTCTCAGATCATCATCATGCCAATCAGGGCGAATCTTGATGATTTCCTCATACATATCTACAGCAATACGACGGCTCATACTAACATACATTGCCTTCCCTTCTTGCGTTTCCTGACGAGCTTCGAAATGCTTGATGAAATCCTTAGCCACAGCCTCAAGTCGTTTAGGGTGTCCAACAATCGCCTCCAACTGAGTCCACTTAGCCTTGGCTTTCTGTGTTTGAGTCGTCTCTTCTCCTTCGACGAGTTTTTCAAATTCCTCATCCACTTCCTCGATCTTGTCTTCAGCCAAGTTGAGCTTAGCGAGTCGGCTTTCATAATAAATACGCACCGTAGCACCGTCGATGACCGCTTGTTCAATATCGTAAACGTCTATATAATTTCCAAACACAGCCGGTGTAGACGCATCATCTCGCTCGATAGGAGTCCCTGTAAATCCGATAAAGCTCGCATTCGGCAATCCATCACGGAGGTATTTGCCAAAACCATAGCGTAAGATAGCTTCTCCAGCCTCTTCTTTTTGGATCGTCTTTGCTGCAAAACCGTATTGTGAACGATGCGCCTCATCTGCCATCACGATAATATTTCGGCGACCAGATAATTCATCATAAATTGTTTTTCCTTCTTCAGGAGCAAACTTCTGAATCGTAGTGAAGATAATACCTCCACCTTCCGTTTTAAGAAGCTCACGGAGATGATCACGGTCTTGAGCTTGGATGGGATCTTGCCGTAAGAGTTGCTTACAACCTGCAAATGTATCAAATAACTGCTGATCTAGGTCGTTACGATCAGTGAGAACCACTACGGTAGGGTTATTCAATGCCAGCACCACTTTCCCCGTGTAGAAGACCATAGAGAGAGATTTCCCAGAGCCTTGTGTATGCCAGACAACTCCCGCCTTTTGATCGCCCGATGGCTGATCTCCTACTGATGGAAGATTACCATAAACAGCGGGATCTTCGTCCATAGTATTTGTAACAGCAGTCGCTCGAATAGTAGATTTTACTGCCTGATTCACTGCATGGTATTGGTGATAGGCTGCCACTTTTTTGACCGTTTCTATCTGAACGAGACCATCTGCGTCTTCGCTTTGAGATTTTTCAAATACCGTAAATTGCTTAAGTAGATCAAGTAGAACATCTGGGCGTAGCATCCCACGAGTAAGGGTTTCTAGTTGTGGCACGGTGCTCTCATCTTCTCTGATACCGTCCACAGTCTTCCAGCGCATAAATCTTGAGAACCCTGCAGTTAGTGAGCCAGCACGGGCTTCTATCCCATCAGAGGCAACGAGCATCGCATTCGTATAGAAAAGCTGAGGAACTGCTGTCTTGTAGTTCTGTAGTTGTGTGTAGGCTTTTTTGACCGTAGCCTGTTCATCTGCTGGATTCTTAAGTTCAATGACTACCAGAGGCATCCCGTTAACAAGAATCACTACATCGGGACGTCTCGTTACTACCGTTCCTCGCTGAGAGGCTGATACGGTGAATTGATTTGTCACCTCAAGACGATTGTTTAGCGGATTTTCGTAGTCAATGAGCTGAACCAGGTCACCACGCATTTCACCATTTACCTGATACTCCACCTTCACACCTTCTGTCACGTATTTGTGAAACTCCTCGTTATTCTCCAATAAGTTCTGGCTCGATGGAGACAAAACCTTTCGTAGTGCCTCCTCACAAGCTTGCTCGGGAATATTAGGATTCAGCCCACGCACCATTTCCCGAAGAGTATCACTGACGATGACCTCTTCTGGGTTTTGCCGATTCAGATCTTCAGGGGAGACAAATCGGTAGCCTTGGGCTTCTAATACTTCGAGGCAAAAGTCCTCTACGGTTGATTCTGTAATTCTTTGAGACATATTTGTAAGGTTATGAAAATTCTGATATGACGTCTTTTATATCAACATATTGTTTCACGTCCGACTCTTCACTTTCAAGATCAAGAACAATATGCCCACCAGATGTTTTTACTCCATATTGATCAAGAGCATTATCTCCCGTGCAATAGTCGGATTGATAATAACGACTGTCAACATCAGATCTACTCTCCTCAGAATCACTGCTTCTAATTTTCTCAGAAATGATATTAAGTCTAGTTTTGTTATCTTTAATCGTATCAAACAGGTGTTGAGAGAAAGATGTCTGAAGTCCGTGGTGTGGAGCTATTAAATAATCCACGCCTTTGCTAGACAGAAGGCTTTTGAAGTGAGTATTGTGGTCTATGAGGTATTTTGACCCTTCTTTGAGAAGATCACCAAGAAACAAAACCGTTTTTTCTCCGTTCTCAATAAACAAAACCAGACTAATATTATTCGCATAATTGGTTCCAAGAATTTCATCCTTTTCAACATTTTCAGGATAAATGAAGTTCAGATCTGTATTGGATATTATGGTTTGCAATGGAATAGGTATAGCAGGAGATCTTCCTTGCATTTCTTGAAGTATACTTTTTTTGTTATTAGTTATTTCGCCAATTTTCTCACGATTTATCCTAAACTTGGATGACATCTTAGCGTTATCACTAGGACATGTCATATATCCAGCAGCGAAATGCTCATCAAAGAGCTCATATTCCGCAGTGTGATCATGATCTAAGTGGCTTATAAAAAGTTGATCAATTTTGAATTTGTAATTCTTGTTAGGATCTTTGTGAAAACATTTCTTTTTAGCCAAAGGTAAAAGGAAATCATTTATCGGAGAGAAGTTTCCTGACTTCCCTAGATCAAGAATAAATCTAGATCCTGAAATCTCTCCATAACATGCAAGCGCACCTCCTACGTTAAATATTACTATTTTTTTCATTTGATTGAGTTTCCAGATAAATTTCTATGCGTTTCTGAATATAGTCGGACTGCTTCTTAAAAGAAGCTACAAATAGCCCTGTTATAAATAGGATTAAAAGTGGTGTAGGGCTCCAAATCTGACACAGTTTGAAACTTGACCAGTCATACAAAAATAGTTTTTCACAAGAAACTATCATCATAGCTGCTATCAATGTTCTAAATGTATTATTTTTTTCGTTGAAAATAACTATGTTACTATCGTTCTTCGACGCTAACACATAATTTTTATAACCCGTCTGTTTCTCTTCTTTCGACTGCTTCCCGTATAATAACCTTATCAAAGGAGGAGAAATGATTAGTGAACCTACTCTGCTTGCAAGCATACCCACACCATAAGCTATGAATACCCCCATTACAGGCTTGTCTATAGCTAGTTGAGCAAGTTCATAATCTCTTAACAAGGCAATCAAAATAACTCCTGGGAAAAGGTTATTAAATAGATCATAGCTGGATATTTTTGATAATAAATCTTTCATAATTATAAATTTAGTGTTCCGATGTAATACATGCCGTCTTTTGATTGATTCTCATTGTCCAAAAAATCCACGGAGTAGTCTTTTGAGGTGAAAATGTGAATTTTACCTGATTTATTTTCAAAAACAATATCACCTGCGGAATTTTGTGTTATTGTATTGTATCCAGAGTAATAGTCCAAATGTTTGGAAGGAGCCTCGCCTATGATAATAATCTTAGGATTAATTTTTTCTAAAATAGCAGTAGGAACTTTTCCTGATTCTCGTCCATGATGAGGAGCAAACAGAATGTCTGTCTGAGGAATTTTTTCTAAGTCATCACTAACATTCTCCATAAACTCAGTTTCTAGATCTCCCATCCATAAAAAGGAGCCTCCATTTTCTAATCCATATCGTAGAACAATAGAGATATTGTTTGGAGATTCGCCGCTCTTAGCATTTACTAGAGCTTCTTTATAGTGGGCATTGTCTCTAATGGGCCAATAACAATGTAGACCAGCATGGCTTCTTCCGTCTTCATCATCGGAAACATTCATCCATTTTCTCTTACAGTCCTTGTATAGATGAAATGCCTTATCGGAATCTCTTAATGACTTATAATGTGTGAAGTGATCATCGTCTTCAGACTTAGTAGCTTCATTCTTAGCACAATAGAAATTCAAGATGTTAATTTCATCATCTAAGTCTTTAATTCCATGAAAGTGGTCGTCGTCAGGGTGCGTTGATATAAAGCGAGTAATTTTATCGGAAGTTGATAGAGAGGATATTTCAGTAATTATTTCACTTTTGTGATCATTATCTTCTCTCAAGTTGCAGTCGATAATTGTGAAATTTGCTGTGCTGTGATCAATGTAAAAAGTGTCACCGTTTCCGACGGAAAATGATTTAATAGTAGACATGTTATTTGATTCTAATCTCACCCTGCATCAGCTTCGGTAAAAGCGTGTCACGGAGATTGGTTAGGGTTTGGATTTGTTGGGTGTTGGTTCTGGCTTTGTTAAATAACGGCAGGCATACTTCATTGAATGAATCGGCAAGCTCATTACAAGGTAATACAACCAAGTAGCTAGATAGATGATCAAAGCTGGCTCTTGGCATTCGTGTTTCTGTTGATGCAAGAGTTGCAAATTCAATTAAACGCTCACTATACACTTGCATGAGTGAGTAACTGAACCAGTTTTCACTGATTGGGTTTAGAACTAAAATGTCTGTTGAACAGATCCCATCAAATGGAGCAATCGCTACTTTATGAAAATATGGTCTCAATTTCCCAAATAGAATATCGCCTAAATTGAACCTAGCCTTATTCGATGAAACATCACTTCCATTACCCCATTCAGTAAGCTGTAGATGTTTTTTTGATATATGTTCTAGCCCTACATATTTTTCATCATCTTTAATGTCCGAGGTTTTAACGTTGTTTCTAGAGCTATTAATAATCTCTCCGAGTTTTCCAACTCTCCACCCTTCAGGTATCTCACCAAGTTCGGAGGGGATCATGTTTCCTCCGTTGTCTTTATAGGGATTACCGTTTTGGTCGGGGAAGTTGAAGTCGATGAACCAGCGTTTGAAGAGGGTTTGGGCTAAGGTTTCTAAGGTCTCGTTCTGGTCACGTAAGAGTTCAATCTTGTCGTCAAGGCTACCGAGAACAGCAGCGATGGCTTTTTGTTCGGGGAGAGGTGGGATTCCAACACTAATATTTTTAAATGTTTCTCGTGTTATTGTATCAAAGACCGCGCCGTGAGATTTTCTTTTGAACTCATTAATACAAAGCTTTAATCGATAAAAAAAGAAGTCAATATCTGTAGCTTCAGTAGCTTTTATTCCATAGCATGACTGATTAAACGCCATAGGTTTTTTAAGTTGAGCCAATTCACCTACTGTCCCCCTAGCGGAGATAATTAAATTTTCTTTCTCCAAGAGCTTTGTTGAACTATTTGCTAGCCCATTTTGAGTAATAGTCTTTTCTGTAGACTTAACCCACCGTGAATCATTATTGAAATCTACGACTGAGAGCCACGGTATATCCCCGTTCCAATACTCAGGGATAGATGTTTTAGGAGTTCCTCCACCAATAAGTATTAAAGCAGAGTCTACAGAATCGTAATCCCACCCATCAGGAATCCACTCCCCATCATCACTAAGGTAAAAGCCCTCTCTTATTTCTTTGGTTTGGCTCATGCTGGCAATTTTGAATTTGGGTTAAAAAAGACACCAACGGTGTCACCTATGCCAGCCCAGGGCAACGCCCTGGGTTTACAATCCACCAAAGAACCTAAACCCTGAAAGGGTGATTTAATATTACGCCACCTTCGCCCCGCATTAGAACGCCCTTTCAGGGCTTGATCTATTCGTTGGGCATCTTTCCTAGGGCGTTGCCCTAGGCTGGTATAAGTTGCCCCGTTGGGGCGGAGTTTGACTTCGAGGCTCTCCGCTCTTCGGGTTGAATTAAAAAAGACACCAACGGTGTCACCTATGCCAGCCCAGGGCAACGCCCTGGGTTTACAATCCACCAAAGAACCTAAACCCTGAAAGGGTGATCTAATCCCAGAGATACCGTTCATCATAATCGACCCCATGTTTTTCCAAGAAGACACGCAACTCATCTTGAAACGAAACCTCGCGGTGATGTTCTTGTTGGTTCTCGATGTATTTTCTGACGGTTGGAATATTAGATTCGCTAACGGAAAATGCACCGAACCCAGCTTGCCATGTAAACGCCTCCAAATGAGAAGCTTGTGTTTTAAGCCATTTTGAGGAAGATTTTTTGAGGTCTCCAACGGCGGTAGAGAGCGCAACGGTTCGATGAAGTAGGAATAAGACATGAACATGATCCTCGACGGAATTGATAAGGAGAGCGGGACATTCCATGTTTTTAAGAACCGTTGCCATGTAGGCGTGGAGATCTGGTCTAACTTTGTCATTAAGGGATGGTCTCCGTTCCTTCGTTGAGAAAATGAGGTGTATGGCGTTTTTTGCGAGGGATTGGGGCATATTTTAGAACGCCCTTTCAGGGCTAGGTTATTGTTACTTGATCGTTTCCTAGGGCGTTGCCCTAGGCTTGCATAGAGTTGCCCCGTTGGGGCGTTGAGATTAGTCTGATTTTTAAACCCGTCGAATTCGACAGGGTTAAATTGTTCGTTGTTTAACTGCTCCCAGATCCCTAAGAATTCAATGGTGTTGCGATTTCTCAGCCAGTTTCGGATCAGCTCGTCAGGACGCTCCGCATTTTTATACTTAGCGATATCCGTAAGGCAGAGATAATTTGTGTCTGACTTTGTGGAAGTTTTGACCTCTATGCCCTTAGCGGAAAGTTTGTGGTTATTCGGCATAGGAAATATTAGAGATTGAGGGTAATCCCGACCTTAGCGAGTTGGTTTTGAATTTCCTGATTGAGTTCGGTTTCTTTCTGAACTTGCGCAGTGAGTTTCTCAGTAAGCTCATCGATTTTATCTTGGTAAGGTATGCCATCATCTTCCTCCTCTGGAATACCTACATAGCGTCCAGGAGTGAGGATAAAATTATGCTTTTCGATGCCTGTAAGATTAGCTGATTTACAGTAGCCTTTTTCGTCTTCGTAGGTGCCTGCACTACGTGCGCACCCGAGTTGTTCAGTTTGACGTTCACGTGCGCTCGTCTCTGACGAGCAGGCACGCCAGTTGAGGTAGGAATCACGGATTTTAGCCACATCTTCGTCAGCGAATGCCTTATGAGTTCTGTCTTCCATGTAACCCATGTTAGAGGCATCTATGAAGAGAGTTTCTTCTTTTTTCCGCCCTCGTCGCAGGAACCAGATACATGCTGGAATTCCAGTATTGTAGAAAAGTTGTTTTGGTAAGGCTACGATACAATCTACGAGATTCGCACGCACGAGTGCCTCACGGATTTCTCCTTCACCTGATTGATTCGACGAGAGTGATCCATTAGCTAGCACGAGAGCACAAGTCCCAGTTGGTGCGGTATGGTAGAGCATGTGTTGAATCCAGCCATAGTTGGCATTTCCCTTGGGAGGTGTGCCATATTGCCAGCGGGCGTCTCCCTGAAGAAGATCAACTCCCCATTCGTCTTGATTAAACGGAGGATTGGCAATGATGAAGTCTGCTTTGAGGTCACGGTGTTCATCCTTGAGGAAAGAACCCTCAGCGTTCCACTTGACTCCACTTCCGTCAATCCCACGAATTGCAAGGTTCATCCGTGAAAGCTTCCATGTGGTCTGATTACTCTCCTGACCGTAAAGTGAAATATCATCCAGCCCACCACCGTGCTCCTTCACAAATTTCTCAGACATCACGAACATACCACCAGAACCACAAGCAGGATCATAAACGCGGCCTTTGTAGGGCTCTAGCATTTCCACCATCAGGCGGACGATCGACTTCGGAGTATAGAACTGCCCTCCCTTTTTTCCTTCCGCATTGGCAAACTCACCGAGGAAGTATTCATACACTCTCCCCAGTAAATCCTTACTCTGAGCCGCAGCATCACCAATGGCTGTATCTGCGATGAGATCGATCAGTCCACCGAGTGTCGCTTGATCGAGATTCTCCTTTGCGTAGATCTTAGGTAGCACACCTTTAAGAGTGGGGTTTTCTCGCTCGATAGCATCCATCGAAATATCTAGAGTCTTTCCGATAGTAGGGAGCTTAGAGGCATTATGAATCGTTTCCCAGCGGGCTTCGATAGGCACCCAGAAAATACCACCACCAGCGTAGAAGTCACGGTCTTCTAGATCAATAAATTCACCATCTCCAAAGTCAGTTTCCCCATTCTTAAGCTTTTCACGGTATTCCTCGAAGGCATCAGAAATGAACTTCAGGAAGATAAGACCAAGAACCACATGCTTATATTCAGCGGCGTCGATGTTTTTACGGAGCTTATCAGCCGCCTTAAAAAGTTGTTTCTCAAAAGGTTCAGATGTCTTGGTTGCTTTTTTTGTAGCCATTTTTTATAATGTTTAAAGGGTTTCACCCCAAAGGTGGTTTTAGATAGATATATTCTATCGAGATACTAAATCAGGTCAAAGGTATATCCTGCAAAGTAGTTAGAAAACTAGATTTCACCTAATTACAAAGAAGGAGCACGCCATGTTTCAGACATGCTTCTCGGGTAGTTCAGACATGAAGTCATCAGTAGAGTAGGGGCAATCTCTTGCCCCCCTCATCAAACCGTGCGTGCGGATCTCCCGCACACGGCTTTCCGAAGTAGTTCACCAGTTTGCTATCAAGTATCCAAGTTCAGGTAACGTGGAAGGACATATAGACCCAACTCGTTTGTTAGGACTCGATCAGGATATTCTGTGAATAGCCCTTTCATTCTTGCCCTCCTGCCATGCTTTGTTCTCAGCCAAAATCTAAGTCTCTGCATAAGGTAACGATTCTGTCTGCTGAAGCTATTGGAA
>CALJOJ010000101.1 GCA_937981665.1 uncultured Rubritalea sp.
TGAGAGAGCGATGAAGAAAAGAATGGCTACTACGAGCGCGGTGCCAAGTAGTGCGAGAATGATCGCAGAAATGGTAGAATTTCTTCTCTGGTTTTGAAGCGCTTGGAGGGCTTCTGGGCTTAATTGTGCGTGATGACTCATATATTATGTATTTTTTTGATGGGTTAAATTCCTAATTTACTCTTAATAAACGAAGGTATGTTCCGAATTCTTAGAAGATATTAAGAATTTCTCCTTAAAAATCCATGTTTTTATTTTAAACGACCTGAAAAGGAATGAAATATAAGGGTTTTATGAAGAATTAGCTACTTTTAGGCACTAGTCTAGAGATGATATCTGCTGATCTGTTAGAAAGGTTGAAGTGAGTAGTCTGATAGAATCTGCGATGTCAGCTCGTTTCTTAGAGTTAATCTAGTGATATCTTTACTGTGCCTTAGTTTTTTCACTTCTGAGAATCGCTTGCAAATTATATCAAACAGGTTTAGAGGGGCAGTAACCATGAAACGGATAACGATGATCAGCAAATCTCTGTGTATTACTTGTTTGGCGAGTGCACTAGTATCATGTAAGCGAATGCCGAAAGAGGTTGAGATCACGGAGCAGCGAGAGCTCACACAGTATGATGACCCTACCGTGTATAAATCTATCTATGATGTGGTGATAGCGAAGAAGCAGCCGCTTGACTGGCGTAGGGTCAGTGGTACCGAGTTCCGCCTGCTGAACTATGCTGCTGGTGAGTCTACAGAAATAGCTGTAGGTCGTGTGGGTGCTGGTGGGCTCTTGGCTAACTTTAATCGCTGGGAAAGAGAATACGGGACGGAAGATGTGATCACGGATATTTCTGGACTGAAAAAGGTCATGCTGCTGGAGCGAGAGGCATCAATGATTCAGCTCAACGGTGAATTTCAAAAGAAGCTGGGTGGTATGCCTGTAAAGTACCAAGGCTGGGCGACTACCGGGGTCATCTGTGATGTGGGTGGAGGTGTACTAGTGACAGTGAAGATGATGGGGCCAGAGGAAGAGGTGGCAGCCCAACATGAGAATTTCATGGAGTTTCTTAAAAATATAAAAATCAATCCGATGCAGGAGCCGAGTGAGCGTTCTAAAAAAGGGCTGAAAATCGAAGAGGTTAAATCAGGATACTAAAATGGCGAAAAAAAATAAAAATGTAGGTATGTTGATACTGGATTTCTTTTCCAGTTATTTGCTGTGTATTGCCTGCTTGGTGATTCTTGGGTTGCTGGTTTGGTTTAGTACTTTAGAGATGAAGTTCATCGGCCTGTCTGGTGCGCTGGATAAATATTACAGTAGTGATTTGGATAAGTTCTTTGTATTACCCACGATCAACGGTGATAAGGTACTTCCTCTACCTCTACCAGGAGCCTACTGGGTCTGCGCAGTATTGTTTCTCAATATGCTCGTAGGCGGTCTGATAAGGATTCGCAAAAGCTGGAGAAACATTGGTGCAGTGATTTCCCATTTTGGAATTGCTGGTTTGCTTGTTGTTGGCTTTGTGGATCACCATGAGTCGATTCATTCTAAGATGGAGACATTCCAAGGAAATACTTATGACTACACCACGAAGTTTGACTTTACCTCGATCGAGGTTTCAGAATTTACTGCTGAAGGAGATAAAAAGAAGCCATACGTGATCAAGCATGACATGATAGTGGATCTGGAAGATGGGATGCGCAGGTTTAAGTTCCAAGATCTTCCGTTTGACTTAGAGGTAAGAAATTTCCGTGAGCACGCAGTGGTTCGGGATGTGGCGAATTATGTAAAATCTCAAGAATCTGGCGAGTCAGTGGATGGCTTTTTTCTACAGCCCGCAAAGTTTGACGCTAGTCAGGATTACTATAATTATGGTTGTTATGTGCAGGTGAAGCCTAAGAATGGCGAGCCTCCTCGGCAGATTATTCTCTGCAGGTCAATGGGGTTTCCACAGACTTTCTCAGTAGATGGAAAGTTATACGGAGTTGAAATGCCAAATGAAATCTGGCCGATGCCATTTTCCGTGGAGTTGATTAATTCCGTGGGGGAACATTATCCAGGTACTAATAGACCGAGTAAGTTCCAAAGTACAATTGCTTGGACGGGCAAGGATGATGACTCAGTAGAGAAGCTAAAGACAATCAAGATGAACGAGCCAATGAGGTATGAAGGGTTCACGCTTTACCAGGCAAACTGGAGTGAACCTATTAACGGGCTAGAGTTTTCAGGGTTTGAAGTGGTGAATAACCCCGCTGACCAATGGCCGAAGGCTTGTATGTGGATCTCGGCAGCCGGCTTGTTGATCCATTTTGCACTTAGGCTTTTTAAGTACCTAGTGAGAGAAACTAAAAAACAGAATGCTAACCAGGAAGGGGAAGCTTAAGCTGATGAATAAGAAAATAAGAATACTAGGGTTTGTTTTGACGATGCTTGTCATTCTTGCTGTGGCAGGGAAAGGTATAAGAAGTCTAATGGTCTCTGAGCCTCCACGTGAGATTACAGGTTATCAACAGTGGAATACTGAGGTAGTAGAAGAAATGCGGAGCCTTCCTGTGCAGGATGGAGGAAGGATAAAGCCATTCCAGTCGTTGGCTCGCCGCTATATGTATGCTATGCATGGTGACCGTGGGATGAAAATTTTAGTCAATGGTGAGAGGGTAAAGTTGACTCCTACTGAGTGGATGATGGATGTTATATTTCGTCCGGGAATAGCGGATGACTTGCCAGTATTCCGCGTGGATAACTCCGCTATTCTTGAGCAAGTAGATATGGAGGTGAAGACTCTACGTGACCGTTACAGCTTTAATCAGCTCAAGCCACATTTCGTCAAGCTGCAGGAAATGTTTGATGATGTGAAGTCGCAGATCGATAGCCGAGGGAAAGCGAGTTTGAGTAATGAGCAAGAGCAGTTGTACTCGTTTATGCAACTACTTCAAGGCTACGTGGGCCTAAGAAATCCATTCTTCATAGACGAGAAAACTCAGGAACAGAGTGGCTACACGAGCATGAAAGATTTCTACGCAAGTAATCAGTCGTATGTAGAGAACCTAGGAGTAGCTCAAGAAGCTGGAGTTGTTAGTTTGATAGAATTTATGGACGGAAAGATCATTTCTGATGCGATTCTAATGAATGTGATCAACCGAAGAGCTAGTTATTCTAATCTAGTGCTTAACCCAACAGCAGGTGAGCGCGCATGGAGCTCAATAGGGAAACGTTTTGAGGAAGTTAGCTCAGTCTATGGTGACGCTTTCAGCGGATACTCTCAGCAAGTAATAGCACTGAAGGAAAAATATGGAGCTCTGAATACAGATAACCTTAGTGATTACTTTAAAGACTATGTGCCAGTTTATAAGAGCTATATGGATAGTCTGCCTCCTGTTCAGAAGATGAAAGCCCCAGAGTTTGATGTTGTAGGTAATGAGAAAGTTGTTCTTGAGAGATTTTCTGAAGGGTTGATCAATGAAGTGGAGGAGCTAGAGCGGCTACAGCTTGCTTTGAGCTCTGAAGAGGCAGGTAAGCAGCAAGCTGGGATTATTGCTTTTAAAGAGAAGTACGCAGATCAGATAGATTTTGGTGATGAAGGTGGTAGTATTTCTGGTGAAATTATACTCAACAAGATGAACTATTTTAATTACGGGATTGCGATTCTATTGTTTGCAGGTGTGATGATGATTGCGATGTGTCTATCTGTAGGTACGATGTTTGGCCGGATCCTTTATTGGGTTGTTTTCGGACTAGTTAGTATGGCGTGTTTATTCACCGTAGCCGGTATTGTGCATCGTTCATGGATTATGGATCGTTCACCGATTGGTACTCTCTATGATACGATGCCGTTTATTGTGGGAACAGGTTTGATCTTGCTCTTGCTGATTGAATGGATTCATAAGAGGGGGGTTATGCTTGCAGTGGGGATTGTGTTTGGTGTCGCTATTTTGTTCTTAGCGAAGAGTTTTGAGATCATGGATGCGAGTGATACAATGGATCCGCTCGTGGCTGTTCTAAAATCTAACTACTGGTTATCCACTCATGTGGTGATGATAACGCTAGGCTATATGGGCGGTATTGTTGCGGCTATCATCTCACACTTCTATCTTATTGGTAGAGTCTTTGGAGTGATCGATGATAAGGAAACGAAACGTTATCTAACGACGATCGTTTATGGTATGATAGCGTTCACGCTGCTCTTCAGTCTGGTGGGGACCATCCTCGGTGGTATCTGGGCTGCTGACTCTTGGGGGAGATTCTGGGGCTGGGATCCTAAGGAGAATGGAGCTCTGTTGATAGTGATCTGGATGTTAGTGATTTTGCATTCACGTTTAGGTGGGTACATTCGGGAGGTTGGATTACACGTTTGTTCTGTCTTTGGTTTCGTAGTGATCGTCTTCTCTTGGTGGCATGTGAACTTCCTCGGAATAGGTCTACATAACTACGGCTTTACTAGCGCGGATGCGATGGGCAGTATCTGGAACTTCTATTACATGGAGTTTCTAATCATGTTCGCTGGTATCGTCATGGCGATTATAGGAACGGTGAAGAAGAATAACTCAAAAATTGATAAGCAGGTTACCGCAATAGCTGAGAAATCAGCGCTAAATCAACCCTTATAAAGTTCTCTAACAAAATAGTATGGAAACTAAATTAAAACTGGGTGTTCTAGGCTCGGGCTCTGGATCGAACATGCAGGCCATTATGGATGCAATTGAGAGCGGTGAGCTGAATGCAGAGATCGTTCTCGTGATGTCAGACTTTCCTGATGCTTATATTTTAGAGCGTGCGCGGAAAGCTGGCTTGAGAGCTGAAGTGATTGACTGTGCTGGCTATAAAACGAAATTTCCAGATGAGAGTCAGGCAGCTGTAGCTCAAGCACTAAAGAGCGCAGAAGTAGATATTGTCTGTCTTGCGGGATTCATGCGTCTGGTGAAGCAGCCGTTGTTGGATATCTTTCCTAATAGGATTATAAATATTCATCCATCCGTCTTACCCGCGTACCCTGGTCTGATGGCGTGGAAGCAGGCGGTAGATGATGGTGCGAGCGAAAGCGGCTGTACGGTACATTACGTGGACGCGGGAATGGATACTGGACCTATCATCATGCAGGCAAAAGTTCCTGTGCTGAGCGCTGATACAGCGGAGACTCTTCACCAGAGAATCCAGTTAGAAGAGCACAGGATCTACCCAGCAGCGATTAAGCAAATAGCAACTAAACTCTAGAAAAAAGGGCAAAAAAATACCCCAGGGTAATACTTTCCCAAGGGTAAGCTTGTTACCAGATGTTAGACCATTCCTAGCTTCATCTTGCCTTCTTCAGTGATCATGTCTTGAGTCCAGACTGGATCCCATACGAGATCTACGCTTGCGTCTTCGATGTTGTCGATGGTCATGATGCGTGCTTGAGCATCCGCTGCGATGACTGGTCCCATACCGCAACCTGGAGCAGTGAGGGTCATCTTTACAGTTACTGTAGTTTTACCATTATCTTGCTCTTCCAGAAGGCAGTCATAGACGAGCCCGAGATTAACGATGTCTACTGGGATTTCTGGGTCATAAACTTCCTTGAGTGATGCCCATACTTGCTCTTCTAGGGGAGCATCCTTGAGAGCTTCTGATACTGCGGACTTCTCAGCCTGCTCGTTAGGGTCGATACCAAGTGCATCGACATCTTTAGAAGAGATACGTGCTAGACCAGCTTGGGTCGCTACAGTGTATGTGCCACCCAGTGTCTGAGTGATCATGACTGGTGTGCCCTGTGGTAGAGTGATGGCATCACCGCTTGGGATCTGAACTGCTTCTACTTCACGTTCGAGGATGATTTCTTGCTGCATGAAATAGTCATGGACTAGCTCGTTGAAAATGCAAGTGAGAAGTGAGTCAGAGCATTTTATGCGTGCCATTTTTTGCGAACATTGTACATGCTATGGTCATGTCAGAGAAGCTCAAGTGCGCCGCTAAAACAATGATAAAGGAACTGAGTAAACTCAGCTTTTCTGAGCCAGTTACCCATACTTATAATCCCTTAGTCTATGCTTGGGAGGCACATGCTCTCTACCTAGAGCGATATGCACAGGGAAAGAAGCGTGTGCTCTTTCTGGGGATGAACCCTGGCCCATGGGGGATGGCTCAGACTGGTGTGCCGTTCGGTGAAGTCGGAATGGTATCCGACTGGATGGGGATCAATACCCTGGTTGCTAGTCCTGAGAATGAGCACCCCAAGCGTCCTATTCAGGGATTTGGATGTCCGAGGTCTGAGGTGAGCGGTAAGCGTCTATGGGGGTTATTTTCTGAAGTCTATCCAGACCCTAATGATTTTTTCGCAGAGCATTACGTGACTAATTTTTGTCCATTAGTATGGATGGGGGAGACGGGAAAAAACATCACGCCTGATAAATTACCTAAAGTAGAATCAGAACCAGTCGATGTAGCGTGTAGAAAGCATCTTGCAGTAATGATTAAAGAGCTTGATCCAGAATTTATCATTGGAGTAGGTGCCTTTGCTGAGAAGCAGCTCAAGACGATGGTGAGCGAGCATTTACCAAACTATAAAGGAGTAATCGGTAAAGTGCTGCACCCTTCACCAGCATCACCAGCCGCGAACCGTGGCTGGGCTGAAGCTGCTAATAAACAGCTGAGAGAGCAGGGCGTTTGGAAATAATCCAATAGTGAATATGAGAGTAGGTCGTAAGTTATACATTAAACTCACGACCTACTCCAGGGTGCCTTTAGAGCTTAACTCATCAGGCTTGAGGAAAATAATCTAGCATGCTAGATCTTCGATACGGCATACTCACTGTGCTTTTTTGATGTGCTGAGATAAGTGAGTCTGCGATCTAACATAGATGACTTATGAGTGTGGAATTAGTTCAAATTTTTATTAGTTGGGAATTTGAAGGTTGCGTTAACATGATGTCAGGTTAAGTTTATTAGTATGAAATGTCTAATTTTACTAGCATTGTGTGCTGTTACTTTGTTTTCTGTGAGTGATGCTCATGCGCAAAAGAAGAAAAAAACACCAGCTAAACCAGTGAAGCTAGAGCCACGAAACATAGAGAGCTTTGTTTTTAAGAGTGATCTGTGGAAGACTGAGATAGCCGCATTCGAGGCAGCTCCGGAGAATAAAAAATTTGGCTTTAAGTGGCAGACAGCATCCAAGAAGGGGTTGCGTTCTGAAGGTCGTGGTTTTCAGCTTTTAGGTATCAAAGCTGGCGAGGTGGTGATCGTATCTAATGATGGCAAAGAGTTCGCTGGGATTTCCATTTCTTTCTACAATAAAGGAGATAATGGTGAGATTGACGCTGGAGCATTCAAATCAATAGCCACGAACGTGAGAGCTGCAATTTCTAAGAAGCTCGCAATCCAAGGCAAGCAGGAGAAAGTCAAGAGCATTGTGGTCATTGACCGCACAACGTGGGAAGATGCTGGGACGACGTTCCTGCTCGAGAGCTCTAGCTCAGGTAAAGGAATGCCTGAGTTTCTTCGCTTGAAAGTCTTATCTAGTTCGCAGGCTGATAGAGCAGAGAAGACTGCTGGCAGAAGCTCACTAAGATCTAATGTGGTGAAAGATAAAGAGACTGGTGAAGTTTATATTGATAATATCCCGATGGTGGATCAGGGTAGAAAAGGCTATTGTGCCTGTGCTTCTGCTGCGAGGATCTACCAGTACTATGGTAGATCGACTGATCAGCACGAGATTGCTCAACTTGCTGGATCTAGTGCTACTCGCGGAACTTCTATCGCCTCTATGGTGGAGTCACTGAAGAATGTAACCGGTAAACTGAACTCACGTGTGAATATCCTTTATGAATATCCGAAGACGATCACTGAATCTAGGAGCCCGATCAGAGATGTGGTCAGTGGTCAAAAAGAGATCATGCGTGATGTTAATTCTTATCAACAGCTGGCTAAGAAGAATAAGAAAAAGGCGATCGTTATCAATGGTGATAAAGATTATCCTCGTGTGTCTTCTAAGCGACATATCCCTTTTGCTAATTTCTATACTCAGTGTGATCCTGAGACTTTCCGTGAAGTCATGATGGAAAAGAATTCATACTCACGCTACCTAAGTAAAATTAGAGAATACATCGATCAAGGTATTCCAGTGGCTTGGTGCTTGCAGCTAGGCTTATTTAAAGAAACTGGCATCCCGCAATTGAGTGGTGGGCACATGCGCCTTATCATCGGATATAATGAGGATAAAGAAGAGATCATTTATTCAGACTCTTGGGGTGCAGGTCACCAGAAGAAGAGTATGGATGCAGGTAAGGCATTCAGCATGTCGAATGCATTACTTGTACTTCCTCCGACACGCTAACCACTAGATGTTTTATAGTGCCTTTGTTTGATTAGCAATATAGCTAGTCATTAGAGGCTTTTTTGTGTGCTCGATTCTATGTGTGACTTTAGCTAGTTGAATCTCTTTATTAGATTCTGTATTTATGCGTAATTTTAGTTGGTATTTAAGATAGTATCGCATACTTCTTCTTGAGTCTTTAGTTGGCTCAGTGCTAGCTATAATAGAGAGACGATAAATTAGAGATTCATGATAATTCTCCATATAGAGGTAGAGGAAGAACTTGAGCTGATGCAGGACACTGCTCACGTGTTTGCATTTCTCAGGAAGCTGGAGAAGAACCCTGGGACAGTGGGGGATCACCATGAGCTAGATACGAGAGGGAACCCGATTCAGTTTAAAGTCCTAAAGAGGCACGTGCTGGCTTACTTTCGTGACCCGTTTGCTGACGAGACTCGGATATTATCTCTACATCATGTAGAGAAGTCGTAGCCTAGTTTGCTAATGTGCTACTGAGATTTCAGTCACAAAAAAAGACGCGCTATAAAAGCGCGTCTTTTGAAAATTGATAACTAATGATTAATCAGTAGTAGGGGATTAGAGTCCCTCAACTGTGATTCCCATCTGACGGCATGTACCTGCAAGAATTCTGCAAGCTGCATCTTCGTCGTTAGCATTAAGGTCAGGCATCTTGATAGCTGCTACCTCAAGTAGCTGCTTCTTAGTAAGAGTAGCTACCTTGATCTTATTAGGCTCACCTGAACCAGACTTGATCTTAGCTGCCTTCTTGAGAAGAACTGCTGCAGGTGGCTGCTTAGTGATGAAGGTGAATGAGCTGTCTTTGAAAACAGTGATCTCAACTGGAAGAAGGTCTCCAGCCTTTGCTTGTGTTTGGGCGTTGAAGTCCTTACAGAACGCCATGATGTTCACACCTGCTTGACCGAGTGCTGGTCCTACTGGTGGTGACGGGTTAGCTTGTCCAGCTTGAATCTGGAGTTTTAGAATTTGTTTTACTTCCTTAGCCATGGTTTTGCTAAATGTTTAATGTTAATTTATGGTGATGATGATGTGGGTGGCAGATGAATTACTCACCAGCTTCGACCTGCCAAAATTCGAGTTCTACTGGTGTAGCGCGACCAAAGATCGTAACTGACACACGTAGTTTTCCTTTTTCTTCGTCAATTTCTTCCACGATGCCTGTCTGGCTCTGGAATGGACCGTCAGAGACGACAACCTCGTCTCCCACTTCAAAGGCGATAGCAGGACGGATGTTCTCCTCGCGCTCTTTGATCTGTAGGAGCATCGCATCCACTTCGCGCTGACGCATTGGGATAGGCTCGTTCTTAGTTCCTGCGAAACCGATGATGCCATCAGTTTCCTTAATGAAGTACCAAGTGTTCTCAACGAGTTGATTATCCTCTGTGTAGAGGTTCATGTTTACGATGATGTAACCTGGATAGAATTTTTTCTTACGTTCTTTTTTCTCTCCTCCTTTGCCTACAGCTGCGACAATTTCTTGCGGTACGAGTACTTCATAAATGAAGTCACCCATTTCTTCAGCTTCTACCATACGCATGATACGGTCTCGCACGCGTTGCTCTTGACCTGAGAGAACGTGGATTACATACCATTGCTTATTTGGTGGTGGAATTTTTGCCATCGGAATTAAGTTAGATTGAAATTGAGATTGAAATTATATTAGAAAATGAAGCGATTTGATGAAATCTGGTAAAGCTTATGAGAAGCTTCTGGAGATAAGTTTTATCGCATTTGATAGGAGTAGGTCAGAGACTGCAACGAAGCCAGCAAGGAGTACAATAGCGATCATGACTACCACTGTGGAGTCTACGAGCTCTTTGTATTTCTTTAGGCCTTTAGCTTTCGGGTCTGGATCCCAAGGCCATGTAGCCTTACGGAGTTCGCCTCTTACTTCGCCGATGAATGTTGAAATCTTCTGGAACATATATTTGTTGTTATTTATAAATGAAGGAGTGGCAGGGCCGGAGAGACTCGAACTCACAACCAATGGTTTTGGAAACCACTACTCTACCAATTGAGCTACGGCCCTGTATACTGATATTACTCCCTCGCTTTTCTTACTTTAAATTAATCATAGGATAACCTAAAGCTGGGCAATTCTTTTAATGCGATTTAAGGGTACTTCAAGCATTAAAACTTGAAGCACCCTCGAAATCCAGTTTTCAGCGATATAAATTACTGAAACCTAGCGCATTAAAAAAGTGTGCTTTGTTCTAGATTATTAGTCTAGGATTTCAGCTACACGTCCTGCACCTACTGTGCGGCCACCTTCACGGATAGCGAAACGCATGCGCTTCTCCATCGCGATCTTGTTGATGAGCTCTACTTCCATCTCAACGTTGTCACCAGGCATAACCATCTCAACTCCCTCAGGAAGCTTGATAGAACCAGTGATGTCAGTTGTTCTGAAGTAGAACTGTGGACGGTAGTTAGAGAAGAATGGTGTGTGACGACCACCTTCGTCCTTTGATAGAACGTATGTCTCTGCTGTGAATTTTGCGTGTGGAGTAACAGTACCAGGCTTAACGATAACCTGTCCGCGCTCTACTTCGTCTTTTTTGAGTCCACGTACGAGGAGACCTACGTTCTCACCTGCACGACCTTCGTCAAGAAGCTTACGGAACATCTCGATGTCAGTGATAGTTGTCTTGATTGTCTCTTTGATTCCAACAATCTCAACTTCTTCCATCTTGTTGATGATGCCACGCTCGATACGACCTGTAAGAACTGTTCCACGACCTGAAATCGCGAATACGTCCTCAACTGGCATAAGGAATGGCTGATCAACTGGACGATCTGGCTCAGGAATGTAGCTGTCAACAGCGGCCATAAGTTTGTGGATGTTCTCTTTGTGAGTTGCGTCACCTTCGAGTGCTTTGAGTGCAGATCCCATGATTACAGGGATGTCGTCACCTGGGAACTCATAGAGATCTAGGAGTTCACGGATCTCCATTTCAACGAGCTCGAGGAGTTCCTCGTCGTCAACCTGGTCAACCTTGTTGAGGAATACTACGATCGCTGGTACACCTACCTGACGAGCAAGAAGGATGTGCTCACGAGTCTGTGGCATTGGACCATCAGCTGCTGAACAAACGAGGATTGCTCCGTCCATCTGTGCTGCACCTGTGATCATGTTCTTTACGTAATCAGCGTGACCTGGGCAGTCAACGTGTGCGTAGTGACGTGTCTCAGTCTCATACTCAACGTGTGCTGTTGAAATTGTGATTCCACGCTCACGCTCTTCTGGAGCACCGTCGATTTCGTCGTATGCTTTTGCTACAGCTCCACCTTTTTCTGCAAGAGTGTTAGTGATTGCTGCTGTGAGAGTTGTTTTGCCGTGGTCAACGTGTCCAATTGTGCCAACGTTAACATGCGGCTTGTTTCTTTCGAATGCTTCTTTAGCCATAATATTTATTTTTTCTTTTTGCGCTTTTAATTAGGCTCGTGAGTTATTCACGAGCTGGATTATAATAGTATTCTTCATGCTGGAGCTCCTGGGCGGAATTGAACCGCCGACCTCATCCTTACCAAGGATGCGCTCTACCCCTGAGCTACAGGAGCATCGCAGTATGTTAAATGCTATTTCTAGTTACCTTATGAGAGGAGGAAACTCCTTCCACAGGCGGGCGGAACCTATCAGAGGCTAACGATCTGTCAAAAGAAAATTGTGTTGTGGAGTGCTTTTTTTTACCTGTAGCCCGTAATTATGTAGGGGGGAGCTTGTTTTATATCGTAGGATCAACACTTCTAAATTTTTGGAGTTTTGGATGTCATGCTATAGCTAATAGTTAGCTAATGTTAATTATTATGATGGAACTGACTAGTATCTAGATCAGGACGCCTACGGTATGCGAAGAATTTCTTGACTTTCTAGGTGTGTCATTTACAAGAAATAAACATTTCCCTCTTTTATTTACTATGAAATTTAAACATCTCGTTTCCGTCTTCCTTGCTACAGTCATTTCTGCGTCCTCTTATCTGAAAGCTGAGGACTTTGCCTTTGTAGTAGACCCTGTCGTTAAACAGCGCTTGACAGGTATTAAAGCAGAGTTCGAAAGTCTGCCTAAAGATCAATCAAAAAGCTATCAAACGTTGAAGGCTGCAGCCATCGAAGCCAATAATAACGGCAAGTTCTTTACTGCATTGATTACGGCTACTGATGCGATGAAGATCTTCACTAAAGATATTGACTTGTTATTGTTAATTGGAATTTGTTATGCGCAGCTAGACAAACCCGTAGAGGCTGAAGTCTTTTATAATAAAGCTTTAGAGATCCAGCCTCATCATGCGCCTAGTATATTAAATCTAATCGAACTGAATTTGTATCACGGAGATTTTGAGAAAGTCGTTAAGCGGGTTGTTTACATCAGGGAATATCTTAAGAGTGCAGGTCATGAAACATCCCCATTATTAGAGTATAAGTACCTGCTCGCTTTGACTAAATTATCAGAAAAGCAAGCGGATAAATACGCCGCTGATTTAAAGAAAATGCAAGAACTCTACAGTTATAATGATGATCATCCTTATTATTATTACGTTAAAGCACTAGATTCTTTAAAAAAGGGCGATAATGATGCTGGGCAGGTATGGATTTACAAAGCAGCTAAGATTTTTGGAAATATGAAGTTAATCGACACTTGGAATAAGTCGCTAAAGGATACTAATTACCTAGCTGATCACGATATCATGATTAGCGCCCGAGCTAACAACAATTAGTCGGTATTGATTCACTGTGCTCGGTGGATTCTGCTCCTATTTAATACTTTAATGAAACAAATTAACTAATGGCTGACCTAGGTAAATGGAACAGCCTTGAAGTTCTTCATCTTGAAGATCACGGTGCTTATTTAGATGGTAATGAGTCGGGGGATATTTTACTTCCCACTTATGAAGGTGGTCGAGATGCTCAGGTGGGCTCTTGGATGCGTGTCTTTATTTATAATGACTCAGAGGATCGTATCATCGCTACCACGAAAGAGCCTAAGATCATCGTTGGTGAAGCAGCCGCTCTGAAAGTGGTACAAGTGAACCAGGCTGGAGCATTTCTGGATTGGGGGTTGAGTAAGGATTTGATGCTGCCATTCGGTGAGCAGAAGAGGAAAGTAAGTCAAGGAGTGACCATCGTAGTGCAAGCATATGTGGATGAGCAGTCTGGGCGGATTGCCGCCACTACTAAGCTGGGGCGCTTTTTGGGGAAGGAAAGACGCACGTTTTTAGAGAATGAGCAGGTTGATATCTTTGTCGTCAGGAGATCTACTAATGGATATAACATCATAGTTGAAGGCACGCACTGGGGCATGATCTATCATGATCAGATCTTTGTGCCTATCAGCATTGGTGATAGACTCAAAGGCTACGTAGTGGAGCTGCGCGAGGATGATAAGGTTGATATTATTTTAGAAAAGCCAGGGGCAGAGAAAGTAGGCACATTAGCTGAGCAGATCATGAGCAGACTTGAGCAGGGTGACGGTTTTATCGATGTCGGAGATAAAAGTGATGCATTAGCGATTCAGGCTATGTTTGGTGTCAGTAAGAAAACTTATAAGAAGGCGCTGGGGCAGCTATATCGTGAGCGTAAAGTACTACTTGAAAATGGTGGTGTTCGGCTCCTGAAGGATTAGTTCCCTATACTAGAAGCCGCTTTACCGGCGTGTGATCCAGTCGCGAAGCATGCCTGTAGCAGGTATCCGCCAGTGGGAGCCTCCCAGTCTAGCATTTCTCCTACACAGTAAATATTAGGGAAATTCTTGACCATGAGATTTTCATCTAGTTCAGACCATTTCACCCCGCCTGCACTTGAGATGACTTCATCTATGGGGCGTGGCTTTTTGAGATCTATGCTATAGCTCTTTATCGTTCTAGCCAGATCTTTTACGCTATATCCTTCTTGCTCTTTATAATGCATTTGGAGTAATGCGTAGGTAGCTGGGTTTAGCTTCCAGCGTAGCTTAGCTTCATGGAGGAGATTACGTTTTGCAGATTCCATTTTGGCGATCAGTTGTTCTTCACTGTGGCTCGGTTTGAAATCTATAGAGACCTTAGGTGAGGTGAGGGATCTGATCGCTGGTCCTAATCGGTAAATCGGTCCACCTTCTAGCCCATACCGTGTGATTACGAGTTCGCCGATTCTAGATTGTGCTCCCGCTCTTACGATGAGATTCTTGAGAGGTTTACCTTCCGTTTCCTTTATGAATGTATCATCCCAGTCTACTTCCCAGCCGCAGTTTGCAGAGGTAAGAGGATTCACCGCTATGTCTAGTTTCTCGAAGAGTGCGACCCATTCTCCAGTGGATCCTGTCTTGCGCCATGAGCCACCACCTAGAGCGAAGATTACTTTATCGAAGCTTTTTACGTCGTCTCCCGCTGGTGAGGAAAAAGTAACTTCTACAGTGTTCCCATTAGCTCGAAAGTCGATCACCTGGTGGCGGTAGAAAAACTGCACATCTAGTCTACGCATTTTCTCAATCCAGCGTCTGAGCAGTGGAGCTGCCTTCATTTCTTTAGGGAAAACTTTTCCTGAAGATGCTGTGAAAGTTTCTATTCCTAGTTCCGCAGCCCACTTGCAAAGAGCGGTATTATCGAACTGATTAAGAATTTCATTCCACTGATTGGTAGGGAGTTCGTGACCGCTGTACTTAGTTAGAAAATGTTCCCAAGGTTCATCATGGGTAATGTTGAGCCCGCTTTTGCCAGCCACTAGAAATTTCCTACCGGAGGAAGGCATAGCGTCGAATAAGCTGACCGTGCAGCCGTTACCTACTGCCACCTCTGCTGCCTTTAGTCCTGCCGGGCCTGCTCCTATGATAGCGATGTGTCTTTTGCTCATAAAGTTACTTAATAGATAGAAGGGATAATGCCGTATTACTTAAAATCTTGATCTAGGAAATACCACCATTCCGTACTGGCTATATTTTGTCAGGGCTCATGGTATAGTCATAACTATCAGTAATAGAGTCATTGCACCAAGTAGATTGCGGAGATGGTGTGAACCTCCAGCTGTTGCAGGATGATAGATCTATTCTAACTAATCAAGTTGTATCGATATGATGACTTAGAAATCAAAGAATCTAGCTTGCTTTATAAGCTCATTTTGTCACTAAGCACTGGTAGTAATAAATAACTTATATGAAAAAATTTGGAGAGATAGAAATACCTGATGGTGATTATGAAGCTGTGATATTTGACTTAGATGGCACTCTAGTTGACTCAATGCCTGCGCATTTCGAAGCGTGGACTGAAGCGCTAGCGCAGTTTAATGTACCTAAAGATGTCTTCCCTGAAGATGTCTTCTACTCCATGGGCGGACGCCCTACTCAAGATATTGTTGCCGAGCTTAACGGTGAGTTCGGTCTAAATATCGACCCCGCAGATGTAGCGATAGCTAAGCGAGAAGCATTTCTTAAAGCCCTCCATAAAGTTAAAATAAACGAAGACGTAATAAGGTATGCACAGTCTCTTCGAGGTAAAGTACCCATGGCTATTGCTACGGGCGGGACACGTGTAGTAGCTGAGAAGACTCTCCAAGCAGTAAGTATCAGTGACCTCTTTGATGAAGTAGTTACCGCTAACGATGTAGACTGTGGGAAGCCAGCTCCAGATATATTTATTGAGGCAGCGAAAAGACTAGAAGTAGATCCTAGAAAGTGCCTTGTACTAGAAGATGCTGCTCCTGGTATAATGGCTGCTCAGAGAGCTGGAATGGAAGTAGTGACCGTACCAGTGCCATTCCACTGCGTGAAATAATTCTAAAAGTCAGTTTTAGGCTTACGCTTTCTGACGCTCACCCTGCCTCCATTTGCTTTCCGGAGTGGATCGAAGAGTTGATCCATTCCTACTTCTTTGATTTCACAGACCTGTGCCATTAGCTCTCCAAGCTGTCCCTTTGGAAAGCCACGCTCCTTAAACCAGCTCAGATATTCCGGCGGTAAATCCATAATAGGAACCCCTCGCGGGGGATAGAAATTTGGGCCGAACTTACCAAACGGCATACATGTCTTACCGATGCTTTCTAGTAGATTACGGAAGTCATCTCGGTCTATTTCTGTGAAGTTCATATACTATGAGATGCTCATTGAGACAAGGCACACATCATCATTAAATTGATTTCCCCGTGCGTAGTTCCTCGCCGTTTTTATCAGCTTTTTAATGGATGATTCAGACTTTACCTTTTCTAGATTCATCGCAGCTATTAGGTTCATTACACCTAGTTCCTCATCCTCTGCATTAGCTACCTCATAGATACCATCAGTATAAAAAATGATTTCCTCTAGATCATCCAGAGGAACCACAGTGGTTTGATAAGCACTATTAGCGATAAGACCAAGAGCTGGAGCAGTCACGTAATGGCCAGGTTTACATAGCGTAGGCGTCATGAGTGAATAGATAGAATCTTTCCTTAGGATGGGGAGAGGGTGACCAGCATTAGCCATACTAAGCGTGTTTTTAGCCGTATCCACTACGCAGTAGATAGCCGTTGAGAAGATGCTTATACCTGCCTTGTTTAAAATATGGCTAAGGTCTTTGTTCAGGTTAGTTATAAATTTTTCGGGTGACGCAGCATGTTGCTTTTCTTTCGTGATGAGCCCACGGATCATAGCCACTATTAAGCCTGCTCGGATACCATGGCCCATGACGTCACAGAGTAAGATCCCCATCTGTGTGTCTGAGATAGGGATAGCTTCATAGAAGTCACCAGCCAGACCATGCATCGGAATATGAGTGATGTCGAAGCTAGCACTGAATATACTATCCTTAGTTGCTTCACGGGGCAGTGATGGAATTTTTTTCACTAAGATAGCCTGCTGGATCTCCTCAGCTAGCTTAAGCTCAGCTTCATACACAGCATTCCGCTTTTTATAAATATCAGCCACCTCTACTAGGCGGTTTTGAGCTCCTACTATCTCGCTGACATCATTAGTGACGCCGAATGTACCTTTGATCTTTCCGTGATGATCCCGCCAAGGGTACTTGCTCGTAATGCACCACGTTTCCTTATTTTTATCCCAGAACTCTTGCTCTAGAGAGCCGATGAGTATTTCACCAGTCTCCATGATGTTGACTTCATCTTGTCTAGATTTATTAGCGTGTCTGGCATCGAAAAAATCATGGTCACTTTTGCCGATGATGTCCTCTATATGATCAAAGCCCATCTTCTGCGCTGTAGCTGAGTTCGTCATGACAAATTTTGAATCTTCGTCTTTGAAGTAAATGTTCACCGGGATAGATTCAGTGAGAAGATTAATGAGATGTTTCTCTTCAGCAAGTTTGAGTTCAGCTTCTCTTCTTTGGGTAATGTCTATGATCGTCCCCGCGATGACCGTAGGCTTGCCATTTTCGTCCCTGTGGCACGCTCCGCGTATTCTGAACCAGCGGACATTCCCATCTTTGTGAAGGTAGCGGCATTCAGTGCCAAAGGTTTCCTCTCCTGTGGTTTTCAGAAAGGCATCCAGAGTGCTCTGGACATCTCTATGATCATCTTTATGGAAAATAGAGTCCATCTTCTCGAAAAGGTGAGGCGCAGACGCTTGATCCGCACACCCCATAAGCTCTAACATTAAATCAGAATAATAAATGTCACCAGTCGTGTAAGACCACTTCCAAATACCTTCATGGGATGCTTTAAGCGCAAGTTCTGAACGCTTTTTATCGATGTCGCTCATTTCAGTAGGGAGTCAGATCCAGAGTTGAGTTCTAAATGAACGAGACAGATGTCATTATGCACATGATGACCATCAGAGCTTCCTGAGATTGTATTGAAAAATGACTGTAGGGTAGATATCTCTGATTGTGACTTAGCCGTCGTGTAGGCCTCTTTGAGTGAATTCACCCCCCAGATCTGGCCATCTTTGATAGATGTCTCATAGATCCCGTCTGTGTAAAGGAGGATACTAGAGATCTCATCCAGTGAGTATAGTTGCTCAGAGTATTTAGTGACAGTACTCTGCCCCAGTTCGGCTGCAATAGTTCTGCGGCTTTCATACCGTTGCGTATCTGTTAGTTTTATCTCGGCCTTGCTGTCAGGTCTGAACTGTATCAGAGGGAAACCATGGCCAGCACTAGCAACAATGACTTGCTTACAATTGAAATCGATCAACGTATAGGATGCAGATGCGCATACTTTGATCGACACCTTTTGCAGAATGGTAGCTAAGCCGTTATTGATCTCGTCTAAATAAGCTGCTGGTTTTTCTGCAAGATGGTGAGCGTGCTCCATGAGCCCCTTGATTAGCGAGATGATCATGGCTGATCTTACCCCTTGCCCCGTCACATCTATCATGAGCACCCCTAACTTATTCTCTTCTAGCGGAATGATGTCATAGAAGTCACCCGTTAGTTCAGCAGCAGGCTGATAAAGCGTCTGGATGTCCACTCGGCCTTCCCATTGAGATTGCAGTTGTTGCCAGTTTGCCGAATTATGCGGTAAGATAGCGTGTTGGATTTCTTTCGCGAGAGATAGTTCTTCCTGATGGTTTTTGTTCTGCTGTTGCAGTTCGAGTGCGAGTTTCTCTAGCTCTTTCTTAGTCTTGATGAGGTCAGTCACATCACATGATATACCGTAAGTTCCAAGTAGCTCATTAGTGCTGTCATACCACGGACGCTTTACCTTTTTGATGAAGGTGTCTTCGCGATCAGGCCATTGCTCTCTCTGCACAGCATTAATGACAGGTTCACCTGTGAGCATTATTTCTAGTTCTTCTTTTCTCTGAGTTCTCCAGCTATTAGGGGAGAAGAACTCCTTACTAGGCTTCTTTAGAACTTCGCTTTTTTCTTTTTTTCCAAGCCACTCTATTTGTCGTTGATTGACCAGGGTATAGCGAGACTCCTTATCTTTAAAATAGATCTGGAGCGGGATGTTATCCATGATCAAGCGTCGCATATGCTTCTCCTCTGCGATCATCTCTTGAGCACGTCTTCGTGAGGAAATATCAATGATAGAGCCCACCATCCGGGTAGTAATTCCATGTTCTTTCGTGACGATCCCACGCATTAGTATCCAGCGAGTTTCGCCATCTGGACGCACTATTTTACATTCGATCTTGAGCTGGTCTTCACTATTACCGTCGATAATATGATGGATGTGCTCCCTCACACCTTCGAGATCCTCCGGATGCACTAGCTTCTCTGGATTTGATATGATGTTAGGTGGGGATGACTCATGGCCGAAGCATGCCAGTGTTCTACCAGAGTAGTAAATGTCATCGAGGTCTCTCACCCAGTCCCAAATACCTTCATTTGAAGCCTTGAGTGTAAGTTCTAGAGTTTGTTCATCAAAAACATCCATTGCTCTAATTAGCATCAAGTAATCTTACTGAAATGGCAATGGAAAAAGAAGATGAATGCATACCTCAAGTGAATCTATTCCTTAAGTCTAACAGACGTCCCGCAGAAGATACAGCGGAACCATTTGAAAAACAAAGCATGTAAGCAGGTAGGGAGCATGTACCCGAAGAGTGGCCAATAGTGAGCATTTCTATGCTTCAAGCACCACTTCAAGGCATACAGCTTTTGGGTGCAAATAGGGCAAGTCGAGCTTCTAACAAAAGTAAAGAAAATGAAAAGCGCAGGAAGCAGTAATGCTGGTGAGAAAATAGCCCACCAATACTTCTCTTTATCGATGAAGATTAGCGCGAGTAAGCCGACAGCACTAATGACCAGAAGATGCACAAAGAGCAGTGCGTAGCTGCCCAACTTGAAGCGAGGAATATCCGGATGAAGCACTCCTTTGATAAAAAATCTGGAGTCTAGACTAACGCCCTTATTAGTGCCCTTCTTAGTAGTCCTCCTAAGATCATCCTCTATCATAGTCACGGGGACAATAACATTACTCCCTTTCTTCTGATAATCTTCCATACTCTGAATACGAGTTTTATCCAGAGGAGCCACCACAGAGTGGCTTTCTTGACCATAGAGGGACCGTGCTCCATCAGCAACAGGCCGCGTAGACCGTTGACCGATAGTATTTACCTCAAGCACTACGTTATTTTCAAATGGCACCTTATCGCTAGCCTTAATAGACGGCGGTATACCAACAACATTAGCGGAGTCTTCGCTCACTACATGAATAACTCCCTGAGGAAGCTCATCTAGCCTCAAGTCATTATTTTTTACCCACTCTTCATAACAAGGGATAGCCAGAGGAGCGGCCCGCAGCTCAGCCGCGGAAACATGAGGAAAGCTATCTGCTATTGCCGTAGCACGCCCCCCTCTGGCGAGGCCCTTACCCGATAGCTCTTCTATAGGCTTTAGCCACTCAGAAACAAGATCATCACTTACCTCATAATCTACGATTTCTAGAACACTGTTAGCCTTAGCCAGCTCTTCACATATACGATCAAATGATAGCTCAAAAAGAGAACTAGTATTCGTGTAGCCAGAAGCCTCCAATAATTCTAGAGCTTCAGGGGGGAGGTGATCAAAGTCTTGTAGGTTCATACTTACCATACTCGTGGAAGGCCACATGTTTTAAACCAATCAGATCGATCAGATTTTGCTCATGCTAGTAGCCTTAATTGTCGGAGAGCAAGCATTAAAATAAAAAGATAAACACCCTACTGCAGAGCAGCTCGCATATCCTTCAGTTGCTCCAGTTTATTCTCCCACTCAGTCAGTCTATCCTTCTCCTTTTCCACCACCTCAGGCTTCGCATTAGCTACGAACTTCTCATTACCTAGCTTCTTTACAGCACGCATCACCTCCTGCGAGACCTTCTCCACCTCCTTATCTAAGCGGAGCTTCTCAGCATCCATATCTACCAGACCATCGAGAGGCATATACACCTCACCAATAGCAGTCACAGCAGCAGGAGTGCCCTGTGGAGCATCGTAGTCAGCATCGAGCTCCATACCCTTAGCTCCCACCAGAGTGATTAGCGTATCACATTGGCCAGCCACCCAGTCAGCATTAGCTACAGGTCTCAGCACGAACTTCACATCCTTACTAGCACCTAAATGATACTCAGACTTCAGATTTCTAAGATTACCAGCAGTCGAGTAAATCGCCGCAGCCTGGTCAGAAAACACCTTAACCTCATCAGCGGTAAGAGCACTAAGAGTAGGAGTCCTATCTATCACCTTTGTCATTAAAAATTCACCACTAGCAACATAGCCCATCTTCGCAGAAAGCTCCTCAGTAATATGCGGCATCAGCGGGTGCAAGTGCCCAAGATAGCGTGACAGCACAGTATCGATCACCGCCAGCGTGCGAGCCTGCGCAGCCTCATCATTAGACCTAAAATCAAACTTAATAGCCTCCAAAAACTTATCACAATACTCAGTCCAGAAAAACTCATAAAGATGACCAGTCACATCATTAAAACGATAACTCCCATAAGCCTTATCCAGACTCACCGCCAGCTGATCTAGCTTTGCTAAAATATCCACATGATGCGGATCCAGCATATCCAGAGAATCCAGTGAGATCGTTGCTGAACCCTGCATCTGCCTGAAACGACAAGCATTATACAGCTTATTTGCAAAATTTCTGCCCTCAGAAATCGTATCCTCATTGAACTTAATATCCGTACCAGTAGGCGCTATGCGCATCAGCCCGAAGCGTAGCCCATCCGCACCGAACTTATCCATCAGCTCTATCGGATCAGGCGAGTTACCCAGAGACTTAGACATCTTACGGCCCTTCTCATCCCTCACAATAGAAGTGAAAAACACATTCTTAAAAGGAATCTCATCAGTAAACTTACGGCCAGCCATAATCATCCGCGCCACCCAGAAGAAAATAATATCCGGACCAGTAACAAGATCCGTAGTTGGGTAAAACTTACCCCGCGTCTTCTCATCCATCGTAGCGAACGGCCACAGCCATGAGCTAAACCACGTATCCATCACATCCTCATCACGCTCCCATTCCTTCTCATCAGAGGGCGGGGTAGTACCCACATAAATGTCACCAGCATCAAGATCCTTCACATCCAGAGACTCAGCCTCCTTCAGATCAAGCACCTTACTCTTCTTATACCACACCGGGATCTGATGCCCCCACCACAACTGACGGCTGATACACCAGTCCTGGATATTCTCCATCCAGTTAGAATGAGTCTTCACCCAGCGCTCAGGGCGGTACTTGATATCACCACCAGTCACCGCATCCAAAGTCTCAGCAGTACTAGGATACTTCAAAAACCACTGCATAGAAATACGCGGCTCCACAGGCACATCAGCACGCTCAGAATAACCCACGCTATTCTCATGCTGCTCCACCTTGATCAATAAACCTCTCTCCTCAAGCATCTCAGCAGACTTACGGCGAGCCACAAAGCGGTCCAGCCCATCCAGCTCAGGAACCTCAGGGCAATTAATCGTCCCATCAGCATGTAAAACATTAATAATCTCTAAATCATGTCGCTGCCCGATCTCGAAATCCGCCCTATCATGCGCCGGAGTGATCTTAAGAGCACCAGTACCGAACTCCACATCCACATGCTCATCCGCTATCACAGGGATCTCAGCCTCAGGGAAAGGTCGGCGCACCATACGCCCCACATGCTTAGCGAACCGCTCATCCTTAGGATTCACAGCCACCGCAATGTCACCCATCAACGTCTCAGGACGAGTGGTAGAAATTTCCAAAAACTCACCCGGAGCATCCACAAACTCATACTTCATAAAGAAAAGCTTAGAAACCTGAGGCTTAGAAATCACCTCCTCATCAGAAAGCGCCGTCAGAGAACCCGGGCACCAGTTCACCATCCGCTTACCACGGTAAATCATCCCCTCATTGAACAAATCTACAAAAACCTTAGCAACCCACTCCGAGTAACCCTCATCCATCGTAAAGCGCTCGCGCTCCCAGTCACATGAGCACCCCAGACGCTTTAGCTGATTAATGATAATACCACCATGAGCATCCTTCCAGTCCCACACACGCTTCAGAAACTCCTCACGCCCCAGCTCTCTACGCGTCGTTCCCTCCTCATCACGCACCTTCTTCTCCACCTTCGTCTGAGTCGCTATCCCAGCATGATCAGTCCCCGGTAGCCACAGCACCTCCTTACCCTCCTGGCGAGCACGACGAGCCAAGATATCCTGAATAGAATTATTCAAAACATGACCAATATGCAAGATACCCGTCACATTAGGTGGAGGAATCACAATAGAATACCCCTCCTTAGAAGAATTCTCATCGGCATGGAAACAACCACTAGTTATCCATTTCTCATACCACAGCTTCTCAACAGCCTGTGGTTCGTATGCTTTAGGTAGCTCTGACATAGTCCGCTCCAAATGCCAGAAACAAGCCATCTTGTAAATTACAAATCAAGCCCAGCACCCAAGTTTTTCCGCTACACCGAACCACCCACAACCCACAACCCACAACCCACAACCCACAACCCACAACCCACCATTCACCATTCACCATTCACCATTCACCACTCACCCCCAACTACACCAACGGTGTAATTCATATCAGCCCAGGGCCTCGCCCTGGGTTACAACATAAAAAGAACAGACTTCCCTGAAAGGGAAGATCATCAACATCAACCTAAGGTTTCATCAATAACTCACACATTCCCAGCCCCCAAGAGGCTAAAACACCCTAGCCCATCTTGAAGCGCAGCAGAGGGCTGGGGGAAGGGCTGGGAGAATCCCATCCCAAAAAAAACAAAACTGCCCTAAAAGAGCAGAACAACAACACCATCCAAAAAAACTACAAATCATCCAGAGGGCTCTGCACTCTTCCCGTCATCGCCTGTAAAACATGTGTATAAACCTCCGTCGTCTTCAGATTCTCATGCCCCAATAGCTGCTGGATACTCCTCAGATCCACCCCCGCCTGCAGTAAATGCGTCGCGAAACTATGCCTCAAAACATGCGCAGTCACACGCTTCTCTATCCCAGCCTTTGCCACAGCACCTTTCAGCCACTTACTCACAGCACCCTCTAATAAATGATGCCGCTTATCCTCACCATCCCTCGGATCCACCCCACGTAAAGCCGTAGGAAACACCCAAAACCACTCCCAGCTCCGGCTATACTTACCACCAGACTTTCTATCCAAAGCCTTATCCACATACACCCGGCTCTCACCATAAGTAGCCACATCCTCCTCATACTGTAACCTAGCTCTACCTACCTGCCTCTCCAGCTCACCCCTTAAATTAGCAGGCATACTTAGACAACGATCCTTTCCTCCCTTCCCATCCCTCACCCAGATACAATCATTCCCAAAATCCACATCCTTCACCCTCAAGCGTAAACCCTCACTTACCCGTAACCCACAACCATAAAGAAGCCTTATCATTAAGCTAGGTATACCATCCCGACACCCCTTAAACAAATCTCTTACCTCATCCTTGCTCAGCACCACCGGCAGCTTCTTCTTCGTCTTCGCACGTCTCGAATTCACTCCCACCAGCTCCATCTTTAAAACATCCCGATACAAAAACAACAACGCACTAAATGCCTGATTTTGAGTGCCGGGAGCTACATTCATCTCTCCAGCCAGATAATTGAGAAACTTCTCCACCCCAGCCTCACCCAGCTCAGCAGGATGTATCCGGCCATGATAGATCACATACCTCTTATACCAAGAAACATAATTATCCTCTGTCCTATAAGACAAACCGCGTCTTCTCATTGCAGTTCTCATCCGATCTTCAATTTTAACCTCAGCCATTCAGAAACCATAAAATAAAAACCTGTATTTTCCAATAGAAAAATATAAGCTATATTTCCCCCTTGACGGCTATAAGGGGATTCGTTATCTTTCCCCTGTAACATAAACAAACTGTTATGCTAAAAAAATACCCAACTAGCAATGCGTAAAATCATTAACATCGGATTAATCTCCGTAATAGGATTAATTTTATACTTCGCTTTATTCAAAGGCTTTAATTCTGATGGTATGATATGTGTTGTTCTCGATGTCGATGGGTCTATACCTAGTGATAAGATGACCGAAAGAATAATTAAAATTAAAGATGATTCGACAGCAAAAATCACAGCTATAACATCTAGTGAAGTAGGAAAATACCGTATCCATATGGATATTCGTTGTGAAACATCAAGTCACTTTTCTCTAACTAAAAAATCAATGCAGACAATATTTTTGACCTCATATTCTGAGTTAGAAAAAGCTATCAGAACAATAGCAGCTATTCCTGATGATGCCGATTCTATGCTTTCATGTAGAGAGCATTTTTTACCTTAATACAAAAAAATGAAACCCAAAAATGGCATAACAAGTCGCAGTAGCTAACCCCATCGGCGCATTTCTAGCCCAGATTTATGATAACTATAACCTCAATCCAGTTACTACCATCGCTCTCTCCTCAGGGGTAGCTATGCTATGACGTTCGCCCAAAAATGACCACGCTTCCCCCAATCAAGAATGCAGAACTAGTAACCAGAATATTCGGATACTTCCCTAGTTTTCACGATGCGGAGATTATCAAAGTGCTCTGTGATCGAGGTGAACCCAATTTAGGAAGCCCAACTATCAATTTCACACTGCATGTTTGGGAGACGACATCCGACGTAACTCCTTCAGGTCATTACAAACAAGATAAACATCACCTTATCGAATTTTCTTTTTTTGGTGTTGATTCAGTGGATTTACATCATTTCAACCATCAGAATGTCTTATTTGAACTCATCATTCTACCCATAATCAAACCGAAAGATCATGCTTTAATATCTGTTGAATTTTCATCGTCATTTGGACTTGAAGGAATTTTTAGAGCCATTAATGGTGAGATATTGTCTGTTTCACCTTGTGATGAAAACAGTGACCTAATAGAATGACTACAACCAATCTAATGAAACCAATAAAAATGGCGAACAAGTCGCAGTAGCCAACCGCGGACGGCGCCTTTATAGTCCAAGTTTTCAGACAACTAAACCATCAAACCACAGTCAAGTTCGTTCACCGTCCGCGGTGGCTATGCTATGACGTTCGCTCAAAAATATCACCTCATATGAAACTACTCCGCTACATACCTCTATTCAGCATACTCCTCTTCGTTAGTTGCTCAAAAAAAACAATTGATGCTTCATCTGAAGACGCGATGAAAGAATCAATTGAAGAATTGAAAAAGGATTTAAGCCCAAAAGAAAAAAAGCAGTTTGAAAGTTCGCTTCTGTTGGTAGCCTTATCAGGAGATAATCTTTTTGAGATGGCTGCGGATTCAGAAGCAACCAAGCGCAGGATGCGGGATCGACTAGACGGAAAAACAGCTCAAGAAGTAATTGCAGAAGGTGAAGTAATCAAAATTGAGAGGGAAGCTAAACAGAAAAAAGCCGAAATTGAACGTAAGAAAAGAGAAGAGCAGAGGCTAGTAGAGGAGAAACAGCGTAAACAAGAAAGAGAAGCTAAAGAGCAAGAACAAATAGCTACAGAAATAAAAGAGCTAGAGAAAAAAAAGGAAATTGCAACCAAAGCTGCTGAGAAGCTCAAGAAATTTAAAGTTAAATCATCCAAATTTTATTTCAAAAAATCAGCCTACTCTACCGAACCTGTTATCGAACTATCAGTATCAAATGGTTTAGACATCCCTGTTGCTTCTGTTCATTTTGACGCTGTTTTAGCAACACCGGGAAGATCAACACCTTGGGTAGACGATAGTTTTAGCTATAGCATTAGTGGTGGTCTAGAGTCAGGTGAAGAAGCTACTTGGAAGCTTGCACCTAATATGTTTGGGGAATGGAGCAAAGCTCCCAAAGATCGCAATGACATGGTTCTTACACTTACCGTTACGAAGATCAAAAACCATAAAGGAGAATCATTACTAGATGGCACATTTTCGGAGTATGACCAGAAGCGACTAGACGAACTCTACAAACAGAAAAAATAAGCGAACAAGGCGGAGCACCCAACCCGCTACCCGCCGAGTAGTTAGATTTTATGATAATTTTAACCCTTAACATCTTTGTCAATGTTCGCCCCTGGTAGCGGGTTGGTGTCCTCAGACGTTCTGCTAAAAATGAAACCTCTCTATTTGATATTTATACTTTTCGTTCAGTCAAGTATAGCTCAACAAGGCAAAATTGTTGACGATACGGTTACAGGCAAACATCTGAGTGAAATCTTAAATATCTCTTTTGAAGAGAGTGGTGACGATTTATTGGTAAGACTGGAAAACAGTACTAAGGATTATTACGTAATATCGAAAACCCCTCAATCTATTTCAGAAGAAACTACTTTTCTTGATGATTCGAAAAGTGGAGGAGGGGCTTCTTTTGGCTCACTTTCAGTATATCATGATCAAAGAATAATAGTGCCCAATCTGTCTAATATACGATTACCTAAACCTTTAAAAATATACACTATTAAAAATCATGCAAAGCTTATTAAAGAAATCAAATTTAAGGAAATCAAATTGACTTATGGAGTTTTGTTGCCCAATTCAGGAGAATACAAAAGCTTCGAAATTAGGTTAGAACTAGGCAAAAAAATGCAGAACAAGTCGCAGTAGCCAACCGCGGACGGCGCCTTTATCGCCCAAGTTTTCACACAACTAAACCATCAAACCACAGTCAAGTTCGTTCACCGTCCGCGGTGGCTATGCTATGACGTTCTGCTAAAGATAGACGTCAACCGTGTGATTATATTTGAGAAGCTGAGCGGTTAGGTTTATCAACGTGAATAAGTTTTTTGGTGTTCGTAGTTGTTAGGTTTCGGTGATGGTTCATCGCTGTTAGGTGTTTGCATCATAATACTGAATTGA
>CALJOJ010000102.1 GCA_937981665.1 uncultured Rubritalea sp.
ACCTCTGTAACCTCTGTAACCTCTGTAACCTCTGTAACCTCTGTAACCTCGGGGGACTGATCTGGCTGAGGTTGAGAGTTCTCTTTATCTGGATCAACAACATTTTCTATTGGGGTATTATACCAGTCAACTGTGTTGGTGATTGGAGTTACATCTTCTTTACTTGTCTTAAAATGAATGAATCCAAAGTAGCCACCACCGATGATAGCCGCGGCTGCTATCCCTGAAGCGAACATTCCTGAACCGCGTGATTTCTTATTAGCATAAAAAGCTTCTACCGCATTGACCGGTTTTTCAGATCCAGCAGGTGCATCAACTGTCATTATATGCTCACAAGCTTGGCATACAATATTTTGCCCGTATTGCGTAGGTGTGACGTTGTATTTTTGGCTACAACCTGGGCATTTTATCTTGGTGACGGTGGAGCCAAAATTTACGTTGCTTTTCTCAGGTTCAGTTTTTTCATGTTTGGGTTTCGACTCCGGATCAGCTTTGCTCTTTATACTAGGTACGTTCTTTGGAGCATGGAATACCATGAGTTCATCACATGAATGGCATTGTAAATTTTTACCGAAGACGTCTTCTGAAATGTTGTATTTTTGGTTACAACTTGGGCAATTTACTTTCATAGTCGGATGATGAGTTCTTTAGATTTAAAGTCTGGAGGGATATAACGCATTTAGTATTGCGTGGATTTAAACAAGCGGCAGAGTAAAAGTAAATGATAGAAATGCAGAAATGGTTTTTTGACGAGATGAAATTTAATTATAATAGGGCTTCCTGAAAAAGTCTCACGCGACCATTTCCATATAAATTGCATTTTTTGATTTTCCTATTTTAGGGATGATGTTCGTAGAAGGGAGTGGAATAACGCTGATGTGGATAGAAAAAAGGTGATCAAGAATAGCCGATATTTACTCCTCTCAAACCCCTCTAAACTTAACGATGAAAGGAAGAATAGATTAGCCTCTTTGATTAAGGTCAACGAGCAGATCTGCAAAGCTTACCTCATCAAAGAGCAGTTCAAGAGTATCTATGAAACAGTAGATGAAGAGCAGGCAAAAGAAAGGTTAGAAGACTGGTGCTTAATGTCGTCACAAAGTAAATTGCCGTCTTTTGAAAGATTAAGAAGTAGCTTTTTAAGATCAACGAAAGAGATCATCTCTTATGCCAAAAATAGAATCACCTCAGGACGCATAGAAGGCTTTAACAATCTCATATCGAGAATAGTTCACAGAGGATGTGGAATAAGAGATCTTAACTACCTCTATGCCAGATTAAGATACGAATCCGTCATGCTTTGCGTTTGAAGAGCCAACTAATTTAGGTTGGCGGAGGTTACCTCTATTTAGCTATTCCTTCTTTTTTAATTTATCAGCCTTACGAAACTTAGAGAAAACATTACCTGTAGGTTCTTTAGGGAGTGTTTTTTGCCATTCTTTAATACTGAGGAGTAGCTTAGCGGCTATTTCAGGTTGTTCTTTAGAGAGTTCGTTCGCTTCTTTTACGTCATTAGCAATGTTGTAAAGCTGGATCTTTGTCAGGTCTGAGCTAGCGAGTAGTTTCCACTGACCTTGAACGGTACACCAGTTTGCTATACCTTTTTTTGCCATACCTTCCCAGAAAATAGGTTTTTCACGAGATGGCATCTTTTTACCAGCTAGTACTTCTGTAATGTTCACTCCATCTGGCTTGAAGCCATCAGGAAGTTCCGCACCAGCTAGCGCGCAAAATGTAGGTAGAAGATCTACAGCGGTGATAAGTGATTCGTTGTCTATTTTACCAGCAGCTATCTGTTTAGGCCAGCGGGCAAGGAATGGCACACCTATGCCACCTTCTTTAAGGCTTCTTTTCCGTCCAGATCTTTCACCAGTGGTTCCAACTGATGCGGTTGTGTCCCAGCCAGCGCCAGTTGCAGAGTCGAATATGAGTTTGGCTATGCCGTCATCTGCTCCGCTACCCTCTGGCCCATTATCAGAGCTGAAGATGACGAGGGTGTTATCGGCTATTTTAAGGCGGTCGAGTGTATCAAGAATAACGCCAACACGGTCGTCTGCATGAGAAAGGACAGATGCGTAGATTTGGTGATTTCTGTCGAGATCTCTAAATCTCCATTCATACTCTGGAATGGTGTGGAATGGTGTGTGTGGCTCATGCATCCATACATTGATGAAGAATGGCTTTTCTAGCTTTACGCTTTCTTCGATGAATAAGGAAGTTCTGATAGCGTCGTTATACCACGGCATTTGCAAGCCGGAGCAGTTAAATGAACCGTAGTCATCATAGCCGTATTCACCTGGAGTAGGGGAGTCAGGTACGAGGTTATTCGAGATATGCCATTTGCCATAGTGAGCAGTGCGGTAGCCGGCACCTTGAAGAAGTTTTGCTAGGAAGGGAACATCGAGGCTGAGCCAGTCAGGCATGTTACGCTTCATATTACTTTCAGGAGTAGCGAAGTGACCAGCGACGTTATTTCTAGATGGAAACTGTCCAGTCATCACGCCTACTCGGCTAGGTGAGCAGACGCCGCTTGCAACGGTGAAGCGCTCAAAGTCGGTCCCTTCTTTTGCAAGCCGGTCGATATTTGGAGTTTTGATGTATGGATGATTATGGCAGCTCAAGTCTCCCCATCCCCAGTCATCCGCGAAGATGAAGAGGATGTTAGGCTTAGTCTCTGCTACGGCTGTAGTAACGAGGCTAAATAGTATAGCGAATGTCTTTTTCATACGTTGAAGTGATTGTTGTTTTTCTTTAGCTCAGGATTAGCATGAGAATAATTTTTTTGATGATCTCATACTGATTCAGTGGATTACTCCACAATGAGGACACCTTGCATAACTCTCCAGTGACCTGGCACAGTGCAGAGGAATGGATAGTTTCCTGGTTTAGTTGGCGCTTTAAATTTCAGTTCCTCGTTAGTCTTTGGGTTAAGAAGCTTGGAAGAGAAAAGAACTTCTTTTACTGCTGGGACATAGGCGATCTTTGCTCCATCGGGATCTGCAGCTAGTTTGTCAGCTAGATCTCCGATTTTTTCCTTACTACCTGGCTCCATGATGACAAAGTTGTGAATCATGTCATCTGGATTTTCCACGATGAGGCGAACGTCGCTACCTGCTTTAACTTTGATTTCTGTAGGAGAAAATTTCAGCTGATGTGGTACTGCTTGTACTTTGATAGCACCAGCGAATTGCTCCTGATCTTTTGCGAATATCTTAGCTAATGAGTCTAGGTTACTTTGAGAATTACAGACTGTAGCGTTTTTGATCGCTTCACCTGTTAGGTCAAAAATGGAAACAGCAGAACATCCGTTCTTCTTTTCATTCGCTATTTCCATGTTGATCACGTTGATGCCTTTCTTAAGTGAAAATGATACTTGTTGATTTTTACTCCAACGCTCGTTATCTGAGAGCAGTCTTACTCCGTTAACTTCGATGTTGATGTAGTTACAGACGAGTGCCAATGTTGCAGATTGTTCGATTTCGGAATGGATAAATGTCTGATAGCTTCCAGCTTTGAAGCCTCCTTTATTATACTTCAGAGTGGAAACCTTGTTGTTCTTCTCGATCTTTTGCCAGAAGTCGACCTGAGCTTCTTTAGATATGGAGAGGACTGGTATACTGCGCATTTTATGTGACTTAGTACCATGTCTTAGGTCATCTATCATATGGAGTACCTGCGGGTTCTTTGACGTTATCTGACTAGATAAGTTAATGATGTCAGGTAGTTCTTTCTGCATGTGTGCTATTGCATCAACGAGTGCCATCTGGACTCGTGGGTGTTTATCATTGAGTACTGAGCTAATGAGAGCCGTTGGGTTCTCTAGTCTATTCGCCTGTAGTCGGATGCTCTGGATGGCAGCTGCACGGTAAAAAGGTGAGGTTGACTTTAGTAGTTTTTCGATCAACTTCGGCTGTGTCTTCCCTAGGCCTTCCGAGGTGAAGATGACTTCAAGGAGACTCTGTTCATAGGAAGCGGCTTTGGTATCAGCAGATGAGATCCATTTTTCCATGGCTTGTATCCCTTTGTCTCCATGTTTACGTATTTCGATACGGGCGTGATCGCGCACGAGATCATCTGTATTTTGGAGGAGTGGGAAAAGTTCATCGAGACTAGCTCCCTTGATTTTAGGGAAGTCTGTGACTGTTGGATTAGCCTTATTGACGACACGCCAGATACGACCGTGTTTATGATCCCAGCCTGGATCACGCATTGGGTGCTGAGCGTGGCCGATGATAGAGCTGCAGAAGTCTGAGACATAGAGAGCTCCGTCCATCCCGAATGCGAGAGCCGCTGGTCTGAATGCGGCGTTTGGTGATTTTAATAGATCTAATCTGTCACTTAGTTCCGGCTGGCCTTTATCAAGGTTGTTTTTAGTGATAGAGACAGTGTAGCTTCCTAATAGAGCGGCTGATGCTACGCCTTGCTGGTACTCTTCTGGAAAATTTTTGCCAGAGATGATCTCTACGGCAGAACCTTTACCATAGCCGAGCATCGTGCCGTGTCTGAATACGTGATAAACACCGAGTGGTGTCCATGTCATAGTGAGACCATCTATTACGATACCGTCGCCGTACATTTGATAGAAATTACCCCATTTATCGAATGTAGGTTGCCATGGGTTAGGGATCGCTGATTGCCACTCTACGCGGAGCTCATTGGTATTTAGATCATGACGGTAGGTGGTGGAGTCGACACCTCGTAACACTCCAAAGGGAGTTTCGTATTGCGAACGGTGGAACACACCGTCGGAGTGGATAATACCGCCATAGGGGTCAGCTGCTAGCATTCCACCATGATGGGAGTCTGTCACGTCAACGCCTTTTAGAATACGGGTAAATGTATCTGCCTTGTCATCATTATTTTGATCCACAGCTAAGATGTGATTAGGCTGAGCTGAAATGATAGGGCCTTTGTGGTGAAAGGTGATTCCATCGAGTGCATCAAAGCCGTCTGCGTATATCGTGGACTTATCCGCTTTTCCATCCCTATCCGTATCTTCTAAAATGATGATCTTATCCTCCATCGGTAGACCTGGGACCGTGTGAGGGAATGAGGGCATCGTTACTACCCAGAGTCGACCTTCTGCATCGAAGGCTATTTGCACAGGGTTTCTGAGCTCTGGAAACTCCTCTTCAGAAGCAAAGAGGGAGACTTCATAACCATCTGCTACTTCAAATTCTGCCATGGCATCAGCAGGGGACTTATAGACACCTGTTCCTTTTCTTGCTCTCTTACCTTTAATAGGAGTCAGCGCAGGTAGTGAAGGTTTCTCGATAGAGGAGAATTTGATATTAGGATCTGATAGGACTTGAGCGATGATTTTATCTGATTGTTCTACGAGCTTGTGGTAGCGAGGGATCTCTGCGAGATATTCCTGAGGTCGCTGGCGTACACCGAAGTAAACAACCGAGTTCTTAGGACGAGTGATTTCTGCTACGTACTGAGATTTTTGTGCTGCTGCTTGTGAGAGTTGATGAAGATGTTCAGTATCCAGCTTTGAAATGTTAGACCTAGTAATATCTGCTGCTATGATCTTTGATATTACGGCATTACCAGCTTGATTTAGGTGAATACCGTTAGATGTTAGAGGTTCCTTGGTATCGGTGTAGGCTTGTTTACTAGGCCCATAGATATCGATAAATGTAGCTTTTTGACTAGCTGCTATTTCTCTGATAGCAGCGGTATAAAGCTCGATATTGGCGTTGAGAATATCGGGAGTAAGTGCGGTCTTGTTCTTATCTGCAGCTTTAGCCGCTTCACCTACTTTTGCGAGGCTAGGGTATTGCTCCGCTTCCACTGCGATAGGGGAAAGGATCAGGAACTTAGCGCCAGGGTGGATGTCTGCAAGTTGTTTGAGATGGGATAGATAGTTTTGTTTGAACTCCTCAAGACCTTCTGCTCCATGAAATGCTTCATTCATACCATAGCCTAGGACGATGGTCTTGGCTTGCCATTGGTCGACTAACTTTGTGAGGTGTCTCACATAGCCTTCTGGGCGTAATCGGTAGCCGACTTCATCTCCTGTCCACGCTAGACTGCGGATCGTCAGCGGGGCTTTCTTTTGCTCTTTACGAGATAGCTGAATGTAAGCTTCTAGATCACCTTTTTCTAGAAGTCGCTCAACCATCGAGTTGCCATAAAATAGAACAGTGTCTGCTGGAGTTGTTTTTGCGTTTGCTACGGTGAGTCCCAGGGCAGCGGTAAGTAGAGTATGTTTTATCATGTTGTTAATGTGTGTCTTAAGTAAAGTTATTAATGAGTTTCTATTATCATACAAATCTCAATTGCTTATATATTGTTAAATTTAGTATTTTATGAGGGAAATGAAAGCTTTAATGCAATGGTTGGAGATTTACCGTGAACTTCACTTGCCTACAGCAATTACTTTACAGCAATTACTTTAAAGTGGTTCTTCTTCGTTTTTAAAATAAAGGGGAATGTATTAGCCGATTTCATACCGTATTTAGAACGCTCAGCCATAAAAATCCAGCTGTCTTTAGATACTTTTTTTAGGCTATTCGAGAGATCTGGGGTGGTTTGTCCGTCGGAGTTATAAATCGTTTGTAAAAGAAGGTCTTGATGGCTGCTAATTTTAACAATGATAGTTTGAGCATCTGGTTCTGATTGCAGCTCAGCTGTGATGTTTGTTGACATTGTTGGTAATTCGGATTCCGCTTGCTTGAATTGCTCAGAGACCTTTGGGTCTATCTTTCCATCTCCTTTTGGCAGGGTGAGAGAAAATTTCTTGTATCCTGGGTGACAAGTGTCTGAGCAGCACATCCAGTTAGTATTTGCTGTGATTTTGATGTTCTTCTCTGTGAAGCTCTGCGGTGGTGTGATGACCGTATAGAGTATAACATCTCGTTCGTAGCCGAAGCAAGGATACTCAGCCATTTGTGAGAGCTCAGGATATGGCCAGTGGAGATCAGAGGCTGTGAATCCTGCTGGTAGTTCCCATTTTACAGCAGTGGCCATTCCTACGATTCCTGGGTTTTTCCAATATGTATGAAACCCTTTGTCGTGCTTGAGACTCAACCCTACACAAAATGCCTTCCCAGGCTGGATTGATTCCACCTTAGAAATGAGCTCAATATTTAACCCCTTAGTATCTCGGTCAGTAACCTTACCTGAGCTCAGTTCTTCGGCATAGAGCACCAAATTCAGAGACAGCATGAGACTGCAGAGAACAAGGAGGTATTTAGAAGGTGAGAATTGTAATCGCATTGGTTACTATGAATGAGCTCAGGTGAAGGTGAGCCTATGGAGTCAGGCTAGAGCGCGTCAGGAGCCCATTCAGGAATTCCTTTTTCTTTGAGTTGTTTCTCGTAGCGTATTGCGAATGGTTGGTCTTCGGCTTTCACTGTAGGTAGGCCTTCGTTTACCATTAAAGGTAGGGTTGACTCCCACCAGTTGTCATAGGCTTTCTGAAGTTTGGACACTACTTCAGGATGGCTTTTCGCTACATCTTTAGTTTCACCTGGATCTTTGCTAATGTCGTAAAGCTTACTGTGATTGACTAATCTCCATTGCTGCGAGCGGACGGCACATGCTTTGTACTTAGATTCTTCTCGCTTGTTTGCCTTCCAGCGGCCGCAGTTAAAGAAGAGTTCGCGGTCTGCCCATTCAGCATTAGCGTCTTCTAGTAGAGGAACTAGCGAGCGACCATCTAGCTCTTGCATCTTCTCGGGTAATTTTGCTCCTGCTAGTTCGGCGAAAGTTTTATAGATGTCGACATGAGCCGAGAGACCATTGATGTCCGTGCTTGGCTGGAGCATACCTTTCCACTGGATGAAGAGAGGAACATGGGTACCTCCTTCTGAAGGAGAATTTTTGCCACCGCTCATCCCAGCATTGAAGTAGGGGATGTCTTTGGTGCTACCTTGGCGGACGGCTCCATTATCTGTGGTGAAGATGACGATGGTGTTCTCGAGAGCATTCCATTTTGTGAGGTTGTCTATCAGGCGACCGAAGTTGTCATCGATATTTTCTATCATCCCAAGACGGCCTATACCTTTACCCGTGACTCCGCGTTCTTTAATGCTTTTCATGTATGCCTCAGGGGCAACGTAGGGACCATGAGGAGCATTGAGTGAGATGTAAGCAAAGTATGGCTGCTTGGCTTCGTGTTGTTTCTTAATCCAAGCCATACCTGCATCAAAAAAGATGTCAGTACAGAATCCCTTGGTTTTTACCACGGTATCATTGTGCAGAAGGACGTTGTCGAAATAGACATTTTTTGCATTCTGCGGGAAGTCACCGTAGCGTGTCTGGCCGATGCCTCCAGCTCCGTGCATGAGGACTTCATTGAAGCCTCGGCTTTGAGGAAGGTATTCTTGGTCATCTCCGAGGTGCCATTTCCCAAAGAGGCCAGTCTGGTAGCCCGCTGTCTGCAGGGCTTGTGGGAGGGTGTAGCTATCTAGAGCCATTCGCTCGCGCTGGAGAATGGTGTGAGTGACTCCGTTTTTAAATGCTACACGGCCACTCATGAGCGCTGCACGAGTAGGTGCGCAGGTTGGGCTCACGTGATACTCGGTAAAGCGAGTGGCTCCCGCGTAAAATTTATCAATATTCGGAGTCTTGATGATCTTGTTTCCCATGCAGGAGAGGTCTCCCATGCCTTGGTCATCAGTGATGACGAAGATAATGTTGGGTTTGCTGTTAGCTAGTGACTGGGCGTGGGCTATTCCAGTCAGCGCAAAGCCTGCGATGAGAATAGAGATTTTGTTATATTTAATCATAATTATTTTTTATGCTTCAAAATGAAGTCGATAGTCTTAGTGATGATTTCTCCTCGATTTGGAGATATGGGAGCATCAACTGATCTCCAGTTATGACCAGCGTTTTTGATGATCATGACCTCTACTGGTGCGTTTACTGTTTTAAGCTGTTCCTGCATTCGGTATGCTTGTTTGACAGGGATGGTGGTGTCCTTGTCGCCCTGGATCATCAGGAGTGGTGCGCTGTTTTCTGTGAGAGCAGTGATAGGACTCATTTCTTTGTAGAGTCTTATTTTGTCTTCAGGTTTGGGATTTACTCCAGAAATTCTTGGGCCGAACCTGTCGTGGAATTTCGGTCTGTCATCGTGATTGAACAGTTGAACATCTTGGAAATCACATGGACCGTACCATGATACTCCGGCTACGGTTTTATAGCTGTACTGCTTGAGATCCGTATCACCTGTGAATGACATGGGGCTGGTGTGCAGAAGCATCATTGCTAGATGACCACCAGCTGAGTCACCAAAGGTATAGAATTTATCAGGGGCTATCCCTAGACTTTCCTTATGGCCTGAGATGAAGCGCATCGCATCCTTACAGTCTATCACGCAGTCGTGCATCAGAGAGTCTCCAGCCTTATTAACGAGTCTGTATCCTATCGAGACAACCGTGAATCCTTCTTTTAGCCATGCTTTGTGTACTTCCCCAAAGCTGTGAGAAGATGCTTTAGATTTATTGCCAGTAGCCCAGCCACCACCATGGGTGAAGAATACCACAGGCTTAGTAGTATTCGTATCTTCGTCAGGGTAGAAGATGTCCAGATATACAGGGCCGCTAGGAGTGTCTTTATACTTTACATTGAGTAGCTCTTTACCAAGGGCATTCATAGATTTTATAGAGCTCTGCTTGAGTTCTTCTATATCGAGCGCGTTGTCGTTATTAGTATCTAGTTTCTTCTTTTTTTGCCAAGCGACTTCGTCTTCAGTTTTTTGGATTTTTCCGTCCTTATTAGTATCGTACATAGCTAGTAGTCTATGACTTGCCTTTTTGCTAACGATTTCAGATGAGCTGACGAGTGGCTCAAGCGCTTGCGAAGAAGAACTCAGAAATGAGCCAATACAGAGGGATGTGATGATATGATGAAATATTAGTTTGCTCATTGTGATGTAAGGTATTAGTGAACCTCTTTATTTAGAGTAGAGCCTTGCTTGTACAGATCTAGTTTCATAAAATAAAGTTTATGAAACTAGATATGCTAGTGATCATATAGGGCGATTGTAAAAAATACGCGATCTCTCTGGGTGATGTTTCAACTGGATGAGGTTTTTACTCACTCAGGCTATTTTTTATTCCTGGTGAGTAAGGATTGCTCCGATAGCTCGGTAAATGGGAACAGGTGAGGACGCGAGAGATTGTCCAAAACTAGTGATCCATGGAGCTAGTGTGATCTCATCAAATTCCTTGGCTAGTTGTGGGTCTTGATTGCGAATAATAGCTGAAATGTAGAGCAAGAGAGAGACGTGATCATAGGCTAGCTTTTGGTAACTTGGGGGGACTTCTATCTGCCACTTGGTGATGAACTCAAAAACGACATCCTCGATGACTTTGCTGTGCGTTTCTTCCACCCAGACAGCTGCACGAGGTATGCTGTCCGAGTTATTCAAGATGAACTGGTCGCAGAAGTCTATTTGACGCACTCTTGATCGAGATCACATTTACTTTCATTTACTAAAACGCGGTCATCTGCACCTTTTACAATCGCCTTACTAGGGCAGGCTTCTAAGCATGGCGCATCGACACAGTGCATGCACATGAGTGGAGCAAATGCTATTTTCTTATCCTCTGGATGTTCGAGATATCTGACACGCATTCTGAACCCGCCGAGAGGTACATCATGTTCTGTTTTACAACTTACGCTGCATGAGTGACAACCTACGCAGCGGTCGAGATCTAACAGCATTCCAGCTCGTTTGATGTTTCTTTTATGCTCTGGGCCTACTTTTTCCCAAGGCATGGGGGTGTTCTAAAGTGTTTTCATGAAATAGCTACGTGTGTATGTGATTGAAGTAGAATATGATCATGTGAATCTTAAATAGATCAACACTATATTTTAGCTTTCATCGTTGAGGAGCACAGCGTTCTCCAGATAGGTATTTCTTTAGCTGAGCTTCCATTGCCTGTACTTTTTCAGGGTGTTCGTTGATGACGTTGATCGCTTGGCGAGGGTCTTCTTTGAGATTAAAAAGAAGACCTTTTGAGGATTTTGAGAAATTAGTGAGATCAAAATATTTTAGATAAGCATCACTCTCTTTTTGTCCTGCGCCAGAACTGGAATTGATGTAGACCCAGTCGCCTTGTCTTAGTGCGAAAGTCTTAGGGTAGGTATTCTGTACGGTTGCTGTTCTTAATGGCTTTGAAAGCTCGGTCTGGTGAAACACAGGGAGAAGATCATAGCTATCAATGGCGTCATTGTTACTAAGCTGGTATCCAGAGATTTTAGCGAAAGTAGCTGCTAGGTCTACCTGGCTGACTACTTCATCAGATGTTGACCCAGCTTTGATTTTGTTAGGCCACTTTACAATGAAAGGTACACGATGGCCGCCTTCATAGGTAGCGCGCTTTACTCCTCGGAATTTACCAGAGCTCCATTGGCCAAATTTATCTAGCCGCTCGAAAGCGTGTTTTTCGGTTCCGTTATCCGCTGTGAAGATGACGATGGTGTTTTCCGTGATACCTTTATCGTCTATCGCATCAAGGATCTTTCCGACCATGGCATCTGTTTCGATTACGAAGTCACCATAAAAACCAGCTTGAGACTTTCCGTGAAATTCCTTGTTAGGCAAGATAGGGTAATGTGGTGAGTTAAAGGCTAGATAGATAAAGAATGGCTCTTTAGAGTCATATTTCTGAATCCATTCTACCGTTTTTTTAGTGATCGTAGGTAGAACCTTTTGTGGGTCCCAGTTTTCTGCCATTGGACCAGAACGAAAGCTTCCTCCACCCGCGAGTGGTTTGGATGTGATGACGGGCTTAGTCGGGATGGTGAGGAACCGGTCATTTTCGATCCAGCAATAGGGTGGGAAATTAATCGTTCCATCTCCGAAGTAGTAGTCGAACCCTTGGTCAATAGGTCCGCCAGGGAAGCGCTTAGTCCAGTCATATGACTCAGCTTTCACATAGTCTTTTTTCTTAACTCCTCGGTGGCGAATAGCATTCCAGTCCCAGCCAAGGTGCCATTTTCCAAAGCATGCGGTGGTGTAGCCTTGTTTCTTAAGCATATGGGAGATGATGAACTCATCTTTATCAAAGACTGCCGATCCGAAGGCGTTCACAATATTGTGGAATTTTCGCCAATGGTGCTGACCTGTCAGTAGTGCGTATCTGCTAGGCGTGCAGATTCCTGAGGAACTATGCCCATCAGAAAAAGTCATGCCTCCTTTGGCTAGTTTGTCTATGTTAGGTGTCTGAATTTTTGCTTCAGGATCTCCATAAGAAACGTCAGCAACACCCATGTCATCAGCATAGAGAATGATAATGTTGGGCTTATTAATAACTTCATTTTGAGCCATGGAAAATGCCGTGGTAAAGGAGAGTAGACAAGTTGCTAAACTTGATTGGGTGAGAATGTTGTTCATTACGTGTAGTATGGTTGAAAGATGCGAAATCAATTTTAGATAGATGGGAAAGGGTTCTTAGTAAGTAAATGCTAATTTTTTTCAAGATCCAATAAGAGTTAATAACTAAAAAAGCTTTCCATGATAACTCATGGAGAGCTTAGAAATAATTAAAGCTAATTAAAGCTAATTAGATAATCAAGCACTAGCGACGACGTGCAAGCAGAGCAAGTCCACCTAGCCCAAGAAGAGCTGTTGATGACGGCTCAGGCACAGCTGACGCTACTGCATCAAACGTAAATGCTTCAAAATTTGTATCATCATTATATGTCCATACCACTGATTTTGCACCAACTACTTCAAATGAGCCCCAATCATCAGCTGCCGCGATTTGATTGCTGTTACCTGTTCCACCAGTAGCTCTTCCATCCACGGTTAAAGTTGATCCCGTGATTATTGCACCTGCATTACCAACAGTGCCGGCTGTGAAACTCCACGTGCCTTGATCAGCAGCAAAGGAGTTATTAGCTCCATTACCGTCGAGTACGATAGGTCCCCCAGAAGCAAGACTTGTAATAGTAAGGTCTACATGATCAGTAAAGGTGAACGTGATAGAACCACCGTTATTGTCAGCTGTTCTTATAGCACCCACATTTGTAGTAAAATCAGTGTCACCAGTAACGGTGAAACCGATTCCATCGGAAGTAGTGCCGGAAGAGGATGCAATAGTAAACGCCTGTAGTGAACAGGCAGACATGCCTACAGTTAGGGCTGTTATTATTTTATTTTTCATTTGGTTGGTTGTTTGTTTGGTTGTTATATTATTCACTTTGAATAAATAGTTTGTTAAATTATCTGTGTCGACAAACATAGTCAACAATGCAAATATAGGTATGACAAATATCGCAGGTCGATTGGCTTGATGCACTCTAGATACTTATTCCACCAGTGATAAAAAATCGCTAAACAAAAACGCACTAAGATGTTGGCATAAATGAGTGAAATCTAAACAACATCCAGCCAGAAAACTCACCATATGAAGTGGTCTAAGACATGTTGTTCTTAGGTCGAGTCACCCAGAATATTCCACGTTGTGCTAAGTTGTAGAGGTGTGTGAAATTGATATAAGCTTTATCAAACAAGGCAATCTCACCTTCTTGAAGATTTGCACAGAGAGCGGGAGCACGAGTGTCATCGTGGTGGTTGGCTTCTTCGATGATGGTGAACCCTGGTAGGAAGCTTTGGAGATTGAGACGAAGATGTAGTTTTGCTGCTGCTTTATGACGGCGATATTTAGCCCGCCTCATACAGTTAGCAATTCATGTTATTCGCATGAGAAAAAGTGTTTCGAGCGGGAGGCACTGCACCAGGAAGGCTACCAAGCCAACGAGAGTGGATGCGTAAAGTGTCACAAACATCGCTAAGACCAATGAAGTGAGTCAACTGAGCAAAGAGTAGACTGACGACGTGACTCCATGCAGTGAAAGTCCGAGCTTGCTTGTCGATGCCATACTTTTTAGCGATCTTAGAAACGAGATTTGGCGGAATGATCTTGCAGAGCTGAGAGAGCACAGGCAACTTGTCTTTGGCAGGTTTATAGTTTTTCTCAGGTCGATCCTAAGTGGGATCGACCGCCAGCTAAATAACAAAAAGGCAATCCTATGACTCTGATCGAATAAAGATGATGATAAATTGACAATGAGTATATCGTATTTATAATTCAGGCTCTAAGCAACTGTATGAAAAAAAAATTAATCACAACAATAACGTCGGCATTCTGTATTTCGGGAATGACTGCATCTGCGGCACCTCTAGTCTATGAAGGTGGTGAGGGTATAGGTAAAGGAAAGCACATTGTCTTCTTAGCGAATGATCACGAGTATCGCTCAGAAGAGACCTGCCCAGCATTAGCTAAGATATTAGCTAAGCATCAAGGGTTCAAATGTACGGTTCTCTTTGGTATCGATGAGGATGGAAACATAGAGCCTGGTGCAGGAAACGTTCCTCACCTTGAAGTACTTAAGGAGGCAGATCTTCTTGTTTTCTTCACACGTTTCATGAGTCTAAGCGATGAGCAGGTACAGCACATCGCGGATTATACTGAGAGGGGTGGTCCTATTGTGGGAATGAGAACATCTACACATTGCTTTAATGAGCAAGGAGGAAGCTGGAAAAAATTTAATTATAATTATAAGGGGGAAGACTATCAAGGTGGATTTGGTAAGCAGATTTTCGGGAATACTTGGAATAAGAAAACAGGTCAGAGTCATTATGGTAAAAACCATAATGAAGGTGGAACATTCACTGCTGTAGAGTCTGCAAAAGCAAACCCAATTATGACAGGAGTAGCTCCATTCCACGCATACAGCGGAGCTTATAAATCTCAACCACCAGCGGATGCGACACCAATCATTGAAGTGCAGGTGCTCAAGACCTTTGAGCCAAGTACTAAGCTTAATACTAAGAGGGCAAAGGTGAATGCAGGCTGGACACGTGACCATTATACCGCGCCATCTGGTGAGAAGAAGGATGCACGCGTAGTGTACACATCTATCGGCGCTTCTGAAGATCTTAAAGATGCGAACACTCGCCGCTTTCTAGTGAATAGCTGCCTCTGGGCTGCTGGTATGGAGAAGTCAATCACACCTGAGCTTAATGTAGATTTTGTAGGAGGCTATGAGCCATCAGCGTATTGCACTGGTTCTCTCTATAGACTTAACGTGAAGCCTGCTGATCTCGCTGGATGGGATTCTGTAGTGATGCCTACTTCTGCAGGGTTTGCTGATGTGAATAACAAGGCTAGGTTATCGAAAGTACTTATTAACCGTCCTGCTCTTGTGGAGAAAATTAAGTCAGTTCACCCTGATGCAGATTTCTTTGAGAAGAAGTAATTTATTGTACTAGAGGAAACTTCTGAAAACTCCCAGTATTGCTTCATTCCATATTTGAAATGGATGTTTATCCCTTTTAAATATGCGCCTGGCTCTACTTGTTTTATTATTTTACATCAACATCGCTAGTTTCCAGAAGTCCTCTAGAATAGATTTTTTATCATCGTTTCCGGTTAGGGAATTTTAGTCTTATGAAGGTGTTTATTTTTTGCTCTTCTTCGGATCTCTTTTTATATTGATCCATCTGATGCGCTTTGTTTGTAAGCGTCTTAAAACTGGCCTAAGCTATCTGAGCTTTTTTTCTCCCAAGCTTGGGCTACTTTATTTGGTGTCAGCTCTGTGGGTGGGGTGTGATGGATGGTTGCTATGACGTATTCTAGATAATCGCGTAGATTGATGTCTGTGGATTTGCAGCTTTCTAGGATGATGTAGAGGGTGGCGTTGTATCCGCCGCCTTCATAGCTGCCAAAGAAGAGGTAGTTCTTTAGTCCTAGCTTACAGGGACGCACGGCGTTTTCTACGCCATTGTTGTCGATGGGTAAAATTCCAATTTCTAAATATTGCTTGAGCTGTTCCCATTGCCCAAGGGCATAGTGGATCGCTTTCGCACAGCTTTCGCTGGGGCGATAGTTTGCTCGGTTGGAGCGAGTGGCTGGATTGTTTCTTCAGCGGTTCTTGGAAGTGGCCAGCTGAAGGTTCCTTCTTCTAGTTTTTTTGGCAACAAGGTATATGCCTGTGCGGGCGAAGTAGAGAAGTTTGACACGGTTGCGTCGTTTGTTGCTAAATACGTAGAGGTATTGAGCGTTGAGTTTAGCGATGTTGTAGTCCCTTAGTGTACCTGTAAGACCGTTGAAGCTTTTACGCATGTCAACTGGCGGGGGGATCACTCTTATCTTTAGTGCGGATGATGATAGGTTTATCATAGCCGCCGAGTGTTGATCATTTTGAGGATCTGTCTAGATGCCCAATTTTGTCTCACTTACTGTTAGTGGGTAGGGTGGCGGTTACATTAGTTCCTGAGTGAACTGCTCTTTATTGAACGTTTTAAACATTTCAGGTTCTTCACCGAGGCCGATGAAGCGGGCTGGGATGTTTAGTTCTTGGAAGATGGAGACGATGATGCCACCTTTTCCTGAGCCATCGAGCTTCGTGACGACAAGGCTGTCTAGTTCGATTGCTTTGTTGAATTCTTTTGTTTGCTGCAGCGCGTTAGACCCGGTAGTGGCGTCTACCACAATCATTTTGGTATGGGGAGCAGTATCGTCTTGTTTCGCTATGGTGCGCTCTATCTTAGCGAGCTCTTCCATGAGATTATGACGTGTGTGGAGTCTTCCTGCAGTATCGCAGATGAGGAAATCTATCCCTTCTGTGATGCAGACCTCGTGGGCTTTATAGCAGACTGATGATGGATCAGAGTTTGCTGCGCCAGTCATAATAGGAATTTGGATTCTTTCAGCCCATACTTCTAGCTGTTCAACAGCAGCTGCTCGGAATGTGTCCGCGGCCGCGACCATGACGCTATATCCTTGTGATCTTAGGTGATAAGCTAGTTTAGCGGTAGAGGTTGTTTTCCCTGTGCCATTTACTCCAACCATTACGACTACGTGTGGCTTGCCGTCTGTACGTGGCTGGATAGCAGGGAGGTCATCGGCTAAAATATTAGCGATGTGCTTTCTGGTAGTCTCTATTACATCTTCAGCGCTAATCTTGCGGCCTAGATCTTGGAGCTCATCAATAATGGTCATTGATAGTTTTGCCCCAAGGTCGGCGGCTATGAGATCTGCTTCTAACTCATCCCAGTCGATTTCTGCTTTGTTCGTGATTTTATTGACGAGCTTTTTGAAGAATCCAGCCATGTTGAGATACTCTTAGGGTTAGATGTTAGTTAGAATAGTGAGTGAAACTATGCTCCAGTAAGGAAGTTGATGACATCGCCATCTTTGACTTCGTATTCTTTACCTTCTGCCTTGAGAACTCCGGCTTCTCTGGCTGCAGCTACTGTTTTGTGCGTTACGTAGTCATCATAATGAATGACTTCAGCACGGATGAATTGTTTTTCAAAGTCGGTGTGGATGACTCCTGCAGCAGCTGGAGCTTTATCACCTGCGGTGATGGTCCATGCCCGAGTCTCTTGCTCACCAGTAGTGAGGTAAGTGCGCAGACCTAGCAGACTGTATACACCTTTGATGAGTTCTGCAGCGCCAGAGTCTGGGATACCCATGTCAGCGAGAAATTCTTTCGCTTCTTCTTGAGATAGCTCTGAGAGCTCTTCTTCGATCTGAGCAGAAAGAACTACAGCTTCAGCACCTTGAGTTTCTGATGCGTACTTGCGAACTTTTGCTACCATCTCGTGAGCATCTGGATTTTCGAGAGCTGCTGCTAGTTCGTCTTCAGAGACATTACACGCGAAGATAGATTTCTTAGAAGAAAGGAGGAAGAAGTCTTGTAGTAAAATGCGTTCTTCATCTGACATGTCGAGAGTGAGAGCTGGTTTACCTTCATTGAGGTGCGGGAGAAGACGCTCGATAAGCGCTACTTCTGCCTTAGATTCTTTATCTCCACTCTTCGCCTTTTTAGAACGTGACTGGAGACGCTTATCCATAGCTGAAATGTCTGCAAGGATGAGCTCGGAATTAATAATCTCAATGTCGCGTAATGGGTCAACACTTCCTAGTTCGTGAATGATGTCATCGTTTACAAAACAACGAATGACCTGCACGATGGCATCCACTTCACGAATGGTGGCGAGGAACTTGTTACCTAAGCCAGCTCCTTCAGAAGCACCTTCTACGAGACCCGCGATGTCTACGAACTCGATAGCCGTGGGAATCTGCTTTTTAGAGCCTGAGAGACCGCTGAGAATAGCGATGCGGTCGTCTGGTACACTGACTACGCCAATATTAGGGTCGATGGTACAAAATGGATAGTTAGCCGCCTCCGCTTTACGGGTTCGAGTAACTGCGTTAAAAAGGGTTGATTTCCCTACGTTTGGTAATCCTACTATTCCTGCCTGGAGCATGGCGAGAGGCTAGTAGGGAAATGTTAAGATGCAAGACTATTTGTACTGTCGAAATACGATTTTAACGATTGGAACAGTGCTTGCTTGGAGAAGGTTTTTAGCTAAGGATAGGGGCATGGAGATTTCAAATTTTGATCGTCAGAAGGTGCGGGACTTAGTGCGTGAGGTAGGAGCATTTCAATTGCGCTATTTTAGAAACATGTCAGCTGACTCAACGGAAGTGAAGTCTCTGCGTGAGACGGTTTCTTTTGTAGATGTGGAGTCTGAGAAATTATTACAGGATGGTCTTATGCCTTTGGTGACTGGTGCTGGCTTCTACGGTGAGGAGAGCGGGAAGACAGGTTCGCAGGATCTAGTCTGGATAGTAGACCCGCTGGATGGAACGACGAATTTTCTCTCAGGGATGGATAATTTCTGCATTTCAGTAGCTCTAGTAGAGAAAGGAAAGCCAGTTTTTGGGATAGTCTATAAGCCGTTTACTGACGAACTGTATGAGGGAGATCAAGGGAAAGGATATAGTTACCAAGGAAAAGCTACTACACCTCGTATGATCACGGAGTGTTCCGAAGCATTATTTATGACGGGTTTTCCATACCGTTCACCAGATGTGGCTGAAGGCTTTTTCAAGGCAGCTGCTAATGTGCTTACCTTAGGAAGAGGTATCCGTAGATCGGGGAGTGCAGCTATCGATCTCGCTCAGATGAGTGCAGGATGGATCCACGGGTTTTGGGAAACAGATCTCCAGCCATATGATATCGCGGCTGCGATGGTTATGTTAGCTGAAACGGGTATGCTCTGCACCAATGAGCATGGCGAACCTTATAATATGTTCACGGATAAGCTCATGGTAGCCGCTCAGCCAGTGGTACACGCTGAATTGTTAGAACGTGTCCAAGCTGGATATTTGAAAGGGGAATAATGCTGTAGATTTCTCTCCCTCTGACTAGTTTAAGGGCGGCTTTGGGAGTGTTTTTTTATTCAGCTAGCTGATTGAGATCTGTTTGTATCTTTACAAGGTCAGTCTAGTTCTTGTCTTCATATGAATTTATCTTTACCGGGAAGGTCGGCTGGTCTTTCAGAGCTTCTTTTAGTACCTTCGGTGCTATCGCTTGTTGTTCATTGCGTTGTCAAACCAATTACCTCCAAGCCCAGAGTCGTTGTTGTTACGACTATTGTTTTTGCCACCACCCTTACCGCCACTACGATGTTGGTTACGGTTATTATTAGGTCTAGTTGGTTCGTCACTGTTTCGGTTATTAGATCCAGCTCTGCTGGTATCTGGGTTTGCCTTCATGGATAGAGCTATGCGGTTTCTTTCTAAGTCTAAGTCTGTGACGGTGACTTGTACTTTCTGACCTACTTTCACTACTTCAGCGGGGTCTTCAATGTAGTGATCTGCGAGCTGCGATATATGTACGAGTCCGTCCTGGTGGACTCCGACATCTACAAATGCTCCGAAGTTTGTCACGTTGGTCACGATGCCTGGGAGACGCATACCTTTTTCGAGATCGGATGGCTTATCCACTCCGTCTGCGAAGCTGAAGAGCTCGAACTGTTTACGCGGGTCACGCCCAGGTTTGGCTAGTTCTTCTAAGATGTCTTTTAGAGTAGGCAGGCCTACTTCTGCGGTAACGTAGCTTTGGAGGTTGATTTTTTTTCTTGAAGCTTCACTAGCGAGGAGATCATTGATGGTGCATCCAGCATCTGTAGCCATTTGCTCTACTAACTTATAACGTTCAGGATGAACAGATGATTCATCAAGTGGATGCTTAGCTCCGCGGATACGGAGGAAACCAGCGGCTTGCTCAAAGGCCTTTTCTCCTAGACGGGGTACTTTCTTGAGCTCTGCTCTTGAGGTGAATGGACCATTTTCTACACGATAGGTGATAAGGTTAGCCGCGATCGATGAGTTGAGACCTGAAACATAAGAAAGTAGTTGTTTCGAAGCGGTATTCACTTCCACACCCACACCATTCACACAGGATATGACCGTATCATCTAGGCTATTCTTTAATGCATTCTGATCCACATCATGCTGATACTGTCCTACACCGATGGATTTAGGGTCGAGCTTCACGAGCTCAGAAAGAGGGTCCATGAGACGGCGACCGATAGAGACGGCACCACGCACGGTGACATCATGATCTGGGAATTCCTCACGCGCCACGTCACTAGCTGAGTAAATGGAAGCTCCAGATTCATTCACGATGACTACTGGAATAGATGATGGAAGTTTTGCCAGTTTCACAGCACCTTCTGTTTCACGAGATGCGGTACCATTACCGATAGCGATGGCTTCTATCTTGTATGTCTCCACGAGCTTTCGAATAGAAGCGATAGCTTCTTTTGCCTGACCGACGCTCATTGTTAGATGGAGTACGCAGTCGAAGATGAGTGTTCCTTGAGCGTCTAAGACGACGGTTTTACAACCAGTACGGAATGCTGGGTCGATCGCTAGGGTGCGTTTCTGACCCAGTGGTGAGGCTAGTAGAAGCTCACGTAAGTTTTCAGCAAAGACTCGTACAGCCTCTGCATCAGCATCCTTCTTGGTCTGCATTCTAAATTCTGTCTCTAGTGAGAGTGAAAGTAGGCGTTTATAGCAGTCAGTTACCGTGCGTTCGAGTTGGTCATTGATAGGAGTAGTTGGGAGGAACCTGTCTCTGAGTGCCTCTAGAGCTGTTTCTTCATCGGCAGAAATACGCATAAAAATGAAGCCTTCTTTTTCACCACGTCGCATGGCAAGAAGCCGGTGAGATGGTACGTCACGAAGTGGCTCAGACCACTCGAAGTAATCTTTAAATTTCTGCGCAGCTGGATCCTCTGCTTTAGACATGAGGACGCGAGATGAGATAGTTCCAGTCTTCTTGATGATCTCACGGATTTCAGCTTTTGCCTCTGCGTTATCTGCAAATCTCTCAGCGAGAATATCACGAGCACCTGCTAGTGCGTCGTCTGGTGTTGGCACAGCCTTGTCCTTGTCATCACTAATGACTACGTAGTCATTGACCACTTCCTGCGGGTCTTGCTTATTTTCCCAAATAATATCAGCGAGTGGCTCTAGTCCGCGCTCTACCGCCATGGTGGAACGTGTACGGCGCTTAGGTCTGTAAGGGGCAAAGATGTCTTCTAGACGCGTCATAGTCTCAGCTGCAGATACACTTTTCTTTAATGCTTCAGTCAGTAACTTACGCTCATCAAGGCTTTTCAGAATAGCTGCTCGACGTCTCTCTAGATCACCGAGTTGTTGCATGCGGTCACGTATTTTAGTGATTAATAGCTCGTCTAACAGACCAGTAGCTTCCTTACGATAACGTGAGATAAACGGAACTGTAGCACCCTCGGCGAGAAGCTTACTAGTAGCAGCTACTTGGTCTTCACGGATACCGAGCTCTTTAGCTATTTTAGCCGTGAAGTCTATCGTTGTGTTAGGTTTTTGAATACTTACTGAAGAAGTTGCCGAAAGTGTTTCTGATGTCATACTTGGTCATGTTCAGTAAAATTTACTGACTGAAAAGGATGAATTTCAGCTACCTAAGGATCTAGTTGGAGAGGTTGATTTTTTTAAAAAATGATATTAAACAAATAGATAGACTTCTAACAGATAGCAGATTTTTAAAATTTCAGCTTAAGTAGGGTAAACCATTAACCAAGCTTGAAAATAACCAGTTCAGAGAGGATCTGCGCTCTTTGGTATGTAGGAATTATTTGCTTAGCTGTATGAATTTTTCATTATGTAACCAAGAGATGAAATCATTGAGCCAATCAACACTATCAGATTTTGGATTTCCGACTCCGAAACAGTGGTCATCAGTTTTATAAAGTTACACACTACACGACAAAAATTAGCCAAGCCATACCATAGTTGGGAGAGAGGCTCTAATGAGCACCTCAACGGAAGAATTCGGCAGTACATCCCGAAGGAAACGAACATTTCGCAACTAGATGAGAGCTATATTAAGGAAGTTGAGCACGCTACTAAATAGTAGCCCTCGCAAACGACACCAGTATCACTCACCTTATACAAAACATCAACAACTAACCAAAGAGCAGAACGCTGTATTAGCTTTTTGTATCTGGGATTCTACAGAATGTCCTTGATAAAACTTGTGGTTTGAATAAATTGAAAAATATGAAATTTACATTATGCTTAGGATTTTTTCTGTTGGTCGTATTTACCAGTGTAGTGGAGGCTCACCAGGGCACGCGTCATGTGAATTATCAGCAACCTGATGGCGGTAAATTTCTAAATCTACATGTCATTGGTGATCACTTGTATTCAAGAACAGAAACAGCTGATGGCTATACGGTGGTTTTTAATCCCGCAGATAAGACCTATTACTATGCGGTTCTTAATGCGGATGGCTCTGATCTAGTAGCATCTGGGGTAAAGGCAGGGGAGAAATCTCCAGATAGTCTAGAGAAAAAACTAAAAATCACTCCTGAGTCACGTAAAAAGAAAGCGCTTGCTCGAATAGACAAGCAACATCAAGCAGAGCGAGATGCAAAGTGGACAAAGAAGGTGCAGGCTACTAAAGAGAAGCGAATGAAGAAGCTCAAAGAAATGCGTGAGCGTAAACTTAAGAAGCAAGGAGGGGGGCAGGACGCGAATGCTGAGAAAGTCGAGGATATCAAAGCCGCTGCAGCTGAGCAAAAAGATGCTGATTCAAAAGTAACGACTGATTCAGAGACTTCACAGTTAAATACAGTCGAGATTGATAGTGCCTTAGCTGATCCAGAAACAACAGTGGGGCTAACTATCTTAGTTCAATTTCCAGATGACCCTAACACCGCAGATAATGATCCCGTAAGCTTTCCCGCTACTCAGGCTGAAATTGAAAAATACTGCAATGAAGATGGGTACTCAGGTAATGGCAATACAGGGTCGATCAGGGATTATTTCTATGATCAGTCTAACGGTCTGTTAGATTACACTAATGAAGTGACTCAAATTGTGACGATGCCAGAACCAAGAGATTATTATAACTACTCGGACTATCCTACGAATGACGAACTGCGTTACATAGGAGAGGCAGGTAATCTGCTAGTACGTGATGCTGCCGCGGAGCTTAGTGCCGCAGATTTTGACTTCAGTGTTCTTAGCTTTGATGGAAGCAATGTTAGAGCGACTAATATATTTTTTGCTGGCAGTACTTCTGGAGTCTGGTCTCAAGGTCTCTGGCCTCATCAGTGGGGAATGTATAGTACTGGTAGAGCTGAAATCACGGTGAATGGTAGTACACGCTATTTAAATAATTATCAGATTACTAACTTGACATCTAGTAGCGCTACGGTGGGAACGTTCATCCATGAGTCAGGGCATCTTATCCTAGATTTTCCAGACCTCTATGACTACGGTGGTGAGTCAGCAGGTATAGGCCGACATGGCATTATGGCTTCTGGAAATTCTGCCAACAGTGGTAGAACTCCGACTCCTATTAATTTGTATTTTAAAGATATCCTAGGCTGGGCTGAAATCGTGGATATTGAAGCTGTGGATTATGTAGAGGCTAGTTTACCAGCTACGGGTAATGTCGGCTATCGTATTACTAACCCAAATGACATTGATGAATTCTTTATTATCGAGAATAGAGGCTATGCTAATGGCGCGACAGGTGGTGATATATGGGCAGAGCATGTACCAGATGAAGGTGTAATGATCTGGCACATCGATGATGCTGTGAGTGGAAATGACGATGAGCAAATGACTAATGCTCAGCATTATCAAGTTTCATTAGAGCAGCAAGATGGCTTGTTTGAGTTAGAAAATGGTTTAGCCGCCGATAGACATGACTTATATGACGATAATAGCTCTACGTTTAATGACCTAAGTCTACCGAATGCGAATTGGTGGAGTGGTGCTGATTCTGGGATCACAATAAATGTAGAGAGTTCATCTGGAGCTACTATGTTGGTAAAATTTGGAGTTGAGCCAGTTTTAACTGGGTTCGATCTCTGGAAGGATAATAATTTCGATGGAAGTGATGCGGATGAAATTGCGGATTTAGCAGACCCTGACGGTGATGGCTTCTCAAACCTGTTAGAGTACGCCTTTGGAACAGATCCCAATGACCCGATGAGCATGAGTCCTCTTAAGGTATCTAAAGAAGGAACTGATTTGGCGATTATTTATAATCAAAATATGTCAGCGACGGATCTTGTCTTTGAGCATCAGTACAGAGCTGATTTAAACTTAGCTTCATGGATTTCGGCTAGTGTGACTGAGGAGGTACTGAATACTGGTACTTCTGTACAGACGATGAAAGCTACCATGACGGTGCCAGAGTCTGAAGATCATCATTTCATGCGACTTAAAGTAGAGCTAGCTGAGTAGGGTCGGTTATCCTATGAGGAAATCATTTGATATTAGTGATAAATAACTTAACAATCAGTGGATGATCATTAACTCACTTACTGAACAAAAGCCCTTCACTACTGCAGATGGGTCTACGATCCGTAGTATTCTAGACAGGACAAATGCAACGGTAGAGAAACAGAGTCTGGCAGAGGCTAGTTTATCAAAGAGTGGTCAGACAGAGCGTCATTACCACAAGCTCAGTGAAGAAATTTATTTTATATTAGAAGGTGAAGCCAAAATGGAGATAGATGGTGAGACCCGTGCTGTGAAACCTAATGATGCCATTCTTATACCTGCTCGTGCTTGGCATCAGATCACCGCGGTGAGTAATATCCGCTTTCTGTGTTGTTGCGCTCCAGTATATTCACACGAGGATACGTATTTTGAGTAGGGTTTAAATTAATTGGTCGACTTTTATTTCTGCGTTATTCAGCTATGATGAAGCCGTTATTAAAACTCCCAAAGCCAGCTTTACATAATAGGCTTACTTATGCTGTCTTCAGTCTTATAATGTTTAGCTTTAGCTTCATGTTTATAGTGTGGCCGCTTTCGCACCTTATTCGTATCAGTCTAGCACAAGAAATTGCCTGGCCGCTAGTGGGTTTTTGTTGCCTTAGTGTTCCGTTGGGACTTCTTTTCATGTATGCATCGACCCGGTTTCATATCTGGATCTTTCCGTATCAATTCACAGTGAACTATTCTGAGAAAGTTTGTGGGCATTCTTGGGGGGATACCTGGCAGAATAAAACTTCTCTAGAAGGTGTGAGTTCTATCGTTGCTGAACTTGGCTGGTCCTCTAGGAGGACCTGGCCTTGGCATATTTATTTAAAGTATGATGACGGTATAAGAAAGGTGCATGTTTTACAATCGGTCAAAACTCATACTAAAGAACATAAATCTTTTGATGACTGCTTGTTAGTATGTGAGTCTTTATCCGAATGTTTAGAAATACCTATTGAGTTTAATGAATGGTCTGAGGAGTTATTAGTTAAAGCTAATGATGTGGAGACCTAATAAATACCGTTATAGAGATCTACTAATTATGATTCATCCTGAACCGCTCGATAAAATTTTATGGCCACTTACTCGCCTGGTGAAATTTGCTTCGATTGGGCTGCCACTGGTGGTTCTTTGTGCTTTTATGGAAGATAACCGATGGGGCGCTAGCAGTACTGATATCAAGACGTTTATTGAGCATGTGATTAGTTGGCAGGCTCCCATTACGTTTTATATGGGAGTCTCTCTTTTCTGTTTGATCGTTATTGCTGAAATGATCTCAACCTTTGTATTTATTCTATTCGTACAACTTCTGGGAGTCCGATGTGATGAGAAATCATGCCGATCTAGGATGAAGCTAATCTCTGGTAATTTTTTTGAGCTTCAGTGCAAGAAATGCGACCATACACATAGTCTAAGCTATATGGGGCGAAGGTCAGGTGGAGGCTATAGTGGAGGTGCGGACTTCGGTAGTGGCTTCGATGCTGGTTCGGGGTGTGATTAAAGATCGACTCAGTGACGCTTAACTGAGTAAAGTTTTTTAATAGCCATGAAACAGAATGCTAAATAGAAAGATCATAGCATGAACCCATACACACCTCCATTGACAGATGTCACTAAGCCAGTGCCTGTGGAGAGTAGTGAAGATACAGGACCAGATTATTTCTGGAAGATCTACATTGGCGGTTTATTGATGTGTGGTGCTTTGGTGGTGATTGTCATGCTTGTGCTGTGGGCATTTTAAACTAGCTAGCTAGTAATTCCGCTAGATACTCATCAAGTATCGCTTTAGGGGAAAGGTTTTTGTTCATGGGGATCTTGGTGATCCAGTTCTCTTTATTAAACCAAGTACGTTGTCGTTTAGCGTATTGGCAGGTGGCGAAGAAGATGAGCTCTTGGCAGCGTTCTTGAGTGATCTCTCCCATTAGATGGCTCTGAATGTCACGTACTCCGATGGCTTTCTCACAGGTCTTGGATAGGCCTTTGTCAGCCCCTAGCTGAGTAGCTACTTCTTGGATAGCTCCAGTGTCGATCATCATTTGAGTGCGTACTTTGATACGATTACGGAGTTCCTCGCGGCCCCAGTCTAAGAGGATGCCACGGAGATGCTTTTCTGTCTCTGTATTACTTTTCTCCCAGTCTGTCTTTAGCTCTGACATGGGACGCTCTGACAGGATGCTTATCTCTAGTGCTCGGGTGACGTAGCGCCGGTTTTTAAGGTTAGTCTGGGCTGCTCCTACGGGATCGAGTTCTAGTAATTTAGTGATAAGTTGATCTTCTGTTAGAGTGTCTAGATAGGCACGTAGTGTGTCATCACCAGCAGGAAGTGGTGATGGTCCATGGGTGAGGAACTTGAGGTACATACCTGAGCCACCTACGATGATAGGTACTTTACCCCGTGACTGGATATCTTTGATGACTGGAGTGGCTAGCTCAAGATAGCGCTGAGCATCGAAGTCTTCTGAGGGATCTAGTATACCAAAGAGGTGATGTGGTGCCTGTGCAAGCTCGGCAGTGGATGGTGCAGCTGTGATGGTGTCTAGCCCACGGTAGACTTGGTAGGCATCCGCATTGATGATTTCTCCATCGATGTGGTGGGCGAGTGCTATGGACAGCCCTGTCTTACCTGTCGCAGTGGAGCCGCAGATGTAAATGGGTCGGAGATCGTATTGATTATCTTGCACGTGTTGACAATAGACTTGTTAGGTTTTATTTTTAAGGAAAAAAGTGGAGAAGTTTTTGGCTATATGAGCGTGCAGGTTTTCGGTGCTTAGTCCGAGAGCTTTTGCAAGTTCTTGATAGATCATGGATAGGTTGGCTGGGTGGTTAATATATCCTGCTGTAGATTGTAATGGATGGCTAATGGCGTGTGCTGGTGGAAGCATGTCTGGAGCATCTGTCTCTACGAGGAGACGATCTAATGGGATATGGCGAAAAGTTTCGAGCGTGTTGGCTTTGTCTGTATTTAAGGAGTAGCCCGAGAAAGAGAAATAGGCACCTGCTGATACTAGTTCTGGGATGAGCTCTGTAGAGCCATTATAGGAGTGGAGGAGGAAGCCACGCTCTGTGGTTAGTGACTGAGTTCCATTTGCTTCTTGTCTGTCACGGAGGGTTTCTAGAAACCATCCCCAAGCTTTTAATATATGAATAGTAATAGGAGCGTTGAATTCTGAAGCTAGGTCTAGCTGGTAGTTAAAGGCGTCTTCTTGAGCTTTCATATTATAGTCTGTTATCCAGCGGTCGAGTCCGCACTCGCCAATACATGGGAGTACTTTAGATAGGCTGTTAGATTCTGTTAGGTAATCTCTGAGGAGTAGCTTCCAATTTTCCTTACAGGGAGTGTTCCAAGGGTGAAGCCCGTATGAAGGGATGATCAGATCTGGATGAGATTCTGCTAGTAGTCTGACCTTTTCCCAGTCAGAGGGGCTAGTTCCATTCACAACACAGCGTGTGATACCTGACTTGCGCATACTTCTGATGATGGATTCGGTATTTAGTATTCTAGGATCTTGAAGGTGGAGATGCGCGTCAGTCATAAGATGAACAGAATATAGGATGAGAGAATAAAAAAGGGACGTAGAATAAATCTACGTCCCTTTATGATTTTGTTAAGCTATTAGGTCAATAATTATGACTTATAACGAAGGCGCTTCTTGTGGCGATTTGCCTTTTGACGCTTCTTGCGCTTGTGCTTATTGATCTTAGTCTTACGCTTTTTCTTTAAGTTACCCATGATGGTTTATGGTTGTTGTGGTTAGATTGTATGAGTTAGTGAACGAGTTTATTGAGTGGATATTCGATGATCCCTTCAGCACCAAGATCCTTTAGTGTAGGGATAATTTGGCGTGAGATGGAGTCCTCAATCACTGTCTCAACTGCTACCCAGCCTTCTTCAGCAAGCTGAGAAATAGTAGGTCGGCGAAGGGAAGGTAGTGCTTCGAGCACATTTTGCAAGGACTTTTCAGGTAAGTTCATTTTTAAACCTACTTTATCGCGAGCTTCGAGCGCGGCTTTGAGCATGAGGACGAGATTCGCCATCTTATTTTTCTTGAACTTATCTTCTTGTGCAGCAGGGCTAGCGTAGAAGTGAGGGAAAGATGTGAGAAGGGTGTCAACGATGCGTAGCTTGTTAGCTCGGATGGAGTTACCTGTCTCAGTGACGTCCACGATGGCGTCTACGAGGTCTGGGACTTTTACTTCTGTAGCTCCCCATGAAAATTCGATCTCAGCTTTGACGCCTTTTTCTTCGAGGTAACGCTCAGTGATGCCGATGCCTTCAGTAGCGATACGTTTTCCTTCTAAATCTTTTACATCTTGGATAGGGGAGTCTTCTGGAACTACGAGTACCCACTTAGTAGGACGCGTGGTAGCACGTGAGTATGGTAGCTCAGCGAGGTCTACGAGGTCTGCGCGGTTTTCATATGCCCAGTCCAGACCAGTGATGCCACAGTCGAGGAATCCAGAGTCAATGTACCTAGCTATCTCTTGAGCACGAATGAGGTAGATGTCTAGCTCAGAGTCATCTGATGATGGACGAAGTCCTCGGTCAGAGAGATAGACATTGTAGCCTGCCTTCTCTAAGAGCGCGATAGTAGGCTCTTGGAGTGAACCTTTTGGTAATGCTATTTTGAGTTTGTTAGCCATGTAGCTGTTGAGTAGAGTGATATATCTGAGCGGGCTTATGGCTTGAGAATGGTGTTAAATCAAGGCAATTATCTTAGAATTAGTGATTTTGTGTTGGATTGCCATTGCTTACACTAGTATTTCTGCTAAACGATGCAAGTTCCCCCAACTATCAACCAATTTAGGAGATAAGAAGATGTTTGTAGATAATATACGAGTTTATTGTAAGGCCGGCGACGGTGGAAATGGCGTAGTTCACTTCCGCAGAGAGAAGTTTAGGCCGAAGGGTGGACCAGACGGCGGAGACGGAGGCAATGGAGGTGACATCATTTTACAAGTCAGCCCACACACCGATAACCTTAAGGAATTTTTCTACGACCCTAAGGTTGAAGCTAAAAGTGGTGCCCACGGAGCTGGTGCACGTAAGCACGGGAAGAGTGGTAAAACTAGAATCGTCAAAGTACCACCTGGGACGGTTGTTTATTCATCTCCAGCTCTGACTATTAAGGATGCAGTGGAAATGGAACGCGGAGAAGGGATCGATCTCGATCCTATCGCTGACCTCACTAAGTATGGTGATGAGTTTCCTCTCTGTAAGGGCGGAAAAGGAGGAAAAGGAAATTTCCACTATAAATCATCTATCAACCGTTCTCCAGAAGAGCACACACTCGGAACTGAGGGTGAAGAAGGTGTGTATTACTTTGAGCTTAGAAGGATTGCAGATGCCGGGATGGTAGGGTTTCCGAATGCAGGTAAGTCCACACTTGTGAGTAAGCTTTCAGCTGCTGAGCCAAAGATCGGTTCCTACCCATTCACCACATTGAAGCCAATGGTTGGTGTGGTTGAGTTCCCTGGATTTAAGCGCTGCACAGTAGCAGACATCCCAGGGTTGATCGAGGGAGCACACGAGAACAGAGGGCTCGGGCATGAATTTCTAAGACACATCACACGTTGTCAGGTATTACTTTTCGTGATCGACATGGCTGGCGTGGATGGCAGAGATCCTATCGAGGACTTACAGACCCTCCGTACTGAGATCAGTATGTATGATGAAGACTTGGCAAAATTTGAGTGGATCATCATTGCTAATAAGATGGATCTCGATGGAGCTAAAGAGAATCTCGAAGGATTCAAGCAACGCTTCTCTAAACAGCGCATCATCGAAATTTCAGCATCAGAAGAGCTAAACCTTGAGGAGCTAAGAACGTACTTAGAGGAAACTGTCGCCACTCGCCCAAAGGGTGAAGGTGAGTAGAGAATTTAGTAATCACATTATTTTAATAGATCATAAAATCTCGCTTATTGATTAGGCGGTGTTTTTTGTGTAACTATAGTCACACTACACGACAAAAATTAGCCAAGCTTCATATTTGCTGTAAGTGATTAAAATTAAGTTAACAAACATCGTTTTATCTTGACTCCACACCAAACGTGCCATGCTTGATATGGACACTTATCAAGCAATATTAAGCACTCTAAATCAGTCTGCTACGTCAAATAGACCGCGTCTTAAAGTTCTAGTATACCTTATCATCGGGGTCATGAGGAGTCGCAGCGTTAACCTCTCCAAGTTAGCCGTTCATCAGAACTCAGGAGCCTCGGAAGATAGCCAATATCGCAAGCTTCAACGCATCTTTTTACAATGGATTTTTCCTTGGATGGATATCTCAAAAGTCTTGAGTCTATTGCGATTCACATCTAACAGCTCTGTCTGTTTACGAATGGATAATTTATGCTGAGTATCAATCATGGCTTTACGTTCACATCGATTCCCAGCTGTCCGCACTTTTTTAACCCGAATATTTCACCATAGGGTGTTTAGGGGTGGTGCTGGTTCTTTAGCTTAGAGTTTAGGTTGCGTATTTGATGAATAGCTCCAATTGAGGGCGTTTTCATCCTTTTTAGGCACAGCTTAAGTGGATGCGAACTCGTCTTGTGTTGCGTGTTATACTATTTCTAGTCTGAAATAGGGCTTAAATGATTTCTAAATAGCGTTTAGTTCAGAGCGAATATACGAGTTGCTAAATAATGAGCGGAAGCCTTGCGCTTTGCTCCACCATTCTTTGAGAACCTCCTCGATCGCACTTTCTAAGTCCTCAAGCTTA
>CALJOJ010000103.1 GCA_937981665.1 uncultured Rubritalea sp.
ATCACGCTCAGTTCTTGTGCATCTACATTAGAGAAATACTTCACATTGAACTCTTCAATTTCCTCAGACTCATAAACTGCCACACAGTCCATAGACTCCTTAAGCTCATGCAGCACATTTACATCGGTTGCCTCGCTCAAAGTAGTAGAAGTGTAGAAAGGATCGAATGATTTCTTTATGTCATCAATGTCATTAAAGAAATCGAGGACGAATAGATCTTCGGTTTTCTTCCCTAGCTTGAGATTGGATCTGTTAAGTCGAGAGAGAGCTTGCACAGCCAATACTCCTTGTAGCTTCTTATCCACATACATGGAGCACAGCTTTGGTTCATCAAATCCCGTAAGGTATTTGTTCGCCACTACAAGAAGGCGATATTCATCTTCAGCAAATTTATCACGCGTCTTATTCTCAGCGAATCCATTGATATCCGCTTCGGTATATTCTACGCCATCGACTTTTTTCTTACCAGAAAAGGCAAGGGCAATTTTAAATGGATTACCACGCTCTTTGAGTAGTGCTGTAAGAGCTTTATGATAGCGAATAGCAGATACAATACTCTGAGTAACGACCATGCCCTTAGCCTTACCCTTGAGCTTCTTCTTGTTCACTACTTGAGTGACAAAGTGATCTAACATGATCTCAGCCTTTGTAGTGATAGTGCGCTTATCGCGCTCGACGAATGCTTTGAGCTTTTTCTGTGCTTTTGCTGTATCGAACTCAGGATTCTCTGTTACAGACTTTTCAATTTCGTAGTAGCTCTTGTAAGTGGTGTAGTTTGCCAACACATCGAGAATAAAGCCTTCTTCGATCGCTTGCTTCATTGAGTAGAGATGAAAGGGTTTGTAGCTTCCATCTGTTTGTTTTTCACCGAAGCGCTCAAGAGTCGTATTCTTAGGTGTAGCTGTAAACGCTAGATAGGAGGCATTTCCCTTCATTTTACGAGCCTCCATAGCCTGTAAAATTTTTACTTGTGGGTCATCCTCTTCTTCCTCACTTGCACCTGTTCCCATCGCTTGGTTCATGTGTCCAGCGGCAGAGCCACTTTGAGAACTATGCGCTTCATCGATGACTACCGCGAAGCGTTTATCACTAAGGTCTGCGATTCCATCTACGATAAAGGGAAATTTCTGAATGGTCGTGATAATGATACGCTTCCCTGATTCGAGACTTTCCTTCAGTTCTTTTGAAGACATTGCAGGAGCTACAATGTTTTTAATCTCAGAGAACTCTTTGATATTATCACGGAGCTGCTTATCCAGAAGCCGTCTATCCGTCACCACAATGACTGAATCAAAGAGTGGATGATCGATTCCTTTTGATCCTGGCAAGTCAGCTGAAGTCGGATAGGTTTCGATGAGCTGATAGGCAGCCCATGTGATCGAGTTTGATTTACCTGACCCTGCTGAGTGCTGAATGAGATACGTATGACCTACACCATTTTCACTAGCGTGATTGATGAGTTTTCTCACCACATCCATTTGATGGTAACGAGGAAAGAACAAGGTGCGTGAGCTGAGTGTGTCAGTCGCCTTACCATCGAATCGAACGAAATGCTGAATAATATTTGCAAGGCTTTCCTTAGTAAACACCTCTTCCCAGAGATAGGCTGATTTGTGCCCAAACGGGCTTGGAGGGTTTCCTTTACCACTATTGTGTCCTTTATTAAACGGCAGGAAGAACGTCTTCGCTCCTGCGAGCTTCGTCGTCATATAGACCTCTTCAGTATCTACCGCGAAATGCACCAGACAACGCCCAAACTGAAGCAGAGTCTGCTTCGTGTCTCGGTCTGACTTATACTGCTTGATCCCGTGAACTTTAGCATTCTGCCCTGTCCAAGGGTTCTTGAGTTCGAGAGTAGCGATAGCCAGACCATTGATGAAGACCACCATATCGATCTCTTCACGTTGGTTGTCATTATTGTATCTTACTTGCCGAGTAACACTGAATTCATTTTTAGCGAAATTCTCACGCACGCTCTTACTACTGCTAGCTTGTGGAAGCTGGTAGAGCATGGTGAAGTGAGCATCTTCTACTTCGAGTCCTTTACGGAGTATCTTAAGAAGTCCGTGCTTCTTTGCCATCCGGTCAAAGCGTTGTAAGATTTTAAGCTTCCAGTCCGAACTCCTCTGAAGTTTCTCTAGCTCTTCTGGCTGGGTCGTCTCTAGAAAACTCCAAAACCGCTTAGTATCAATCGCATGAACAGGGTCAAAATCATCTGCATGACCAATGAAAAATTCAGAGCCATAAGGTGGCGCAGGTTCACAGACTACGCCATCTTTAGAGAGCTCTTCCAGGCAAGTGCCAGTGAGTGCTTTTTCTATCGCAGCTTCGAGAGCTTGTTCATTCGTTTTAGTGACCATGGTTCTTTTGCTAATTGCTAATTATGATTTGTGAATGATAAATGCTTAATTCTCGGGAGACTGACTACCCTTGGCTCGTTGTTCTAAAGTCTTCAGTGACTTATCAAAATCAGATTCTATCTTCTGTAGCTTGTTGAATTTGTCATATTCTTCTGCCGCTTTGGCTTCGGCAAGGGTGCGTTTCACGGAGCCGTAGCCTTCCAGCACTTTGTATTCATTGAATTCGAGAAACCTATTCACACTGTCAGCGAAGCCTTCCATGGTGAAGGTATTTCGGCGTTCGATGATGCCCTCGATGTAGTCAAAGAATGCCGAAACTGCTCGCTCTAGCTTTCTGATGTCGGCTTCAGGGAGAAAGTTTTTACCGATCTTTGCATCAGACTTGAGAACTCTACCTTCAGGGGCGTTCTTGTAGGTTTGTAGTCCCATCAGAGGCTTAGTGGCATCCGCATTCTCAAAGATGATTTCAGACGAGGTCTGACCAGTGATGGCGTAGTGAAACTTATCCTGCACATGGGAGTAGAAGTTTCTCGTGGTTTTAGACTTGGGGTCGTAGTCGATACTGCATTCTGCAAAGATGTCTGTAATCTGCTGGTAGACACGGCGCTCACCAGCACGGATAGAGCGCACTCGCTCTAGTAACTCTCGGAAATAGTCTTTACCAAAATAGCGACCATTCTTAAGCCGCTCATCATCCATGGTGAAGCCTTTGGTGATGTATTCGCGGATGAGCTTGGTCGCCCAGATGCGGAACTGAGTCGCTTGGGTAGAGTTTACCCGGTAGCCTACGGAAATGACGGCGTCTAGGTTATAGTATTTCACCTTCTTGACCTGAGTTTTCCCTTCTACAGCACCATGTTGAGTGGTGTTTTCCAAAATGGAAACAACCACTTCTTCTTCGAGTTCACCAGACTCAAAAATGTTCTTCAAATGCTTAGAAATAGCGGGCACGCCCACATGAAATAAGTCAGCCATCCGCTGCTGAGTAAGCCAGAGTGTTTCATCGCTAAGTAAGACTTCTACCTTCACCTCTCCATTCGGAGTGGTGTAGAGTAGGAAGTCTGTGGTTTCATCAGAGATGGTGAGCTTTCTTGTCATGGTGATGTATTTGTTACTTTTAGTGATTACCCATTTTCTGAGACTTAGCAGCACTTGGTTTAATGCTGTATGCAAAAGGTTTGGATTCGCTGTTAAGAATCGTTTTAATCTCACTCCAATGCTTCATTACTTTTTCGATCCATTCCCAGTATTTAAATGGCCGTTTCTTTGGTGGATAGAAAAAGAAAAAACTCACACCGTGCTCTTGGTAGAGTTCGGCTTGAACTTGTGAGCGGTGAATGTTCGTATCTTGCGTCAGAACCACACACTTATTTTTGGCAGAACTCTGTTTTCCTATTTTCGGAATCCATTCCTCATCTGCGCAACCTCTCCCGAACTCATCACAGAGGTAAATTACTTCAAGCTTCTCATCCGGTCGTCCAGACTGAAAGGCTTTAAACCCTTCAACTAATTGTTTAGAAAAATTCTCATCGAAGTAGAGCTTCATGCAGCAACTGTTGTTAGCTGATACTTGAGCACATCCGATACCTGCTTTTCGTTAAGCTCATACATCGCTGCAATATTAGCCTCAGACTCGCCAGCTCTGATTAGCTGTGCAATGGTTTCGGTTGCTATGTTGGTGCCTTTTATAGTAGGGCGCCCATATCCATGGTGAGGATCTACTACCACGCTACTTTTTTTCCCATTCGGCCAATAGCGGGTCACAAGCTTCGTTTCTGGATGGAAATCTAGTTTCTTGCAGAATGGCTCCATGACCTTCTTAAACGCGGTTTGACCAATGGTTCCTAGCTCTAGAAAGGCATCTGGCATCTCATGCTCTATTTCCACTAGAAGCTGCTTTCCACTTGAGACAATACCGTGATAAGCAAAAGGGAAAGGGTTCTCATAACGCTCAGCTAATTCCTGTCTAGCCTCTCGGATCTTTTTCAGAGTAATTCCTAGATCACGGAGCTGCATCACTGTGAAGAGTTCGATAAGAGTATAGAAATTAAAACCCTTACTTTTACCCTCTCCATACGTAGGCAGAGCACCCATCGGTAAAATACGCTCAGCATCCTTAAGGTATCCAGACACCCAGCGGCGCAGCTTCTCAGCGGAAATCCCTAGAATCTGAGCGGCGTCTGGCACGGTATAGTAACCTTCGCCTAGCTTGGGTGATGGTGATACTTGACTCATTTTAGCTCTTTAAATTTAATATATCGTAGCTTATTAAGCAATCAAATAGTGCCCACTCATTAACTGAAGTTTACTTTTCTTGCCAATGCAAGGGAACGAGTGAGGAGTCTTCTACATCTCTTAATCTAGGGAAGGATTTCCTAGC
>CALJOJ010000104.1 GCA_937981665.1 uncultured Rubritalea sp.
TGGGCTCAATCCCCGAGCCTACTTAGAACATATACTCGAAAATCTTGGCCGCCAGCCAGCAGAGGACTTAACCCCAGGGAAAGTCGCCAAGCTCTGGAAAAAATCAGAAGAAGCTGCTTAGGCCAATTTTAAGACGCTTACCCATCAAAGTAATCCTAACCAAAATAAATACATGAAAAAAGAAATGTATACCAACACAACAAAATCACTAAGCTGGACTCTCACAAAGTCCTCAATCATCGCAGTCATTATCGGTATGGCTACTTATACCCTGTTTGAGATTATAGCCTCAGGAGAGGTTGATACCCACGAAATACTGACTCACCATCTATTACCAACCGTTCTTATCGGTGCCATCATCTGGGCTGTCTTAACGATGCTTCTCCGTTCAAAAGTGATCTCTCCAATACGTGATATTCTAAATCATCTTGCCCAACTAGGAAATGGACGATTCGCTCCTATAGAAAAGCCGAGTGATGTGACTGAAATCAGAGAGATCGTAACAGTAGTAAATCGTCTTACCTCTAAATTAAAATCCGCCCCTGATAACGAAGGTGCGAGCAAAGCAGTAGATGATCTCGTCAAACTTCGCTCCGACCTCAAAGCAGTAATTGATTGTGAGAAAATCACTCCAGATCAACTTGTGCCGATTATGAGAGATCTTAAACAGCTCGAAGGACATTTACTCTCCGCTCTCCAAGCTTAGAACAACAGCCTATCACTCTAATTATATTAGGGGCTGTACTAGCAAGTGAGCCCAAGTTAGCTTATATTATTTCAAATTCTACTTGTAAAAAGTTAGATTCACTTTAGTGTGAGGCACAGCTTTAAAATGAAGTTTATTGGTAACATAATATGCTCTATTGCCATCCTCACTCAGATTGTTCTGAGCGCGGGGCTTTTTTCGCATGCTCCAGACTGCCATTCATCGCAGTCAGTTTCAGTTTTTACTGAAATAACTTCCGATGCAAACAATGGTTGTGGTTGCGGGCATTATCATGTCACAGCGCCAGCTACTAACGACGAACTCTGTTATACCAACCCCACTCCATCGCATGACTGTACTTGTATTCCGCAGAAAACTTACCCCTACGTTCTCGGTGATCACATCGCTGAACTGAAATCTAAAGAACATATTTTTGATGCCATCTCCATGGCATCGACAGATGTAAGTTTACCCCAGCTTTCCCAGTTGCTCTGTAAATCCAATCATAGTAATGCACCACCCTCTCAGACAGATTATTTACCGCAGCATGATGCTCGCTTTACGTCAATTCATCTAGGCGTATTCCTTATTTAATTCCCCTTTTTTTTGCTAAACCTCTTGAATGGTTTGGCTCCCTTTTGATTTCCTAACATTTCTAGGAATCCTTTTTTGTGCACTGATCGCACACCCATATTTTCAATTTTTCTAAATTTTCATTATGAAATTTCATACCCAATTTATCATCACCGCCTGCTCGGCAGGTCTACTTTCCTCATGCGCTAGTCTTGAGAAAAAGCGCATCGTCCTTACCGACGAGGCAGACTTACCCAAGTTTTCAACCAAGCTCCAAGCCACAGACTACAGCAGCTCGCTCAGCATCCGATCTCTTGCTAACAGAGTTTCTAATAACAACCCACAACTTCGTGCTGCGAAGCTCAAGATCGCAGAGGCAACTGGCAAACTCAGCCAAGCAGGCAGACGTTCTAATCCCACGCTCGGGATCGGAGTTAACAAGTCCGTTCCAGGTTCTGAGGGTGAGCTAGAGGTAAGTTTCTCTCAGCGTTTCCCTATCACTAATAAACTCAGCTTAGAGAAACGAGTCTCGGCTGATCAGCTACTTATCGCACAAGAAGAAATCAAGGCTGCCGAGCAACAACTCATCACAGCAGCTCAGCTCATCGCGGTGGAGATTTTACAACTCAGCAGCCAGAAAGCACATATCAATAAGCAGATTTCTTCACTCCAAACAGTCACCACATTTATCGATGAAGCCGCTGCGGCAGGCGAGCTATCACCGCTCGACTCCGCCCAGACCAAGCTGGAAATCCAGACCCTTAGCATCAAGAAGAAGCAGCTCGAAGGTGAGCGCAGCCTACTCACCACACGACTCAAGCAATACATCGGAATGCCCGCGTCTAAGCCGCTGAATCTGTCTGGCTCACTCCCATCTCTAAGCGTCCCGACACGTTCATTATCACTCTCAGATAGAGCGGATTTCCGTGCCAAGGAGCTAGAGTTCCAGCACTCCAAAAGCAATATTCTGTTAGAAAAGTCCAAACGCTACGATGACGTAGAAGTTTCAGTCCTAGGAGCACTCGGCAGAGAAGAAGATGCGCCAGAGGGATTAGAGAGCGAAGGCAGGATTGGCGTAGGACTATCCATCCCACTCCCTTTCTATGATAAAAACGAAGGCAACATCGCAGCAGCCAAAGCGAAGGCGCAGCGAAGTGTTTTAGAACGTGGCGCGCTCGCCTCTGAGATCCGCCTTCAAGTCGCTACCCACAAGCAGGAGATGCAAGCGTGGCTAGCACAAAACACATCTGTTAAAAATGAACTCTTACCATTAGCTGAGAAAACTTCTGCCGATCTAGAAGCAGCTTACAAGAATGGGCAAGGAGACTTCACCAGTTTCCTCAAATCCAAAACCCAAGAGCTAGCACTTCGCACCTCGCTCATTGATAACAATCTCAAATTCCACCAAGCACGCGTCAAATACTTCGCAGCTCTTGGTAAATCAAAATCAGCCTTTTAATTATCAATATTATGAAAACAATAATCACATTTTTTACCACACTTATCATCTTTATATCACAGCTAGCAATAGCAGAAGAAAATACGGACAATCTTATTCCACTCGATGCAATTAAAGAAAAGAATGCAGGGATTATCACTGCGAACCCTCAGATTACCACCTTTGATAAAAAACTCTTTGCAATAGGTCGCATCGAAGCTACTCCAGGCAGCAGAACTGTTGTCAGCTCACGCATAGCTGGTAGAGTAGTCACTCGCCCACCAGTTGTCGGTGACATTATAGAGCAAGGTCAAATTGTTATCAAAGTAGAGAGCCGCCAGCCAGGGTCTCCTCCACCAGTGATCTCGGTGAAAGCTCCTGCAGGAGGAATGGTGTTTAAAAGTCATGCTAATCTCGGAGAGCCTATAGAGCCTAGTGAAGAACTCATGGATATAATAGATATATCAAAAGTCTGGGCAGTTGCAGATATTCCTGAGAGCAAGGCAGCTCACGTCAAAGTAGGGCAGCTAGCTCAAATCAAAATTATCTCGTTAGGAAACAAAACCTTTCAGGGGAAACTCGTCCGTTTTGGCACAGAAGCGGACACTAGCTCAGGGACAGTCAAAGCTATATTTTTACTTGATAACCCAGACCTTGAAATCCGCCCTAATATGCTCACGGAGTTCAATATTGTGATCAGCTCTAGACCTAAGATTTTCTCAGTCCCCAAATCAGCTATCCAAGGCGATAAGCTAAATTCACACGTCTTCAAGCGTGATTACGAAATCGGTCACGCTTTCAGAAAAGTTCCTGTCGTAGTAGGAAAAGTAAACAATGACAGAGCGGAAATCATACTCCAAAATAAAGAACTCAATGTCATCGATGACGTTGTTATCGAAGGAGGGTATTTTCTTTCACATACCAACCCAGATAAAAATGACTTAGTCAAAGCGCTCGATGAAGCGCACGGTCATAAGCATAATCCAGACGGATCTGAAATGTCTGCAGAGCAAGCGGCAGCTGCAAAAGCAGCCGGAGGAGGCGGTTCCGCTGAGCAAGGCGCGTCTAGCACTGAGCGCGTTCTGCTCTATACGGCATGCGGTATCTTACTTCTGCTACTCATCTTTACTATCTTTCGTAAGAAAGATGTAAGTTAACTTTGACCATTTTATACTATGTTAAATTTTTTCATCATAAAGTCACTGCAGAATAGGCTTATCGTTTTAGCTATTGCTGCCACAATCATCGTCGCAGGACTAATTCAGGGCAAAAAACTCCCTGTGGAAGTTCTGCCAGACCTAACTAAACCTCGTGTCACTATCATGACTGAAGTCCCTGGTAAGGCTCCAGAGGAAGTAGAAAACTACGTAACTATTCCCATAGAAAAAGCCGTCAACGGCATCCAAGGAATCACTAGATTACAGTCAAAAACTGACGTTGGGCTTTCCTTAGTTATAGTCGAGTTCGAGTGGGGCACAGATATCTACCGCGCTAGACAATTTGTCCAAGAGCGCCTCGGTAGTGTTGAGTTAGAAGAAGGAATTACTCCTCAATTAACTCCCGTAGCTTCGCTCATGGGAGAGGTAATGCTCATCGGAATCACATCACCAAACGATGAAATATCGCCCTCAGATCTGCGCACATACTCGGATTGGACTCTACGGAAGCAGATTATGAAGCTCCCTGGTGTAGTCGATTCCCTATCCATGGGTGGAGGAGTCCAGCAAGTACAAGTGAAAATAATACCAGAGAAAATGCTCGCTTACGGCATTTCTGCAAATGAAATAAATCAAGCGATCTCTGAAGTAGCAAGTAATACTACGGGAGGATACGTCACTGAGCGCTCACGTGAGCAGATGATACGCGTGCTCTCCATGACTTCTGATCTGGATGAAATCAAGCTCACTACAGTGAAAAAAGTAGGTGATCGGACCATAACTCTAGCAGATGTAGCTAATGTAGAATGGGCGATTCAGCCGCAGCGAGGAGAAGCCGGAGTCAATGGACAAAAAGGAGTCATCTTGAGTGTTGTTAAATCCCCAGGTGTGGACACTCGCACTCTTACCAAGGAAATTGAGTTAGTTCTTGAAGACATGTCTCGTCAGAATGAAGCTGAAGGTAAAGACATCAAGCTTACCTCACTTTTCAGACAGGCATCATTCATCGATGCTGCCATGAATAACCTTTTTGAAGCGATTAGAGACGGAGCTATTATGGTGGTCATTGTCCTCTTCATCTTTCTCTTCAACCTGAAGAATCCGCGCACCTCAGTAGCCACGACCCTCATCACATTGACCGCTATACCGCTGTCATTTGCGGTCACCATACTCATCTTTACCGTGATGGACATCAGTGTTAACTCGATGACCTTGGGTGGACTTGCTGTCGCTATCGGAATCGTAGTAGATGATGCCATTGTAGATATCGAAAACGTCCTCCGTAGACTCAAAGAAAATGTTTCAGCCGAGAAGCCTAGACCACGTATAGAAGTGATCGCCAAGGCGTCTGGAGAAGTTCGTAACTCCATTCTCTACGCAACTATCTTTATCATCCTAGTATTCGTGCCTTTACTCGCTCTGACAGGGCTTCAGGGTCGCTTATTCACACCGATAGCTATCGCCACAATAGCCAGCATGATTGCTTCGTTCATTGTCTCACTTACTGTGATCCCAGTGCTCTGCTCTATCTTCCTCAAGCCTAGAGAAAACATTGAACACAAAGACGGTTTCATCATTGGAACGCTTAAGAAAATACTCGAACTTACCTTCATGAAAGCAGCGCTAAGATTCCCTACATTGAGCGTTGCTGTAGGACTCATCATTCTCACCTTTAGCGTTCTTACATTTATAAAAATGCCAAAAGAATTCCTACCTAAATTCAAAGAAGAAACCCTCATCGTAGCGATGACCACAGCACCAGGAACCTCGCTTGAGGTCACTCATAAACTTGGGCTATCGGTAGATAAAATGCTAGTAGATATTGATGGGGTGAAAACCGTTGGTCACCGTGCCGGAAGAGCTGAAAATGGTGACCACGTAGTCCCTGTTTCTACAGTTGAGTTCGATATCGAATTTGATGAGCACATAACGCGGAGTCGTGAAGAAATCGTCAACGAGATAAAAACTAAAATGAAATCTCTCGTAGGAACATTCTCAGTAGTGAGTGGACCTTTAACAGATCGTATCGGACACATGCTTTCGGGAGTCAGTGCCAAAGTCGTAGTGAAAATATCTGGGCGTGATCTTGAGCACCTCCGTAATGTGGGCACTGGTATCCAGAAAATTTGTCAGACTATTCCAGGGTTAGAAGATGCTCAAGTAGCGCAACAAGCCGCTATCCCTCAAGTGCAAATCAAATTTGATAGAGAGCGTGGAAGCGTATACGGGATCACTCCAAAATCCTTTAACGACCAGATTCATAACTTACTCAATGGGGCTGATCTTTTAGAAGTTTATGAAGGGGAGCGGATCATAAGAATAGTTTCCAGACTTGATAATGATATTCGCCAATCAGAAGATAAAATTCGTAACCTTTACATCACCAACGGAGAAGGGAAACAACTCCAAGTCTATCAAGTAGCAGACATTCTCCAAGCCAAAGGACCGAACGTGATTAACCGGGAAAACAACGAACGCACATTTACCGTTGCTATCAACCCCACAAATAGGGACTTGCTAAAAGTAGTAGAAGAGCTGGACAAAAAAATTAAAGAACAATACCCAGCAGAAATAATCACTATCGAAGGCGAATATATAGCACAACAGGAATCTGCTGAGAAAATTACCAACTGGTCGATTGTAATATTACTGATCGTCTCAGTGCTATTATTCAGCTATTTTGGCTCTTTGAACTTCGTGCTCCAAGTGATTACAGACATTCCACTCTCGCTGATAGGAGCCGTCCTATTCACACATATCATGGAGATACCTATCTCCATCGCCTCGCTCGTGGGCTTCATCGCCGTGGCAGGTATTTCCGCGAGAAATTCCATCATGCTCATCTCTCACTACATCATGCTGATGAGTGAGGAAGGTATGAAGTTTGGCAAAGAACTCATTATCCGTGGCACAAAGGAACGACTCCTACCCGTGCTTATGACAGCATTCTCGGCTGGTATCGCTCTCATACCACTCGTCCTTGCATCTGGTGAATCAGGAAAAGAAATTCTAAGTCCTATCGCCATTGCCATCACCGGAGGACTGATCTCCAGCACCATTCTCGGGTTAGCCATCACACCTGCTGTGTTCTACATGTTTGGTAGAAAAGCATGTGAGCGAGCCCTAAAAAGAAAGATAAGCCTCTAAACGAGGCAAACTAGGCAATCTGCCACTAACTAACCAAATACAACAAAATAGAATAAACAACATGAAACTAAAAAGAATACTAACCATATCAACTATCAGCATTACTGCTTTACTCTCATCCTGTGGAGACAAAGATGACCATGCAGGTCACGACCATGAAAAAGGCGCACATGACGAGCATGCAGAAGGAGAACATGATGACCATGAAGGACACGACCATGCGAAAGGTGAACACGATGAGCATGAGGGGCACGACCATGCGAAAGGAGAACACCCTAAAGGTGAAGAAGATCATTCCAAATGTGGTGTCCAAGTAGGACCTAATGGAGGACGCCTCATCAAGGAGATCGCAGAATTCAATCTTAATTCTGACAACAAGATGACCCTAACCTTTATATCAGAACCAGCAGATGGAACCCAAGTAGTAGTTCTTAGCGAAGGAACTCCAGTGGAATTGTCCAAAGAGGGTAAAGTGTATACATCAACTGAAGCCGCAAAGCTTCCTGCAGAAGTCCACGTTTCCATTAAAGAAGCCGCTGGCAAAAAGAATGTAGAAAAGTTCACTGTAGAAGCTGGAAAATGCACCAAGTGCAGCAACAAAAAGCTCGCTTGCACTTGCGCCAATCATGAAGGTCACGACCACTAAGCTATAAAACGACAATCTTAAACCTCACATTCTGTAATGCAGAGTGTGAGGTTTTTCTTCTTATCACAACGTATGTGTTCGTAAGCAAACCTCTAGAGCTAATCACTACGTTCATAGTTCTATGAGATCTTCATTAATTGGTTTTCCTTCGGAACAGAATATATTTAGTAGTAATTCACTATTGCTGAATTAACATAACTAAATAATTATTATGCACGATAATCACTAATTATCGTGCATAATAATTATTGACTTTTCAATCGTTTTAGCCATGCTCACCTCACACTAAAAATAACTATTAATGAATTCTCTAAAAAATCTCAGCTAAATTAAAATCATGATCACTTACATAAAAAATGAATTCAAGCTAGATGAGGAAACGCTTGCTGACCAACAAGCTCTTAAGCATTTCAAAGACGGGGTTCAAGACTGGAAGCTTTCCGCTTATAGAGCAATTTCAAGTTTGATTGATAAGCTGGAAATTGAGTCTGGGGATGAAGACGATTATGAATACATTGAGACGCGAGATGAAATCTCACTCGCTAAGCTTGATTGCGATGTCGAAAACGATATTTTCAAACTCTTCCTCTGGGATAATAATGACAGGAGGATTTATGTCGCTTGCGAAAGAAATCTCCCTCGTGGAGGAAACTACCTCGAAGAGGTTTACTCTTTATTATGCACAACAAAGACAAAATATGAGTCCTGGCACACTTTGGAAATACTCATGGTCGCAAGAGCTGCTCATCGAGAAAATACTGCCAACAATAGATTCAAATTCCCTTACAATCCTACTAAATCTGAGTTCGATGAATACCTCTCAGATTCTCGTGAAGCCGACATCCTTCACCACGGCGTAGAAACTTTCTAATGTCTGACTACGAAGAAAGAGAATGGCTTGAGAAGCTTCCGCAGGATCTCCAGGACCTTTTTAATCTGAGTCATGCGAAAAATACCAATATAGCCTATAAAGGTGATATTGAGGACTTCATGAAATGGGCTCTGAAACGAGGCGTTGAAAGCATCCCCTGCTCTCCCCTTCACTTTGCTGAATACCTCGTAGAGTGCTCTAAAGTCAGCAAGGTGAACACGGTTAAAAGACGCGCCTCTGGTGTTTCGTATCTGCATCGGCAAAGTGGTTATCTAGGTAAAGATAATCCACGCGAAGATCCACTGATCAAAGAAACGATCCGCTTGATCGCTCGGAGAGAAAGAGAAACTCCGATCAAAAAATCTAAGGAACTCACACCTGAATTGATTAGAGCGATTGTGACGCTTTGCAAAGAAGACGAAAACACAGTGAAAGGCGTTCGTGATCGAGCTTTGATCCTCATTGGTTTCTCATCAGCGATGAGAAGAAGTAACCTGAGCAAAATCAAGATCGAGGATATTGACTTTGTGATACAAGGTCTTGAGATTAATATCCCATTTTCCAAGACTGACCAGCAGGGCCAGGGGCATGTGTGCCGGTTAGCACATGGTCAAGTTCCTGCTACGTGTCCGGTCACAGCTATGCGTGACTGGCTGCTCTTGTCGGATATCCGGGATGGATTTATTTTCTGTGCTGTAAATAAATCTGGGAAGATAGGAACCGTTTTAAGCGGTCAGGCTGTCTGGAGAATCGTCAAAGCCAGGTTAAAAGAACTTGGCCGTGCAGACTGGGATGACTTTGGCGGCCATAGTTTGCGGTCGGGCTTCGCATCGACAGCGGCTGAAAACGGAGCGAGTATTCAAGCCATCAAGTCACAAGGTGGCTGGAAACGTGATGCGACTTTAAGAAAAAAGCAAAAGGGTCAGTCCTATAATTTATAATTGACGTAGGTGTTTGCTGTATGTATAAGGGTTCATGGCAAGACCGATAAGGATAGAATTTGCAGGAGCATTTTACCACGTAATGAGTCGTGGTAATAATGGAGATAAGATTTTCTTTGGCAAGAGAGGGCAAGAAAGCTTTCTTAAAGTTCTCAATGAGACATGCCAGAGAAGTGGTTGGATAGTCCATGCCTATGTTTTAATGGGTAATCATTATCATCTTTTGATCGAGACGCCTGAAGCGAATTTAGTAGCAGGTATGAAATGGCTACAGGGGACGTATACAATGCGAGTAAATGCATGGATGAAGCGACGAGGGCATTTGTTTCAAGGGCGTTACAAGGCGCAACTGGTAAATGCTGATCCTATGGAAAGTAAATATTTTCAGACGGTCGCAGACTACATCCACCTCAACCCCTCAAGAGCCAAAATGATAGGCAGAGGCAAGAAGTGGGAGAGTTTAAAAGATTATCCTTGGAGTAGCTTGCCAGCCTATTGTGGCTGGAATTCAAAGCGTCCTGTATGGCTAGAAGTTAGCAAATTATTAGAGACATATAGCTTTAAGGATAATGCTTTAGGGAGAGAATCCTATTTGAATTATCTTGAAGCTAAAGGAGCTGAAACAGGAGAAAGCTACAGTAAATTGATGAGAGGCTGGTGCTTGGGTGACGGTGATTTTAAGCAAAAGATGTTAGATAAAGTTGAGGGTGTTTTGAGCTCTACTAAAAGAGAAAGCGTGAGTGGTTCTACAATGCGAGAGCACAATGAATATGAAGCAGGTAAAATGCTTTTAGAAGGTCTAGCAAAGCTAGGGATACGCCATGAAGATCTCGCTTCAATGAGTAAGTCAGCAGTTGAGAAAAAAGCGTTAGCAGGTTGGATAGGAGGTAATACACTAGCTCCGAGTAAGTGGATAGCCGTTAGTCTGAGTATGGGGCATCCGAGTTCTGTTACTCAGGCAAAAGCTTGGTGCAGAGACAGTAAAGACGGTAAGAAGTGGCTTGGTAAATTGGAGTGAAATAGCTAACCTGCTCCGCGCCACACTCCACACCCCGAAGGCCAGTCACGCTACCTGCAATCATGCCATCTCACAACATTGGTAATACGCCGTGTTCACGGACGGCAAGACACTACCTCAAAGAGGACTCCTTCTTACCTGTTCACAAGTCACATTACCAAGCGTTGTGCGAAGGAATGAGCAGGTATCGCGCCAGTCCTTGAATCAGGTTCGTTCCTCACATAAACACCCCCGCAGCCTTCCGCTGTGCAGCGTGTTCCGGGAGCCTTCGTTCCTCAGACACCCTCCACACCCTACCCAGCTCCAGCCCTACCACAAAAGCTCCGCACCCCAAGCTCCGCCCCCACACTCCGGCATCATGTGTTCCATCTCCCGCACTTCAACTCGCAGATCCCAATAACCATTAACCCAGTAACCAATAACAGAGCGCAGCTCCACACATCATGCCTCCGTCCTCCCATGGAGTTGCCACCCCAAACCCGCCTAAGCTAAGGTAGCTTAACCCCATTCTTTCACCCCTAAATCCCCCCAGGGACTTCGCCCCATCCGTCCCCCCGGGGAAACGGGGGATGCAACCCAGCCAGCAACAAAAAGCCCTCAAACAAGAAACAAGCGCACCCCATCAATACCGGGCGTCGGTCGTAGGGTTCTGGGCAAGCATAGCTCAAAGTCCACAGCCTCCGCTCCTATCTTTAGCCGCTAAATGCTCCTCGACATAGCAACCCCAGTCCACCCCCTCCCTAGGCTTTAGTGGCGTCTGTTTCGCTATCGCTCACCAGCCCCCACACAGCCCCACCCTCGGTCAACGGTCTGGCTGGGCAATTTTTAATTGCTAATGTGATGCTGGTTCATTTAGAAAACGCTCTAACAATTTTGAAATCAATTGCTGTTCACTACGCGGTAACTTAGATGCTTCCTGCATCTGTCTTTGCAATTTGGTTGCTGGTCCTCTTTTGGATTTAGCTTCGCTAAGTCCCAAAAGGTGACTAATTGAAACGCCCAAAGCTTGTGCAAAAATCTCTAACTGAGAAACAGGCATACGCCTTCTTCCTGTCTCATATGAAGCGATAACGGTTTGCGCCATGTCCAAGTGATCAGCTAAAGCTTGCTGGGTAAAACCAGCAGCTTTGCGTGCAGTTGCGAGTCGCGATCCTAGTTGTTCAAAAAATTCATGTTCATTGTCTGACATGGTTAAAGTATATATGCTCATAATAAAAAATGCCGTTTGGTGGTTGACTTGATGACAAATAGTCATAAAACTTAGCTCTAGTTATTTTACTAGCTTTGCGCTTGACGCTTTTTTTGAAGTTGAAAGCAAAAATCAAATAGTCAGCGGTGGAACTCTTTGGACGGACTACCACCGCTGACCTAATCAAAACAAACGAGCCTAAACTCGGTGCTTCGTCGCAGACGGTAGCATGGGAAGAAGGATGGCTCAAACCTAAACATAACCATGCCAAGAATACCAAACGAAGCAATTGACCAAATAAAGCAAACTACAGACATCATCGCCCTCATTCAATCCCGAGGAACGATCCTAAAACAAAAAGGAATCAACTGGACTGGGCTTTGCCCATTCCACAACGACACCAACACCCCAAACCTCATCGTAACGCCATCAAAAGGCCTATTCCGATGCATGGCAGTCGACTGCGGAAAGACCGGCAACGCTATCCAGTTCGTGCAATGGCACGACGGTCTCAGCTTCCGCCACGCCTTCGAGCTCCTAGACAAAGGCGGCAAAGCCGCCTTTGAACACAGCACCAACCAGCCGAAAAGAAACCACACCGTAAAGCTCGCTTGCCCAGTCAAACCAGACGAAAAAAATACAAGCTCGATGCTCAACAAGGTTGCGAATTATTATCATACGCGCCTGACCTCAGTCGATGGAAACGCCGTCATCGAATACCTAGCAAACCGGGGTTTACTCCTGGATGAAGCCACACTCAAAAAGTTCCGCATCGGACTATCAGACCGCACCCTGGGTTTACGAATCCCCAGCAATCAGAACAGCAAAGGCAAAGCCATACGCGAGAAGCTCAAAGACGCGGGTATCTACCGCCAGAACGGACGCGAGCATCTAAACGGATGCCTAACTATCCCCATCACCAACCTGCAGGGAGACACGGTTCAAATTTACGGCAGACGCATCGGCAAGACAAACAAAGCCGACCGCCACCTCTACCTAGCCAAAAAACAAGAAGGCATTTTTAACGTCGAAATCCTTACCCCTGGTCCATCCAGCCCGAAAGAAATTATCATCACCGAATCCATCCTCGATGCTCTCACATTTTACCACGCAGGAATGGAAAACGTCACCTGCACCTTCGGCACAAGCGGACTCAGTGCAGAGCTTCTTGATGCCATCAAATCCGCCAAAATCGAAACGGTAAAACTAGCCTTCGATGCCGATAAATCAGGAGAAAAAGCCACCACAGAAGCCACAGAAAAGCTCCAATATTTAGGCATCCAAGTCCACCAAATCAAGTTTCCATGGGACTCAGACGCCAACCAATACGCCAAAGACCAGGGTAAACCAGCCCTTCAGCAATCCGTCCGAGACGCTCAAATAATCGAACTCAAAAGTCAGGAAAACTTACCTCTAGAAGACTCTAACAAAAGCCAAAAACTTACCTCTACAAAGTCAGAAAAAGACGCAAAAAACCTTACCCCTAGCCAAGACGAAAAACTTACCTCTAGCCCTGATGAATCGCGCGCGCCTTCTTCTTTTTTAGCTGCTAAATTAGCTGCTGAAGCTACTATTTACGCGACTAAAGGAAAAAACTTTTCCGATGAAAATCAAACTGGCAAAGCCAGCACAAATCAACCGGTAACTGCCAACTGTGAACTGGTAACTAAGGGAGACTATCACGAAATCGTGATGGACGACCGCCGCTACAGAATCGGAGGTTTACACAAAAACAACACGCTAGAAGTCCTCAGAATAACGCTACGCATCACCAGTGAAAGCCTCATGCACGTTGATAGCCTCGACCTCTACCGAGACGGAGAACGCCGAAAATACATCGACCGCGCCGCAGAAGAAACCTTACTCAGCAAAGAGCAAATCAAGCGAGACATAGGTAAGCTTTTACTCACCCTAGAACAGAGCCAAGAAGAGAGACTAAATGCCCCTGCAGAAGAAACCGAAGCCCACCAACTAACCACCGAAGAACAAACCGAAGCCCTGGAACTCCTACAATCAAAAGACCTCCTAAACCGCATCACCCAAGCCTACGACAAAGCGGGAATCGTGGGAGAAAAGACCAACAAGCTAGCCGCCTATCTCGCGTGCGTAAGCCGCAAACTAAGTCGGCCCCTGGCCGTCATCATCCAGAGTACATCTGCCGCAGGAAAATCCGCCCTCATGGACGCCGTCCTATCGTTCTTCCCATCCGAAGAGCAAATCAAATACTCAGCGATGACTGGACAAAGCCTCTACTATCTGGGTGAAACCAACCTCAAACACAAGATCCTCGCCATCGTAGAAGAAGAGGGAGCCGAGAAAGCCAGCTACGCGCTAAAACTCCTCCAATCCGAAGGAGAACTCACCATCGCAAGCACCGGAAAAGACCCCCACAGCGGCCGCATGGAAACCCAAGAATACCACGTAGAAGGCCCAGTAGCCATCTGCCTAACTACAACGAGCATCGACATAGACGAAGAGCTCATGAACCGCTGTCTAGTCCTCACAGTCGATGAATCCACAGCCCAAACCAAACGCATCCACCAGCTCCAAAGAGAAGCCCGCACCATCGAAGGCATCATCGCGCGCGAAGAGCGAAAAACCATCCTCACCCAAATGCAAAACGCCCAGCGCCTAATAAAACCAATGCGCATAGCAAACCCTTACGCAAAACATCTAACCTTCACCAGCGGCCGCACCCGGACAAGACGAGATCACGAAAAGTACCTAACCCTAATCGACACAATCGCGCTCCTTCACCAACACCAAAGAACCCCAATCAAACACACGATAGGGCAGGGAGAAACAGCCAAAGAAATCGAAATGCTACCAGTCACCCTCGATGACATCGAAGCAGCCAACGCACTAGCTCCCGAAGTCCTAGGCCGCTCCCTCGATGAACTCCCACCACAAACCCGAAGACTTTTAGAAAGCATCAAGTCACTTGTTAGAGAGAAAAAGAAAGACGCAAAACTAGCCCAACAAGAAACCCTCTTCACGCGCCGCGAAGTACGCGAGTTCACCAGCTGGACACAAATCCAAGTCCGCCGTCATCTGGAGCGATTACAAGAACTAGAATACATCCAACAGCACAACGGACGCAAAGGCGTAGCCATGAGCTACGCGCTACTCGTGAGCGATGAAGACAAGCCCCAAGCCTATCACATCGGACTCATCGACACCGCCAAACTCCGCAAGAAAGAGCAGCTTGAAGAGGCAGCTAAAAAGAAGAAGTAATACACCTACGACACCAACCTGGTCAAAAATAAGTCAACCTAGTCAAACGTGGTCATTTAACAGTGACCACGTTTTAATCGTTATAAAACTAAGCAAAAACATGCTCTAACAGCCCACTTGGTCACCTGGTCGAAACGCACATGAGGAGTAAATCAAAACAAGCATCGTAAACACATGAAGAAACCAAACAATAAAACAGGATATGAAGCCACCAAACGCCTCCGCAACCGAGATCCCCAGAGCCGAGGCGGACGCGCCAGAGACGAAGAAAACCGAACCTTCAACGCTATTCAACACACCTTCCAGCTTCCGCGCTACCTCCAATCCCTAGAGGTCAGGAACTACAGCAAAACCACCATTGCCAACCGCTACGCCGATCTAGTCACCTTCACTGATTGGGCAAAAGATCGCTCCCTAACAGAATCTGACAGTATTACAAAACTACATTTAGAGTCCTATCAACGCTTCATCTGGAGACATCGCAAAGCCAACGGAAAACCACTCGCCATCAGCTCCCAGCGTCAACGCCTGGGTGCAGTAAAAGACCTCTTCAAGTACCTCACCAAAAACAATCATATCCCCGCCAATCCAGCCAGCGAACTAGAGCTCCCCAGAGCTGAGAAGCGCCTCCCACAGCAAGCCCTAAGCCTCACAGAAATAAAAACTATCCTGAATCACCCAGACATCACCGACCCACTAGGAATAAGAGATAGAGCCATCCTAGAGCTTTTATATAGCACCGGAATCCGCAGAACAGAACTCACCAATCTACAACTAACAGACCTCAATCAAGAACGTCAAACCCTCCAGATCATCCAAGGCAAAGGCAACAAAGACCGAGTAGTCCCAGTAGGAAAAAGCACCCTCAAATGGCTAGAAAAATACCTCGATGAAGTCCGCCCTAAACTCCTCATCACCGCCACCGAAAAAGCCTTCTTCCTCACCAGTTACGGCGAAAGCTTCCACCCCGACGTCCTCAGCCGCCAAGTCTCAAAGCAAATCCAACAAGCAGAAATAGGAAGACCAGGAAGCTGCCATTTACTCCGCCACACCTGCGCCACCCACATGCTCGAAGGGGGAGCAGACATCCGCTTCATCCAACAACTCCTAGGACACGCCAAACTAGAAACCACCGCCATTTACACGCATGTTTCCATCGAGCAGCTCAAGTCCGTCCACGCCGAAAGCCATCCATCAGAAGCGCGTAAAAAGCCCCGAAAATAAGAGAACTTTCTTCTTTTAGCCGCCGCCAGAAGTCGCTATAAGTGTCTCATAAATGGGCATCTACTCCACAATTACAGAGTCAGAAAAACCGCATCCGGAAACTCCGAGTTGCGCCTCAAAAACCGCGTCTAGGGAAATTTTTTCACCTAACAGAAAGTTCACCTATAAAATTGAACGTAACCCACTGAAAACGCAACAAGAGAAGTTAGGTTGCCGCTACAAAACCGCATCGGGTCGTGGTACTTGGCCATCCAGAGACCCGATTGAGGAAAGGGGAGGAACTAATCTGTATGGTTTTGTGGGGAATGATGGGATTAATAGTTTAGATGTCCTAGGTCTTTCAAAATGGACAGATGCAAATGGGAAAACAGCGATTGATTTTGCAAAAGCTGTAAAAAAAGACCTTGAGACAATGACAAAAGAAGAAGTGGCCAAAAAGTATGCAAAACACAAATGTTGCAAATTGGCACTTCAATGTGCAAACGGTGATTGCATCACTTTTGCATCAAGAGTAATAGCTTGTGGTTATTTGTTGGGAGATGATAAAGCAATGGCTAGAAAAATAACCAGTGCTGGAGGGTCAAATGGATTAGATGGAGAAGAGCTGTCATTAGTTTTAAAGTCAGATGGATGGAAAGCTGTGGCTTATGCTAAAAATTCGAAAAATATCACATCTAGTTATCGGACTAGACCGGCAGGAACTAATTATGTTACGGGTCCCGCAATGGCTCAAGATTTGGAATATCTTGGGTGGACCGGAAAAGTTGGAAAGCTTGAAATGGCTGGTGCAGCGTTTGATGTTTTAGACGCTGCTGGTTCTTTGAGTCCCATTGGTAAAAAAGTTAACGGTGAGGGATTTGCATTTTTGAATGCAGCTCGGAATTATCATACTGGTTTACTTGCAAAGGGGACTCTTTATCATTCTCCAGGACTTAAAGAGGATGCATCTGGAATTTCCGCATGGGTGAATTATTTAGAAGCAACTCAATTTGGCTATATGATGCTTTCGCCAAAATCAGATGCATCTAAATATACCCAACCACTTAAGGACTTTCAAAAATGGATAAAGAAAGGAAACAAAGTAAATGTTACGTATCCCTAATTGCACCTTTCTACTAGGAGTTATATATCTTCTTGTTTTACCGCTTTATGTATCGGCATTAAAAGCGAATGAGAAATGGAGGACTTATGATACACAAGATCCTAATTGGCCACTTTTTCAATATCCCAGTGATTATGTTATTAATAAAAGCAGTAGGAAAGGTGAGGGGTTAAAATGGGTAGTTGTGCTAGTCAATGAGCATAAAAAATCTGAGATTAGAGTGAGTAATTATGGTTTTATTGCTGAATCTGAAGGGGTGACAAAGGGGTTTGATAATGCACGTGATTATGCACTAGTCAGCATGTTGAAAAATTCAAAGAGGATCCTCCGTGACGACTTTGAGGTTTTTATCGTGAAGAAAGATCAGGATAAATTGAATACTTATATCAAAGTGGTATTCTTAGATAAGAATCCAACATGGGGATCATGTTATAAGTGGATGAGTTTTATTTACCCAAAGTCAGAGGAGAAAGAAATGAACACTATTGTTAATAAAATGGTTGATAGCTTTCATTTTAAAAAATCAAAACAGTAAGGTTTGACTACAGTTTAACCGCTTTCGCGTCAGGATAAAGGGACAGACAAAATATGGAGGATAAGGCTACCTCAATGCCTGTAGCTTCAACAACTTGACCTGACCCCAATCGCTGGACACATCTAAACTTTAATTTCGTTGCTTTTGCTTTGGTTGGTTTAGTTGTAAGGTAAGCGCTCAATGTAGCACCCTTTGAAATATCTTCATTGCAGCAAAATATTGAAAAGAAAAAAGGGTCAGATGCGGCGTTAAAATCAAGTAGTTTTTAAGCATTTTTTAGATGGTTTGGATTGAATGGTTTTTGGTGCTTGAGGACGCCAAAAACGAGACGTAAAAGCTTATTCATAATGGCTCCAATAATGA
>CALJOJ010000105.1 GCA_937981665.1 uncultured Rubritalea sp.
ACCCAGTCACCACCAACACCTACGACGCAGGCTACCGCCTCACAGACCAAGCCTTCGGAAATGGACTCAACCGCGAGATCAACTATAACCGAGATGACAACCTCCGTTCATCAGACCGTGTCATCGGCGAAGACGACCTCCGCCTCAGCTACACCTACGATGCCGATAAGCAGATCACCGCAGAAAACATCGTCGGTGATGTTCTCCAAGACACCAGCTTCACCGCATCCTATGATGCCGGTAACCGCATCTCCTCATGGAACCGCGCTAACAATAATCAGCTCAGTAACCAAACCTGGAACTACGATGACGCAGGCAACTGGAACTCTACTAGCAAAACAGTAGGAACTCAGACCGAAACCGAAAACCGCGACTACAACGCAGCAGACGGCATCACCAGCATCGCAGGCAATACCACCGTACAAGACGATAAAGGTAACTTGACCGAATTCGAAATAAATACTAAAGAGTATGAAGTGGAATATGATCTAGACAACCGCATCAACAAAGTAGACGTAGACGGCACAGAAGTCAGCTACCGCTACGATGCCATGGGCCGCCGCGTTCTCAGACAAGAAGGCAGCGCCAGCTCCAGCACCACCGCCATGATCTGGTGGGGGAATAGCGAATGTGCAGAGCACAAGCACACCGCGACCCAGACCGTCATCCAGAATGACATCATGGAGCACCCATCACGCCTCAACAGTGTCATCGCTAGAGCAGTAGATGGTAGCAAAAACAAGCTAGAGTGGTACCACAAGAACTACCTAGACCACGTCTACGCCGTATCAGACGACAGTGGAGACATACTAGAACACTACCGCTACACCGCCTTCGGTGAAGTCACCATCTATAATGAAAGTGGACAGATCCAAAGCGAAAGCCAGATCGACAACGACATCCTCTGGAACACCAGAAGACTAGATGAGATCACAGGCTTATACCTCTACAAATACAGACACTACAGTGCTGAGTTAGGCAGATGGTTAGGCAGAGACCCGATTGAGGAAGATGGGGGAGTTAATTTGTATGCGTTTGTTGGAAATCGACCGACTTGGTATTGGGATAAATTGGGATTACGAATAGGAATGGGAAGTTACACAAATTCGGATGGATCATGGGGCAATTATTATGAAGATCGCTGGCGGGATAGTCATAATAGTAATGGCCCATTACTTCCAAATCCTGGCCCTGGAGCTGGAAGGATTCCATGGTATGTGGAAGTTTCTGCATTGGGATTAGTTATCACTGGAGATCCCATTAAAAATCAGGCAGAAAAATTAGGAGTTTGTGATATGGATGATGGAGAAACCGTTGATCTTCCAAAAACTAAAGTTGGCTCGCATGCTACGGCAATGACTTTATTGATAGGAGATTTAACATCAGAGCTTAGCGGGACATATACAGTTAATAAATCAGATGATGTATGTATTTGGACTTTCGAAGGTGAGTTAGATCCTGAAGAAGATCAAGTATTTGATTTTCAAGCTAATGATAATCGACCAGGTCATCAGAATGGATTGAGAGCACTTGGATGGCTTCTGAATTGGAATGCAGGCAATCTTAAATTTGTAATAATGGATGGCACAGTAGATGTTAGAGGTGCCGGTACATGTAGCTCATCAGATGAATAAAAAATTATTATTATATGCCCCTGTAATTATTATCTTAATATTGATCTTATTAAGAAATTTTTCACAGACAAGTCTTGAAAAGAACAATTCATATATAGAGATATTAAATGGAATCTCTGGAGAATATTATGAATCTGAACCACAGATAAATGGAGACGGGCTTTTATTGATGAAAGTTAATCAAGTTAAGCTTAGTGATTTCAAAAACTTTGTTAGTCACTATAGCATGAACGAAATAGATCACACTTATGACATAATGTGGTTTGATTTCCATCAAGTTCAAAAATGGTGGCCATCGCGAAAAATTTTTAAAAAAGGAGAAAAGTTCTATTTAAAAGATGATGGCTCAGAGTTTTTTGTATGTTTGATTGGGGATGTATGCTATATATCTCACAAGACTTGGTGAAAAAAGCAAAGGGGGCAGCAACTGTCTGTTGAAAAAAAGCAAAAGGGTCGGTCCTATAATTTAGAATTTCAGAATAGGTTTTCTATATAGAATAAGGGATTGAAGGTTTTTATTATTCAAAATTCACTCCCGATCCTGCTCCGCGCCACACTCCAGACCCCAAAGCCCTGTCACGCTACCTGCAATCATGCCATCGCACAACACGACGTAATGAGTCGTGGTGCAATGGTCTGGGATCCTTCCTCTAAAGAGGACTCCTTCCCATCCCGCAACGTTGCGTTCATCCTTTCAGTCTTCTCTCCACTCCCCGCCACCTTACGTCGTGTTGTGCGAAGGAATGAGCAGGTACAAGCTGACTAACGTCAGTCGCGCCAGTCCTTAACCCAGGCTCGCAGGGGCTCGCAATCTACCCCCACAGCCTCCGCTAGGGCATCATGTTCCGGGTGGTTCGTTCCTCACCATCTGCCTCCCCAGATCTCACTCCGTTCGCCCCTTCACATCATGCCCCAGCTCCGGCCTACCGCAAAAGCTCC
>CALJOJ010000106.1 GCA_937981665.1 uncultured Rubritalea sp.
CCTGTGGGGGTGGTGCCGGTGATGGCGGAGAGTTCGTGTTGTATCGCGGCTAGCTATGAGGCGAAGAGATTAGGCGTGAAGACGGGGACGCGGGTGAGTGATGCTAGGGAGATGTGCCCAGGGATAGTGATCGTGCCATCACGGCCGGAGCTGTATGTGAAGACTCATCATAAGATCATCGAGGTGGTGGAGAGGAGTATTCATGTGGAGGCTGTGTTATCGATCGATGAGATGTGGGCGTGGCTGCCGTATAACTGGCGGACGAAAGAGAAAATCTGTGAGGTGGCTGAGTCTATTAAAGGGGATTTGCGTGCTGAGTTTAGTGAGTTTCTGAGCTGTTCTATCGGAGCAGCACCGAATAGATGGCTGGCGAAGATGGCGTCTAAGATGCATAAGCCGGATGGCTTTATGCTGATCCAAGATGAGGATTTGCCGGATGTTTTGTACTCGCAGGAGTTATCAGATATCCATGGTGTGGGGCGAGGGATGAAACTGCGGCTGCATGCTGCTGGTGTGCATACGGTGAAGGATCTCTGTGCATGTACTCGGCAGCAGCTACATACGATCTGGGGTGGAGTGGAAGGTGATAGACTTTATTTACAGCTGCGTGGTCATAGGGTGCCTGATGGGGAGCGGGGGGTGAAGCGCACGATAGGGCATTCGCATATCTTGCCACCGGCGAAGCGTAGGCCGGCAGAAGCTGAGGCGGTGTTACACAAACTGACGCAGAAGGCTGGGACGCGCTTGCGTTCTTATGAAATGTTAGCAGAGTCACTGGTGGTGCACATACGCTATCTGAATGGTCAGAGGTGGAGTCAGGAGGCACGCTTTGATGCTAGTTCTGATGCGTTGTTGTTCGCGAAGGTGATTTCTAAAATCTGGAGGGAGCGTTCGTTACCTCATGAGCCGATCCAGAAGCTTGGGGTGGTGGTTTTTGATCTGTTAGATAAGCAGAATTTCACCCCTTCATTGTTTTCGATGTTAGATCAGGAGGGGCAGAAGAAGCGGGAAGATCTGAATGTGGCGATGGATGCACTGCAGTCAAAGTTTGGTAAGAAGGCGCTGCACTTGGGGTGTGATCATGCGGCGCTAGATAATGCAAATATGCGGATCGCCTTTGGCCATATCCCTGATCTGAGTACGGAAAATTATTAATGACAGGGGATGTTAGGCTGGTTATAAATACTGGCGTAATGAGTGTGCAACCAAAGAAGAGTAAAGTAGTGGTAAGGGATGTCGGAGATTCTGTAGAGTGGGTGATCCCTGCTAAGAAGGGGATTAATTTCATGATGGTGTTTGGTCTGTTCTTTGGTGGAATTCCGTTGTTGATTGGTTGTTTTCTCGTCTATGCTTCCTTGTTTGGGACGGTGGTTTCAGGGTCCCAAACTGCCTCAGGTTCTTTGATGGCTCTGGTTGCGGGGGCTGTTTTTTTAAGTGTTTTTGTTTTGATTGGTTTTGGATTAGCTTACTTTGGCTATAAGGTGAGCCGCACATCTTATAAGGTGAGTGTGAGGGGTGGAGCTGTAGAGGTTACTGATATTTTTAGAGGCAAAGAGAAGTCCGAGCGAGTAGAGGCGGGAGATGTCTATGGCGTGGGTTTATATAAATCATCTACGACAAACAATAAGGCAAACTATGGGGTGTTTGTGAGGGCGATCGAAGGTAAGGGGATTCAATTTTTCACTGGAGTTAAAGAAGATGAGCAACGTTGGTTAGCGAGTGAGATGATGACTGTGCTGTCACGTCAGGGTGGCCTGCGTGATCCTGCTGAGATGGCTAAATCGTATTTCAGCTCAGGTAGTGAGGGAGGAAGTGACGCCTCTCAAGAAGGTGATTTTTCTACAGGTGCGCTGCGCTTGTATCATGAGGAAGGCGGGCAGTTTGTGATAGAGAAGAACACATCAAAAACAGGCTTGAAGATGGCACTCGGAAGTTTTGGGGCTTTGTTGTTTGGTGGTATTTTTGCTGGGGTAGGATTTTTAGCAGATGATGGAGATGTGATTTTTGCGATTACAGGTTCTGTTATGATGCTGGTTGCTTTTGGTGTGTTTATTTATGGGCTTACTAGGCTAGGAACTCGTGAGACATTTACGTTTGAAGAGGATAGAATTCTTAAAGAGAAATTTAGAAAAGGAGTGAGTCAGGCTAAGATACGCTTTCCTAAGGCGGATTTCCAGACATTGATCGTGAAGTCGAGTGGTTCGAGTAATGGTGAAGAGCGTTATTCGGTGACGTTGAAAGGCTCCAAAGAGAAGCTTACGTTATTCAGCTGGGTGGAGGGTGAGGTTTCTGAAGTTGTGAAATATAAGGTGAATGGTTGGCTGAAGCCTGAAGAGCCTGTTACGGATAAGAAGAGATCTAGTGATGAGGGCTACGGTGGCTATGGCGAAGCGATGAGGGTGGAGAGACCTGAGGATGCGGTGAATGTATCAGCTGAAATTTATCAGCCAGATGATGTGCCTGTGTATAATGGGCAGACGGATATTAGTGATGTCAAAGGAGGCATCTGGGCGATTCGGGCTTTTATTAGTCTCTTCTTATTAGTTGGATTAGGAGTGCTGATCTTTGGGGTGTTAAACTATATCAAAGCTAAAGATAGCGAGACTTGGGAGAAGGTAAAGGGGGTGGTGATCAGTAGTGAGATATCTAAGAGTAGTAGTGATGGAGGTACTACTTATGGAGCTGATGTTATTTATCGATATAGGGTAAATAAGAAAAAGTATAAGGGAGACGATGTCACTGTGAGTGAGGTGAGCACGAGTAGTTACAGTAGAGCTCAGCAGATAGTGGCTCGCTATCCGAAGAGGAAGAAGGTGGCGGTATACTATGACCCTGATGATCCAAGTGATAGTGTGTTAGAGAGAGGTGTTAGTGGCGCGAATTGGTTTCTTCCTCTGTTCGGTTTAGGGTTTATCATTATACCAGGGGGTATGTTGTTCTGCATCGAGAGGTCTCATAGGAAGCAGAAGTTGAAGAATGGGGGGTAGAGTTTGATCGCCGTGATTTGGGGGAGCGGTATCTAGTTAGGTGGAGTTGTGCTGACCTTTCACGCCAGTGTTTTTTAATGGTGATGTTACCCCAGCCCTCCGCGTTGCTCCAAGCTGGGCTAGGGTGTTGAGGGGCTTTGACCCGCTGGGGGAGGAGCGCGTGCTTGTGGGGGCTTAGATGCTCTTCAGCATCTCGGTGGCTTCCTTGATCTTAGCGCGTGAGTTGGTGGCTGTTAGACGTGGGAATTTGGTTTGGGATAGCATGATGTACTGGTTGTTGCGTGTGAGCATGAGGCGTTGAGACTTGATCTCGATGCTTGTGATCTTGGCATGTGCAGCGGCTATCTTTAGGAGGGTGGTGTTGAGGAGGTTGTGTACTGGGGCGGGGAGTTTGCCGTATTGGTCTTTCCAGCTTTCTTTGAGCTGTAGGATGGTGGAGTCTGAGCTAGATTCTGCGAGCTGTTTGTATGCGCGGATACGCATGGTTGGCTCGGTCATGTAGGCGGCTGGGATGTAGCAGTTGAGGTAGGATTTCTCTTGCTGGCTTTCTACGAAGTTAATGAAGTCTGCACGAAGGGTGACGTCGATGCGGATGGCATTTTTGTTTCCTCTGAGACGGTCTATGGACTGACGCAGCAGCTGGCAGTAGAGGTCAAATCCTACGCTGGAAATGTGTCCTGATTGTTTGGTTCCTAGGAGGTTTCCTGCACCACGGATCTCTAGGTCGCGCATGGCTATTTTAAATCCTGAACCTAGGGCGGTGTATTGCTTTATGGCGTTGATCCGCTTCGTGGCGTCCCCTCCTACTGTTAGATCACGTGGGATGAGTAGAATGGCGTAGGCATTGGTCCCGCCGCGACCTACGCGACCACGAAGCTGGTAGAGGTCTGCGAGTCCGAAGCGGTCTGCACGGTCGATGATGATGGTGTTGGCGTTCGGGATGTCGATGCCGCTTTCGATGATGGTGGTGGCTAGTAGGATGTCTGCTTCACCATTGACAAAGCTACGCATGACTTGCTCGAGTTCGTCTTTGTCCATTTGTCCGTGACCGATGACTATTTTAGCGTTTGGTACGAGGGCTTGAATCTTATCCCGCATGATCTCGATGGTCTGGACGCGGTTATGCAGGAAGAAGACCTGGCCTCCACGGTCTATCTCACGGGTGATGGCAGTACGGATGATGCGCTCATCATATCCACAGATAGAGGTCTGAACGGGTACTTTGTTCGGCGGAGCTGTATCGATGGTGGACATGTCTCTGGTGCCCATTAGCGCGAGGTATAGGGTGCGTGGAATAGGTGTGGCGGAGAGTGTGAGGAGGTCGATACCAGCGAAGAGTTCTTTAAATTTTTCCTTATGTTTCACTCCGAAGCGCTGTTCTTCATCGATGACTGCGACGCCTAGATTATGAAATTCTACATCGTTGGAAACTAGTCTGTGGGTACCGATGACGATGTCTACTGATCCATCTGCGAGTCCTTTTAAAGTGGAGCGGACTTCGGTGGGTTTACGGAAGCGGTTTAATAGCTCTATCCGCACTGGGTAATCACTCATGCGCTCTCGGAAGGTGCGCCAGTGCTGCTCAGCGAGGACAGTGGTGGGTACGAGGATAGCTGCTTGCTTACCGCTGGTGACGGCCTTGAACGCGGCACGGATGGCGACTTCAGTTTTTCCAAATCCTACGTCACCACAGATGAGTCTGTCCATCGGCTTAGGGCATTCCATGTCAGCTTTTGCGTCTTGGATGGCGGTGAGCTGGTCAGGGGTCTCGGTGTAGCGGAAGGAGTTTTCAAATTCCCACATCCACTTGGTGTCCGGCGGGTGACCTTCTGTCTTGCTGACTTGACGCTCTGCTTGCAGTCTTAGTAGCTGAGCGGCGTAGTCCATGATAGACTTCTCGGCTGACTTGCGTGCGCGCGCCCACTTAGCGTCACCTAGCTTAGATAGAGTGGGTGCTCTACCGCCCATTCCTACGTACTTGGCAAGGAGGTGTGCTTGGTCGATAGGTACTGAGAGGATGGCTCCGTCACGATAGCGGATGTTGATCTCCTCGGTGCCATCGATGTCTGTGCTGATGTCTTGAAATCTGCCAATCCCGTATTCGGTGTGAACTACGAGATCGCCTTTCTCAATGTCGATGATGTCTGACTGGGCGCGGGCTTTACGCTGGTGTTCTAGGTGAGAATTTTTGCGGTTGTTAGAGGTCTGGTATTTTCCGAATAACTGGGCTGAAGAAATAACTGCTAGTCTAGCAGATGAGAGTGTGAAGCCGTGTGTGAGCTCACCAAATGATGTCTGCACCCCATCGAGAATAGAGTCTCCCATGAGCTCTGTGAAGCGTTCTATCTCGCCTTTGTTAGAGAAGATGAGGTGGATGTCCCATTTGTCTGTATTCCATTCTGCGAGCTGCTGGGTAAAGGCGTGACGTTTATTCTGCTGGAGGACAAAGTCTCCGGCCTCGAAGGCTCCTAGTGGTGAGGGGTGGATGGTTAGCTTCGCGAGGGGGTCGGATGATATGCGTAGTTGCTTGGCTTTATTTGTATTGCTTTGATCAGGGATGATGATCTCGGTCTGTGACTCTAGTATAATGATGAGATCATTTGTTCTAATGTAGTCAGCGGCTGTGGCGGTGTCTTCTAGTTCGCTGAGCTGGATCTGTGCGCTGTCTACCTTACGGATAGATGTCTGAGTGTTGAGGTCGAACTCGCGGATGGAGTCTATTTCTGTGTCAAAAAATTCTATTCTTATAGGAAGTGGAGCTTGCCAGGTGTAGACATCTAGGATGCCGCCACGGAGCGCGTACTGGCCACGGTTATGTATGTGGTCTACCCGCTCGAAGCCAGCAGATACTAGCAATTTTACTAACTGATCTGGGTCATTCTCTGTTCCTGTCTCTAGCTGGGTGCCGTGCTGGGAGATGTCTTTCGGAGCGGGGCAGGGGGAGTCTAGGCTAGTGGTGATGATGAGTTCCGTCTGGTAGCTGTTGATGAGTGAGAGTGAGTGCAGTCTATCTGCCTGAGCTTCGGGGTCATCTAGCTCGGTGGCTGCGGAGTGGGCGCGGTTTTCGCTGAGTGCTTGCGCCTGAATATCCCAGAGCTGAAGCTCGGAGAGGAGTCCTTGGTTTAGTCTAGGTTGATCTGAAATGAACCAGACGTTCGTGTTTTTCTCTAGTTGAGATTTCCTATGCTGGTGAGCAGCAGCGGCGATGATGAAGGATAGGCCTGAGTGTCTATCCATATCAGCGAGACATAGTGGTGCCTCCTCAGAGTGTGATGAAGCGGTGGCGAGTGCCTGCTGAATCTCTGAGTGCTGGAGCGCTTGCTGGAGCGCATGATGAATATCTTTTTTCGTTGGCAAGCCTTTTGGATGCTGACTTTTAAAGTAGAGGAGGAGTTGTGCTGAATGGGATAGCAGAATGAGTGAAAAGGGGGAAGTTTTTATGGGAATGAACTCTAGTAAATTGAGAATTATCATGCTACTTTACGGCACAATGTTCTCAAAATGTCTTCTCAAAAGATCTACATTCGCTTTTGTGGCTGCTATTTCAGCACTATTAGCGATGGCTGTCATGGTTATTTCCTGTAGCTCGGATCCTGTGTATTACCCGACTTATAATTATGCTTCAAGTCAGCAGCCGGTTTCTTACGAGCAACCAGTGCTGAATACATACTCTGGAGTATCAGGAGCTACTATGAGCACTAGCCAGCTGTTTAGAGAGATTAATTTAAAGCGTGATTATATACCGTATGGGAGACATGCGCGTAAGTACAAGAGGCGCATGACTCCGCGCTACATTACTATTCATAGTACTCAGAACTATAGCCGGTCAGCGGATGCATGGCAGCATAGTAAGGCATTGAAGAACGGTAAGCTAAGAGCTACGAAGAGAGTGGGTGGAAATAGAATCGGTTATCTAGCTTGGCATTACTCTATTGATCAGAGTGTTGTGGTGCAGCATCTGCCAGATAATGAGCAGGGCGAGCATGCAGACTTTAATGGTCCTGGGAATAATTATTCACTTGGGCTTGAGATGTGTGAGAACCTTGGCAATAGCCGAGCTCGGACACTGGAGCGTACAGCTAAGCTGGCTGCTTATCTCATGAAGAAGCATAATATTCCGTTGAAGAACATTGTGCCACATTACCACTGGCCTCGCCGTGGACTGAGTAAGCCGAACAAGAACTGCCCGCACTTCCTTCTAGATAATGGTAGACCAGGTGCTAAATGGAGAGGCTTCCAAGCTAAGGTGAAAGGCTACTACGACCAGATCTCTGGCCGAAGATACGCTAGTAACACACAGTATTCTCAGAGTAATCAGTATTCTCAGCCGGCACAGCGGTATAGCCGCTACCCTGAGAGAACATACGGGTACTATTAGCCTCTATAAGGTAAGATAATGAAAACGCAGTTAGACCCTGACACATGGTATCAATGCGACCGCTGTACAGCCTGCTGTAAATGGCCGGGTGACGTGCGGATAGAGGAGGATGAAATTCTCAAGATCTCTGAGTTCCTAGGGATGGAGGAAGATGACTTTATTCAGAAATTTACTCGGTTACGTATGAGCCGTAAGGGGCTTTCCCTGATTGAGCGTGAGAACGATGAGTGCATCATGCTGGAAAATGATCGCTGCATGATCCAAGATGTGAAGCCATTTCAGTGTAAGGGATTTCCGAACCGCTGGAATTTCAAAGACTGGCAAAAAGTCTGCCAAGCCAAGCCAGTGCCAATGGCAGAAGCTCTAGATCTAGGGCTGGTAGAAGAAGGGGACTTGTCTGCAAATCATCCGCTCAGGGGGCGTGATGTAGAGAAGTAGAGTGAATAGTTTGAAGTGCCGTAGGTTTCCACTGAGGTAAAGGAGAGGTTATGAAAGTGCTATGATGAGCGGTGCTCGTATTTAGATGGTCAATAGGTTATGCGTCTTCAGTGCATGAGTTGAGTTAACGTTGAAACACAAAAATATCTTTTTATATAAAAACATATTGCATTAGGTTGGGTTTTATGGTTTTTTGCGCCCGCGCTAGTCGCAACCATTAAAGCGTCCCGTTCGTCTAATGGTTAGGACTCCGCCCTTTCACGGCGGCAATAGGGGTTCGAATCCCCTACGGGATGCCATTTTCTCTTACGAGAAGGTGCTAATCGAAAAAAGCTTACTTCATGATGAGGTAAGCTTTTTTGTTTCGATGTGGGCCTATTTGGGCTTACTAATATTAGGCTTTGTCTTCATGATTATGTGAAGGGAGATTCAAAAAATAAAATCTCAAACTACGCCAAGAGAAGTCCGTCGTCACCGTCGAGGAGTTTTTCGATGGCTTCTACTACTGGGGAGTTGGCGTGGATGGTTGCTTCTGATCTTGATTCTAGGATCTTTACTTTGAGTTCTGGGAATTCTTCGCCGAAGATGACGGCTAGTCTTGCTCCGGATTCTTCAGCTTTCTTGAACTGCTTGTTGATCTTGAGCGCACCCATGATGCAGTCTGCTTTGATACCTGCGTTGCGTAGGTCTGCGAGTACTTTGACTGCGTCGAGGCGCTTGCTCTCATCTGCGATGACTAGGTAGACGTCACAGCTGTTCTGAGCGGAGAGCCAGGCTTCCATCTGCATGAGTGCTTGTGGGGTCTCTTCGATGAAGTTTCTGATGACTACATCACCCATGGCGAAGCCTGTGCATGGGAGGTCAGCTACGCCATTAGAGAGTGACTTGATGAGATCATCATAGCGACCACCACCTGCGATGGCGCGCATGGATTTCTTTGTATCAAAAATTTCAAACACAGTGCCTGTGTAGTAGGCGAGTCCTCTGACGATGGTGAGGTCTAGCTCGATGTAGCTGCCGAGTCCACGAGCTGTTAGATTCGCCTGTATCTCTTTGAATGCTGGTGATGCGTTCTCAGGGTTATTAATAAATTCTCTAACAGTTTTTTCTGTAAGGTTAAATTTAGCGAGCTTGTCAGCGATGACTTCTGGCTTGTCGCGTTCTATTTTATCAATGATCTGGAGGAAGCCGTTGGTGTCTTCGATGTCGTTATTCTTACAGAAGGTGATCCATGACTGGCGGTCTGAGGCGCGTAGGATGAAGTCGTCTGAGCTGAAGCCAAGCGCGAGCATGGTGTCGATAGCGAGAGCGATGAGCTCTGCGTCTGCACCTGGGCCAGCTTCGCCGATGATGTCTGCATTGAACTGGATGAACTCACGGGTTCTGCCTTTCTGCGGCTTCTCATAGCGGAAGCACTGGCCTATCTCGAACCACTTCATAGGCTTCGGTAAGTCACGCTGATTACCAGCTACGATGCGGGCGAGTGATGCCGTGAGCTCTGGGCGGAGTGTGACGTCACGCTTGCCCTGATCTTCGAATCTGAATAGCTGGGTGGCGAGCTCGTCTCCTGCTTTCTTGAGGTAGAGTTCTGTAGACTCTAGTATGGGTGCTTCGTACTCGCAGAATCCATAACGTGAAGCGACACCGCGCCAGATGCTGTATAGGTAGTTACGCACTGCGCAGTCTTGCGGAGTGAAGTCTCTGAAACCAGGTAGTGATTGAAATCTCTTGTCAGCCATAGGCTTGGAAATGTGGCTGATGCTGGCAAACTTGCAAGACTGTTTTTTATCTACAATGGCTAACTTAGCGCTGAGTATAGTGGGCAGTTCATGAGGTCTACTTCGCCATTACGATAGCTGTCTAGAATCTGCTTAGATCGCTTGGCTAGCATGCGTCTTACTTCTCGGCGTTTCCCTTTCTCACGCGGGATGTGCATGTTATCGTACGCGGTGGTCTGGTGACGCATCCATGCGATGGTGGCAGCTTCAGCGCGCTGCTCTAGTTGTATGGTTTTAGTCCGAGCTACGGTATTACTACCTACTGGTATGGCGTGCTCGGTGATGCGGGTCGCCATATCTGTGGCGAGGTCTACTACGTCTGGGTGAAAATTTAAATACTCCAAGATGGCATGGCAGAAGGTGATTTTATATTTTTCCTGTTCATGCTCACGACGTGCTCTGCCGGCATCAAGCCTCTTTTGGTACGATGGGTCTTCTCTCTCGGTGACGAGCTGCTGGCGTAGGATTTCTATCCTGTCAGTAGGTGCCCAGATACCTTGGGAGAATAGCTTGCGGCCCTTTGGCTCCTTGACTGTCCAGGTGGGGCCATCTTTCTTGATCCTGCGGCTGAGGGCTGCGTCGCCAGGAGGGAGGAGCGCCCAGTCGGCTGGGATCTCCATTGGGTCCCCATCCAGGCTCATCACGTAGCCAGACTTTGAGTGTGGTCTGACTTCAATATTCATGCTGCTCATGTTGACTTGTTAGAAAATGTTAGAGAAACGTTTATCACGGTTCTGGCTCGAAGGCACGGGTCTCAAAGCGCATGAGTTCCTTGATGAAGGTGAGGGGGATACTACCAGTGGGGCCGTTACGGTTCTTCGCCATGTTTAGCTCGGCGATACCGTCGTCCGCATCTCGTTGTTCCTGATCTTCTGCATAGTAGGCTGTACGGTAGAGGAGTCCTACCATATCCGCGTCCTGCTCGATGGATCCAGATTCACGAAGGTCAGACATTTTCGGTGAGCCCCCGCGGTTTTCTGGTCCACGGTTAAGCTGAGCTAGCACGAGAATGGGGATGCCGAGTTCTTTAGCGAGACCTTTGAGACCGGCTGAAATTTCTGCAATTTCTCGTTCACGAGAGTTCTGCGCTTGCTTGGACGTGGAACGCATGAGCTGAAGGTAGTCAATCGCGATGACCTGGATGTCTTCCTCTTTCTTCTTACGTCTGGCTTTCGCTCGAAGCTCGGAAATAGAGATGCCAGCGGTGTCATCGATAAAGAGCTTGGACTCCGCGATCTCTGCAGCAGCGCGCTGAATGCGCTTGAGATCATCTTTCTGCGGTTTTATGCCATTTCTTAAGTTAGTGATAGCATACCTAGCACGGGCAAAGAGGAGACGCTGGACGATCTGGGCTGAGGTCATCTCACACGAGAATACCATGGATGGTAGCTTCGCATCTAGGCAGATGTGCTCGATGAGGTTCATCACGAATGATGTCTTACCCATGGATGGTCGGGCTGCGATGACGAACATCTCACCAGGCTTTAGGCCGTTAGACATTTCATCGAGCTTCTTGTAGCCGGTCTTGATCCCCATTGGCTGGCCTCCACCGGCCATGAACTTCTCAAAGTCTTCGATGACCTTCTTGACGTCTTGTTTTACCGTAGGTGCTTCTTCTATCTCAGCGCCTTCACGAATGGCAAAAATTTTCTGTTCCACTTCATCTAGTAGTGCGGGAACTTCTTCTTGATCCTCAAATGAGCGGGTGATCGCTTCTGTACAAGATGAGATGATGTTTCTCAGAGTGTACTTGTCCTTGATGATGTTGAGGTGATGCTCAAAGTGAGCTGCGGTAGGCGAGTAGGTGTAAATTTCTGTAATAGCCGATGGACCGCCTATCTTATCTAACAGCTCACGGTCTGCAAGAGTCTGAGTGAAGGAGACGAGCTCGATGACTACGCCATCAGTGGAGAGCTCAAGCATGGTGCGGTAGATGATCTTGTGCGATGGATGGTAGAAGTGCTCTGAAGTGAGTCCTTTCTCCTCCGCTAGCATGACGTATTCTTCAGGGTCTTGCATCATGGAGCTCAGCAGGCTTTTCTCAGGGCCTAAGGCGTGAGGGAGTGCTCTCTGAGCGAAGTCTTCCTCGTTCTTAACCGTTCGGTTCTTTTGTAGCTCTGGGCCAGATTTATATTCTTTTTCCTTATCCATATCGTGTGCTTGAGCAGGCAGACTGCACTAGAGTCGGGGTGGAGTCAATCTGGGTAATTTGTGAATAGTTGTTAATAACTTCTTGCTGAATTTGATATTGCGGAGGTTGCTTTAGGCTTTTTTATAAAAAACAGGTAAATTTATCATTTTGAGCTTAGCGTGAAGGGTATTTTATGCTTAATTCGCTTAGTTAATATGCACAAAAAACTTTACTCACACAAAAATACTCAGCGAAATTCCGCATCGTCATCTTACTTTAGTAAGAGTTTCGGAACTCACTTCAAGGGCGCAGCATTGGGTCTTGGTGTAGTATTTGCTATGAACTCTCAGGTTCAAGCACAGGATCGGTCCCTTATCCAACAAGAGATAGAGCGTAGATCTCAGAATGTAGATAAAGCAAATGGACTTCTTCTCATAGGAGATAAAGCGTATAACGAGAAGCAGTACAAGCTAGCTGTGGAGTCATATAAAGAAGCGTTTGCGCTCATTCCTAATGGGATGGTTACTTCTGGTTTGAAAAACGCAAGTGCTGAAAGATATGCTCAGGCAGCAGTAGAGTACGGTAAAGTTTTAGCAAGATCAGGTCAGTACGACATAGCTCGTAAGCACTTGAATGACGTTCTCAGTGAGGGAGTAGCTCCAGATAATGCAGGTGCTATAAAGATGCTGGCGAAGCTGGATGACCCTATCCGTTATAGCCCTTCACTTAAACTTGAACACACGCGTGACGTAGAAAAAGTGGGTAAGCTTCTTAGAGAGGCCGATGCTTATTTTCTGCAGGCTCAGTACGCTGATGCATTAGTTACTTACGAAGAAATTTTAACAATAGATCCCTATAACAAAGCTTCCCGTCGTGGTATGCAGAAGGTATTACGTGAGGTGAAGCAGTACGATAATGCTGCTTATGATCAGACGCGCTCTACGATGCTGACTGAGGTGGATGCCCTTTGGGAGCGTAAACTTCCTAGTCCAGCTCTTGCTACTCAATATGGAGTGGTTGAGACTGATTCGCTTGGAAATAGAATCCAAGAAGTTGCTTCCAGTAAGTTGAACATGATCATTGTTCCTAATGCGGAGCTAGAGGATGCTACTTTAGAGGAGGCCTTGAATGCTGTGAGAGTCTGGGCCAGAGAGCTTGATGTCGTTGAGCTGGATCCAGCACTTAAAGGAACTAACGTCGTAAGCAGGCTCGGTGACGAAATGGCTGGTTTTAGAAAGCAGATCGAGGCCAAGCGTGTGAACCTGCAGCTTAGTAATGTACCTCTATCAGTAGTTCTAGATTATATCACTCAGCAAACTGGTACTTACTGGAGGCAGGAGCAGTATTCAGTAGTGGTAAGACCACTAGATGCTTACACAGATGAGCTTGAGACACGTACATTCCGTGTTCCGCTTGGTTTCATAGATGACCTTAATGGCGCTGAAGTTTCTACAGATATATTCGTTGAAGCTCCTACACTTCAGGCTAAGCGAGGCATCGTAGAGGGGCTCAAGAGTATGGGGATTCGTTTCGTAGAAGGAGCTACAGCATTTTACGATAAGACGAATAACACAGTGCGAGTAACTAATGCACCACGTGAGCTTGATGCTATTGAAGAGTTTATTCGTGGGCAGGCGCTCAGAGAATCTGTCGTCGTAGTTATCAAGACGACGATTATTGAGGTGAATGATACTATTTTGAATGAACTCGGTTACGATTGGTTAATCGACCCAAGTCAGTATAATAATAATTATTTCATTGGCGGCGGCTCACAGGGTAATGGCGACCTGGTCACTGCGGGGTCGACTAGTGTGAATGGAAATGCCATTGCTGGGGAAGCGATCACTTCTGGTCTAAGAAGTGGAGATAGTGCATTCAGTGATAATACTATCGATGGGCGTATTGCTGGAATTGATGGCAACGGAATTACCGATAGAGCATCGAGTCCTCTTTCTCTAACCGGTCAGATCAATGATGCAACATTTCAAGGGATCTTGCGTGCGATAAGCCAGAAAAATGGATTATCGGAAATGCAACAATCCACGACCGTGAGTACTGCAGGTCAGCGTATTGAGCTTCGCTCAGGGCGAGATTTCATTTACCCTACTGAGTACGAACCACCAGAGCTTCCTAATAATGCAACTATTGGTTCCCCAGTGACACCGGCTCACCCGACAGCATTTGAGACGCGTGAGTTAGGTTATTCTATTTCGGTTGAGCCTACAGTTTCTGAGGATAGAAATTATATTAATCTCACAGTGAATCCTAGTATCGTTTCATTTGATGGGTTTATCGATTATGGTAGCCCAGTTTTCTCACCTATATTGAATGCCATCACCGGAAATGTGAATCTTCAGGAATTGACGCCTAATGACATCCTTGTACCTATATTCAAGAACACGACATTAAACACGAGTGTTACTCTTCAAGATGGAGCGACAATGGTTCTAGGTGGTCTTAAGCAGGAGCGCGTGGAAACGATAGAGGATAAAGTTCCTATACTTGGTGATTTACCTCTCATGGGGAGATACTTTAAGTCTGAGGGAGTTCGCCGAGCCAAGAAGGCAGTTATTATATTTGTGAGCGCAGAGCTTGTGGATCCTACAGGTCAGTCTTGGAGAGATCGTTAATAGTTGATTTTCATCTAGACTTACCTAATTAACTTTGCGGATAGAATTCAATAGTGGCTGGAGATAACGATAATATACAACTCGACGAAATGATGCGTAACCTCAAGAGAGGTGAAGCACGTAAGCAGGCTGTCGATGTAGGTGAAGGTAATGGTAAGCAGGTAATTCGTGCGGATGGTTCAAAGGCGATTAAAGTCAGGACCAAAAAACGTAGATCTGTTCAGCCTAAGAAAGAGTTAGAGAAGAAAAGTGTGAGGCGTAAGGTTATTCTTATCGCAGCTGCGGTTAGCCTACTGCTTCTTTCTGTGATAGGCTTCACTGTTATGCTGGGCTATTATAATGGTGGTAGATTTAAGGCTACGATTAAGGATTCTATTGTGAACATCGCTGGAGCTAATGTAGAGCTTGGTAACTTAGATGTGAGTCCCTCATCCAGTGATTTGTCAAAGATTGATCTCACGTGGAATGCCTCTAACTCTGTAATTAGAAGCCTTAAGCTTAATGGTGTGGTGGCAGATTGTGGAGTGTTAGATTTCATTGTAGGTGGACTTGGTGGAAGCGCTGTTGGAGCGAAAGAAGGAACGATGGAATTAGCGATGAGTGATCAAAACGCGAGTTTCAATACTTCTTCTGAGCGACCATTTGATTATCCTTTTACGCTATATCAGTGTTCAGTATTTAATATAGATTTTGGTGATGATTCTCTATGGAAGTTTACAAACGGTTCTTTAAGTTACCGTCCCGCTGAAGAAGCGGGAGATTTGAGCGGTCAGTTCAGTCTCGATCGTGGAGATTTTACAGTCCCTAATTTTGGTGAGTTCAGGGTTCGTAATGGCCTCATGACTTTTGGTTCCCAAGAGGCTGAAATTTACCTTGGCCTGGAAAATTTAGAATTTGATGGGGAAGTGAACCTTGATGGCACGACAGGGTACAAGGAAGGTTCTACCATGGACTTTAAAACAGAATTTCGTAATTACAATCTGAAGGGTCTATTGGAACCTAAAGCCCGGAGGTTCTTCCATGGTGAGGTTGAGTCAGGTGAAGGTCTATTTAAAATGAAATTAGGAGATGAAAATTCATTCTTGATGACTTCTGACTTGGTGATGCAGTCTGTTAGGTTGAGTGATTTCCCGTTTATTGACACTCTTACTGAGTTTGTGGAAGATGACTTATACTCTAGCCCTTCATTCTCAGACAAATGCCACTTGACGATTACTCGCACATCCTCAGTCACCGAGTACAAGAACATTTATTTTAAGCAAGAAGGCTTTATGTCTTTAAAAGGTGATTTGAGTATTGATAGTGTTAATATGATTAGTGGAACCATTAAATTAGGTCTCCCTATCACAGTGAAAGCAGGTAAGAACAAAGAGCTGTTTAAGTCTGTGTTTACAGAGGAAGATGGTGAATTTATATGGATGACCTTAACTCTCAGTGGTGACTTAAGTGAACCTAAAGATGATCTGCGAGAACAGCTTGAAATTGTCAAACCACAGACTGATGAAGGCGCTTTCGATAAGCTCTATAGCGAGTAGCTTGTGACGGCTATACGTTAAAAAAATATAATAATGACCACTTGGCAAAAACTTCATCAATCAATTAGCTCTGTTATTAAAGGGCAGGACCAATTAGTGAAAGATATTCTATGCTGCATGGCAGCGGATGGTCATTTGCTGTTAGAAGATTATCCAGGTACGGGTAAGACCACATTAGCTAAAGCTTTGGCTAACTCTGTATCTGGTGCTGTTTTTCAGCGTATTCAATTCACTCCTGATTTACTACCGTCGGACATACTAGGTGTGTCTATTCTAGATCCTCGTACTGCCGAGTTTAGCTTTAAAAAAGGTCCTGTTTTTTCTAATATTTTACTGGCTGATGAGATCAACCGTGCATCGCCAAGAACCCAGAGTGCCTTGTTAGAGGTGATGGCTGAAAAGCAGTCTACTATCGAAGGCGAAAAGTATGAATTTGATGAGATGTTTTTTGTGATAGCGACCCAGAATCCTGTTGAATTTCGTGGGACATTTCCATTGCCGGAAGCCCAGATGGATAGATTCGCTATGCGTTGCTCTCTTGGTTATGTTGATGTCGAAGAAGAGGTGGCTATTCTAACAGACCAACAATCTACTGGCCATCCGGTGAATGAAATGTCTCCAGTAGTAACAATCGAAGATGTGATTAGATGGAAACAAGAGGTAGCGGATGTGGAGATTTCTGATGAGTTAAAGCATTATATTGTCCGTCTTGTCTCTGCCACCAGAGAGTTGCCTGGTGTCAAGTTAGCGGCTAGTCCTAGAGCGTCTATTGCTTTGATGAAGATCTCTCAAGCTTTAAGCCTTGTTCAGGGTAAGTCGTTTGTAACTCCTGATGTTATTCAGAGCTGCGCTAAGGATGTGATAGCGCACCGTCTAATTCTTGATGCTGATTCTACCTATTCAGGTAAGGACGGAAGAAGGTATGTTCAGCAATTGTTAGATGAAGTCACAGTGCCTGCTTGATAGAAAGATGACGGCTAAGTTACAATCGTTTTTCTATTCCATCTACAGGGCATCTAGCTCAACTACTTACTATATTTTTAGCAGGGTGACTATATTGGGAGTGATGGTGCTGATGTTGGTTCCTATTGTTTTTGCCTTCTTCGTGACCTACCTCAAATTGGCGTCATTGTATCTATTGGTTCTATTAAGTTGCTCTCTCTTATTCTCGTTCGTGATGCTCTTTTTTAGAAAAGTCAAAATTGAAGTGAGGGAAAGAAATCTGCCGACTTGTGCTACTGCTGGTGAGGAATTTAGTTATGAGGTTTATCTTGTGAACTTGAAATCTAGATCGCTGAATTCAGCTCTATTACATGATTTACCGCCAGATTCTAGGCCGACACGAAGTGAGTTTGTTTTATCAAGAGAACCGTTAGAGTCGAAAAGAAATCTATTTGATAGAGTGTTTGCGTACTATCGCTGGATGTGGCTGTGTTCTCAGAAGATGAAGTTTGTATCTAGCTCCGTGATTTTGCCTACTATTGCCGGTTTATCTAGCGGAAGTGTGATCTTACACTCTACGCCTCAGAGGAGGGGTAAATTGACTTTCCGTAATATGCGGCTAATCACGCCTGAGCCACTTTTCCTGTTGCAAGGTTCAAAGAGGTTGCAGTCTGCATGTGATGAGGTTTTGGTGCTGCCTAAACGATATAACCTGCCTGAGTTGTTACTGAATGGTGGTGCGAGAGATCACGCAGGAGGTAGGTCATATTCTGCTGTGTCAGGAGTGTCAGATGACTTCAGGGGCTTAAGAGGTTACCGGCCTGGTGACCCGATTAAGAATATCGATTGGGCTGCCTGGGCTAGGACAGGGAGTCCCGTCATTAGGGAATATGAGAACACATTCTTCCCACGTTTTGCGCTAGTGCTGGATACTAACGGGAGTTATGAGCACGCTGAGTGTTTTGAAGAGGCCGTTTCTATCGCAGCGTCATTTGCTAAAGCGGTAGATACGAATGAATGTTTACTCGATTTGATTTTCCTTAATAAGGGTACACAGGCACTCACCGTAGGAAAAGGTGCGGAAAAGTCTGAAAATTTTCTCGAGCGTTTAGCTCTTTTAGAAATGGAAATGGATCCAGATTGGGATCAACTCTCTGAGCAAGTTCTTAAGCACGCGAACTCATTCTCATCATGTATTGTCATATTTAATCAGCTAACTGATAAGAGAGTGGAACTAGTAGAGCGATGGAGAGGTGTGGGAATTAATTTGCTCATACTCGTATTGGTGAAGAACTCGGATTTAGATCAAAAGGTGCATGAACTAGGAGCCGAGACCATCAGAGTGCAGTCCGTTCAGCAAGATTTATTAAAATTAAGCTGATTTTTCACAGCTGATAACTACTGCAATTTACTGAAATCTTGTAATTTTTCGTATATGGAGGAGGGGATTTGCGTTAAAGTCACGTGCCTTCCAAAATAAATTTAACCCCTAAGTGACTTAAAATAAGGGGTCGCAAAAGAGGTTCAGGAAATAAAATTTAAAAAGGTGCAGAGATAGATTGACAATCACGAGTTTTTTTGTAGATTGCGCCCCGCCTCACTGGTCAACGGGAGGACGAGAGAGACAAGCAGCTCACTACGGTTCAAGTAATCTAGTCGCTACTTCATCTCCTCGGAACAGATCTTTTTACAATATATGGCTTGGACAATA
>CALJOJ010000107.1 GCA_937981665.1 uncultured Rubritalea sp.
TGATGAGAAGTCATTACCTTCGTTGAAAACACCTTTGATGGTGGCTTTCTTTCCTAGTGAGCTGATATCGATAGCTTTTTGTGCATCGAGTTGGCCATTGTACTCATAGAATTTAAGGTCAATTGGGAGCTGCTTGTCAGCATTGACTATAATTTTGATTTTCTTGTCAGTGTCTGTCGCTGAGACTGTCCAGCTTGCTGGAGCTGTAGACGCAGGGATGTATTTTTTCTGATAGTCTGCTAGCTCTGTATCGAATGCTGGATTCGATATGGTAGTTGTAGCGGTGGTGATCTTGATGGTGTGGGAGCTCTCTTGCTGGAGGCAGTTTTCTTTACAGATCTGCCATGAGGCATCGGCTGTGAGTGTGGCTGTATTTCCTGCAGCTAGATCTGCTGGAGCGGTGATCTTAGTGTAGAAGTAGTGAGTGCCTTCATAGCCGTATGAATTAAAGCCGAAGGAGTCAAAGTGATGCGGTGTAGGAAAAATGAGTTCTGAGGCTGTATAGCCCTCAGGGAGCGTCCATTTAATGTTAGGTGACTGCGAGATGCCGATGCCGTCATTGTGGTAGTAGGAGTGCCATCCGCTGGGCTGGGCGAGCTTAAGTGCTACATGGAAGCTCTCGCCTGGAGCAATGGAGTTAGCGCTACTGATGAGAGATGACTGTGTGTCTGTATCGTCTCCGCTGCCGAACTGTGCGTGTGCAGGGATACTGCTACTGATGATGGTAAGGTAGAGGACAGTGAAGAATTTTTTGATCATAAGTGTGTGTGATGTATTATGTAAGCGAGACTAGAATCTATATTACGTTAATAAAGCATAGAATTTTCTCTTTTCTTTAAGGTGTAAGTGATGAGCTGGCGATTTATTCCCTCGATAGGCTGAAAATAGAGTTGAATCTAGGTTCATTTATTTTGGACGAGCGATCAGAATACCTGCGTGTTTCTTGAATTTGTGCAGGTATTGGGAAATTGTCTGATCTACGACTACTTTCTTATAGGTAGTGGAAGCATGCATGAATCTGGCTTGTCCATCACTGTCCTTAATGATGATGCCGACGTGTGAGCAGTAACTACCATTCCCATGCCTTGCGATGCCGATGATATCTCCATTTTTCAGGTCTTTTTCGATGGCTGCGACTTCTGCTTTTGGTATCATTTTGACCTTCATAGAGGTCATTTTTTGCTCAGACTGTGCCATTAAGGTTCGGAGCTCGGGGTTGTGTTTTAGGTAACGATAATGTTTCCAGAGCTGGGACATTTCATTACATACATTTGGCATGGTGGTGGTGGGGAATTTTTTTGTGATATCATCGATGTTTTTCCGCTTGTCGTTATCTGAGTACCATTCAGCGAGATAGTGGATGCGGTCGAGGTAGTTTCCCTTGCAGACTCCATCACGGTAGCGAGTGTGCTCTATCTGGTTGAGCAGGTCACTAGGGGAGTATTGAGCTTTATCTGTTTCTAGCATCTTAGCCATTCCGAGAACGGTCTCGAAGAATGTCCAGCAGTCTAGCCCTTGGAAATTTACGGAAGGCGATTCTATATGGTTGTGGATCTCTAGGGTGTGGGCTTTGTAAGGTACGCCTTCTAGTTCCATAGCGATAGCAGCCATACGGTCACCAATATTGAGTTTGCGCCAGTTGTTGTTGATTGCCTTTTGGCTGATCTTTTGGAATTTGTCTTTGCCTATAAATGTGGCGGACTGGGGTAGCATTTCAGCTGCCTGGCTAGGGGTGATGAGTGAGAGTGGAGCTAGAATGGCAGCTAAAGCTATAGGAAATATTCTAGGTATAAGCTTTTTTCTTCTGATGAACATAGTCAAAAGCTAATCGGTCTTCTGGTGCTGCGCAATCTGTAAGGAGGGAGAAATAAAAAAAGGCTGCCATTTTATGAAAAAATGACAGCCTGAGAGTTTTGGGTTATAGAGTTTGGGTTTCTTACTTGGGTTGATTACTTAGTTTTTTGTGGTTTCGGGTTATAAATTGAATAAAATTTTATTTAATATCGATCTGTTTGATAGTGCCATCTGACTCAACCATGGTGAAGACGCCATCAGTTTCTTTAGCGAGTTGACCCATAGCTTCTTTTGCTCTAGGCTCCATGAGAGCAATTGTATTAATAATGATGCCTTCTCTTCTCGCTATTTCGCCGAGCTTTGCAGCTAGCTGATTGGCGTCTCCGCCTGCAAGACCATCAGTCATGAAGAAAATAACATCTGGTGTGGGATCCATGTTGAGAGCCATTTCGAGAGGGTACCTCCAGACAGTTCCAAATACCATTGGTGTCTTTTCTATGATCTTGAGGCTTTTTTTAAGCTCATCTTCTGAGGCTGTGATCCACTTAGCTTGTTGGACGTCAGATTGATTAAGAGGTCCGAATCCATGTGCTCCGCGAGTGGAGCTCCACTCGTATTTCTTGGAGCCAGAGCCAACAGTGAATTCTCTTGTACCGTGTTGAGTTACTGTATCACCTGCTAGCCATGCTGGACCAGCGAAGAAGATGAGTGAGTAGTCTACTGTATCAGGAAGAGCACCTATTGACTTAGAGAGTTCTGCCTTCATTAGAGCAATCTTATTCTTAGCCTTCATTGAAAGTGAGTAGTCAATGACGTATGCGATGCGCTCAGCAGTAACCTTCTGGTTAAAGAATGATGCACCGCCGCCACCGCCGCCGTCGCCAGATGTGCCACCGCCCCAGCCATCGCCGAAGTCGTTACCGGCACCGAAGTCAAGTGATGGTTCAACAGCAGTTTCTTTAGGAACTGGAATAGCTACTGGTGATGGTGTGTTAGCTG